>DATNEN010000103.1:0-22737 GCA_035552975.1 Steroidobacteraceae bacterium
GAAGTCGCGGTTCGACTGATACACCGCATTGCGCTTGGACCATTCGAAAATGGTGAGGATATTGCCCCGGTGTTCCGCGAAATCGGTGCCCAGAGTCGCGCTCAGGCGCGATTCCATGCCATCGCCCTGCTCCGTGATGCCGGTCTGGGCATCGAGCTCAGCGCCCTGGAAATGTTGCTTGAGCCTGAAGTTGACGACGCCGGCGATCGCATCGGCGCCATACACAGCCGAGGCGCCGCCGGTAACGACTTCAACGTGATCGATGGCCGCCGCCGGGATGGAATTGACGTCCACCACGAGCGCGACACTGGACGGCTGAGCGCGGCGTCCGTCCAACAGCACCAGAGTGCGGTTGGTCCCCAGGCCGCGCAAGTCGATAGTCGCGGCGCCGGGAACATCGGTGGCGCTCGGCGAGTTGTCACTGTTGACGAACTGGGTCTGGGCGGCAACGAACTGCGGCAGCTGGTTCAACGCATTCTCGACACCCACCGTGCTGATGTTCGTCAGCACGTCGGAGGTGACTGTGACCAGGGGGCTCGAGGATTCCAAGTCCTTGCTACGCTGAATGCGCGAGCCGGTGACCACCACCTCCTGCAGCTCCTGCCCGGGCTGAGCTGCAGCTGCCTGCTGCGCCCGTGCCGGCTGATACATCGCCGTGGCCAGGGCAACCGCGACTGTCGTGAGCAGGAAATACCGCACACCCGAACGCCTTTCCCGCGCGCCATTCGCCATCACCTGGAACTTCGCGGCGCGCCGCGCCCGCACATCATGCTTCGTAGTCATGCCCCCTCGCCTTCTCTTCTGATTAGAAGGAACTTGTGCGTCACAACGAAACACAAGCGCCAGAAACCCGGCGCAGACTCTATTGAGGTGGGTCAGTGATTGGGTATGAAATAAAAACAGGGTGACGTGACGTTTTTGTCACGGTGATACCGGGGGGACGTGGTCCCCGATGGCGCTCTCGCATAGAGCTGTGGCTTGCGTACGAGGACCGCTAAAGGGCGGGGCAAGCTCCCCCAGCGCTAGAAGAGTTTGAGTAATATCAAAGAGATGGCGCGCCCGGAGAGATTCGAACTCCGGACCCCTTGGTTCGTAGGGATGAACGACAATCCCAGGATGCCCTGGGAAGCGCGCACATTCCATGTATTCAATGAGTTAGCGGGAAATACGCTACCACACTTCCCCGGTGAGGAGTTCTTTTGCTCCCGCAACGCGCACTCCTGGGCCACTCCTGTTTTTGCGCGAGGTCGCCCATGCCGGTCCAGAAGCTTCGCCAGAATAGTGTCCATGCGCTCCCCTATCTCGGGGAGGGCGCCAAGCACCAGTGCATCTATCGGGACTCCACGCTGACCGGACTGGGCTTGCGGGTCTATCCGAGCGGCCGGCGGACGTTCGTGTGCGGCTACCCCTTCCGCGGACGCAAGCGGCTGGCCTCACTCGGCCGGACGGACGTATCGACGCTTGAAGAGGCCCGGACGACGGCCATCGGCTACTTGGGGAAGCTGGCGGCCGACGAGGATCCACAGGCGGCGATTGAGCAGCGGCGTTCGCAGAAGACGGTCGCTGAGCGGTGCGCCTCGTTCATCGACAATCATGCCAAACATAAACGCATCGCATGGGCGAGCGATGAGTCATGCCTGAAACGCCTCATCCTTCCTAAGCTCCGCAGTCGACCGGCTGCAACGATCGTGACGGCGGACATCGAGGCTATCCACTCCGACGTGGGGAGGCGCTATCCCTACGCCGCCAACTACCTGCTCGACACGGTGCGGAAGATGTTCAACTGGGGGGAAGTGGCAGGTCTCTTGCCGAAAGACCATGCCAATCCGGCTCTCGGCATCGTGAGATTTCCGGAGCGCGTCCGGCGGCGATTCATCACCACGGTGGAAATGCCTCAGTTCAACCATCGGCGCGATGAATTGAATACCCACGGAGGCAAGGTACTTTCGTTTGCAGCCGCACAGCTACGTGCCGGCTTCCGGCCCATTGAGCGGGTCACCGAGAACGTACTGCGTATCGACGGCATCGGCGGCGGCCTGAATAACTAGTTTCCCGGAAGGGAAATATGTCCAAATTGGGTATAATGGCCAATTGGGGTACAGTCGCCTCACAGGATTGTGAGAACCCCGGAGAGCTCCATGACCACCTCGGCCAAAACTGCCACCTTTCTGCCCCTCGCGAAACTACCGCGGACTCCTGCCTCCGATCTCAAGAAGCTCGGGTGGCGAGGCATGATGAACACGTTGCGGAGTAAGGGGAAACTGTTGGTCACGAATCACGATGAGCCCGAGGCCGTCATCATTCCGGTGGCGGAATACGACGCTCTCATGCAGATCGTAGCGAAGTCGGAGGCTCGGACCGAATCGGCGCTGGACGGACTGCGAAGAAGCTTCGATGAGCGTCTTTCGATACTTCAGGATCGATCCGCAGCGGATCGCCTGCAGTCGGCCATTCGCGGTCGTGCCAAGTTGGGCGGGAAAGTGAAAGCCGGCTCTGGCTATCGATGACCCGCCCCGTCCTCTATGTCCTTGCTGGCGTAAACGGAGCCGGCAAGAGTTCTATTGGTGGTCATCTCCTTGAGCTCCACGGGTTGACTTGGTTCAACCCAGATACGTTTGCACGCGAGCTCAAGGCTGCAACCGGATGCGACCAGGAAGCGGCCAATGCCCATGCGTGGCAGGAAGGTATGCGGCGGCTTGACGAGGCCATGGCGAAGGGAATGAATCACGCCTTCGAAACCACACTGGGGGGCAAGACAGTGGCGGTAGAGATTCTCAAGGCGACGAAAACGCACGATGTCTTGATTTGGTTCTGCGGGCTCTCGTCGCCGGAGCTGCATATCGCACGCGTCAAGGCGCGCGTTGCCGCAGGAGGTCATCCCATACCAGAAGAGAAAATCCGCGAGCGCTACCCGCTGACCCAGCTGAATCTCATAAAACTGATGCCCCATGCCGCCTACATCAAGGTCTACGACAACAGCACCGAAGCCACCGCCGCCGACGACACCGTGCCCGACCCGTTGCTTGTACTGGAGATGGAAAATGGCCGAGTGATCTCGCCGATGCCCGATGACCTCAAAGCGCTAGAGAGCGCGTCGGAATGGGCGAGGCCCCTTCTCGAGGCGGCTCTACGGGGCAAGCCCAGGCACCGCTAGCTGAGCCGGAACGATACTAAAGGGGGGAGCACCTCACGCGCGCTTCCGCCGTGCCTGATCTTTGAGAATCGCGCTCAGAAAAAGGGCTCTTTGGGACGAAAATGATGTCCCTAAATCGTCGAAACTCTATATAAAATCAAAGAGATGGCGCGCCCGGAGAGATTCGAACTCCCGACCCCCTGGTTCGTAGCCAGGTACTCTATCCAACTGAGCTACGGGCGCGCGCCTGCGAAGACCCCGGTCGAGCCGGCCGGCCCAAATCGCGGGCGCGAATGCTAGCACATCTTCAAGACCGCGATTGACGCCCTCGGCCCCCAGGGCGGGTGATCAGCCGCCCTCTCCGGGCGCCCTGCACTCGAAGCTCTCGGCCGACCTCGGGTCTCCACCACCTTTGTAGTGGGGCAGAGCGGGATATCGGCACAGTGGCCGGGACAGCTTGTGGTCCGCGCGGGTCGCGAGCAGCGTCTCCGGTGCCTTCCCCTGGTCCACCCACGCATCGATTGCGGCCAGCGAGTCGAATTGATCGGCGCCCGGGCCACCGCGACAGTGGTACACCCCGGGCAGCAGATAGAAGCGCAGATCCGAGTTCGCTGCCGCCCCGGTGGCCTTCTCGACCTTCTGGTAATACTCGATGGTTGCCAGCGGGCTCGGCCCCGGATCGTCGAACCCGTGCCACAGGATCAGCTTGCCGCCGTGCTCGAAGAACGGCCCAATGTTCGAAGACTTGGCCTCGTATTCCTTGGCGAAGGCGCTCTTGCGCACGGTGGCAAAGTCGTGCGCCGCACTGAAACGGGTAAGGTCGAAGCTGGCAACGCCAAAAAGCCTTGGCACCAACCCCCCCAGCCCGGCCCCTGCAGCGGTGGTTGCCAGTGCCGTTTGATCGGCAGGTTTGTCCGTGGCAATGAACCGCGACCAGCCGCCCTCGCTGCCACGCGACAGCGGGAAAGACGCGTACTCGCCGTCGGGAGCCTTCACGCCCGCGTACACCGTGCGCACTGCGGTCACCTGGGCGGGAGTCAGGCACTTGCCGTCTGACTCACCCGGCTTGCACTGAATCACCGCAGGATCGAACTTGCAGCTGCGCGGATCAGTGATGATGCCGTCCTCGATTCCGTCCTTGGTGTCGCACGCAGCCAGGACCGCATCGTTCAACCGCGTCGCTGCAGCTTCCGAGAGACTCGCGCCGGGCTGCGAAAACGCCTGGCTGCGCAACAGCGCCATGGTCTGCGTCGTGAGCGTATAGACGGGCGCTCCGGAGATGACGCCGTCGTAGTCGTCGGGGTAGCGCTGCACTTCCATCAGCGCCTGCCGGCCGCCGGTCGAACAGCCCTGGAAGTAGGCCCGCTTCTGCGCCTGTCCGTAGTACTTGGCAAGGACCGACTTGCCTGTGCTCGTCATCAGGTGAATGGCTCGATGCGCGAAGTCGTCGACCTCGGCTTGACTCGCCGCCCACGAGGTATCCCACACGCTCGTGGAGGAATGCCCCGCATCCGTCTGCGCGGTGGCGTAGCCCTTGGCAAGCCCCGGGGCCGCCGTTTCCAGGCGCGTATTGCCCGCCCAGCCGCCGCCCCCCAGCCCCAGGAGCTTCCCGTTCCAGTCATCAGGGAGGCGATACACCACTTGAATGTGCGAGTCGGCCACGGGCGAGACCACGCCGGTGACCTCGCAGAAGGCGGGAGTCTTGGTGGAGTCGCTGGCGGGGATTTCCTTCGCGGACGCGAGCGCGGTGTGCGGGAAAGCCGCCTTGGCGAGATCCGTACACGCTGCGGCACCGGGGTTGGCGAGGGCCGGCGCAGCGGCCATCAACACCAGAGCCGTGAAAGCACCGGCCAGCGGGCCCGTTGAGTTCAACGCGTTCCGAGTCATGGATCCCCCTCGAGAGGACGCCGGCCACCGCCGCAAGACGAGCTTCAGTATATCGGCGGGGGATGGGCGGTCGCGGGGATCGATGCGAGCGCCTCCACCAGCCAGACGGCCGGCGGGACTCACTTCAGGGTGATCGACACGCCGCCCAGGACATTGAAGCCGGGGCCCGGCTCGAAGTAGCGGCTGTTGCCGTCATCGACGATGACGGAGCCCACGTAGTGCCGGTCGAGCATGTTGTTGAGGCGCACGAACGCAGACAGGCGGAAGTTGCGCAGCTCGAGCGCGTAGCCGCCGTCCGCTCCGAAGATCGCATACGACGGAGTGAATACGGAATTCACATCGTTGACGGCAATCCCACTCACGTACTGAGCATTCGCGCTCGCGCGCCAGCCGAGATCCCTGCCCCAGTGAACGGTCATGTACACGTTGTTCTTCGGCACACCCGGCAGACGGTTGCCGGAGGCCACCTGCACTGTCGGAGTGGGGCACGGCGCGGCAACACAGGTCAGATAGGCATCATTGTAGATCGCGTCCACGTACGTGTAGGCAACCTGCAATCGCCAGTCCGGCGCGAAGCGGTAGTCGAGCGACAACTCCACCCCTGAGCGGCGTGTGCGTCCGCTGTTCTGGTACGTAGACCGGCCCCCGGTGTTGGTGTCGACGACGATCTCGTTGCGCGTGAGCGTCTGAAACAGCGCCGCCGTTGCCTCGATGTCGGGCGTCATCTGCAACTTCGCGCCCACTTCGCTGTTGTCGCTGCGCGCCGGGTGCAGCCCGAAGTTCAGCCCGCCACGGCCGTCAGGCCGGTAGGCAAGCTCGGAGCCGAGCGGCGTCTGGAATCCCTGGCCGTAGGAGGCGTACAGGTGCAGCCACGAGAGCGGCTTGAAATTCAACGCCGCGACCGGGGAAGTGGCGGCGTAGCTCACTGCGCCGCTGTCATTGCCGTTGGTGGCCGTGATGTAGTGATCGATCGAGTCGAAGTTCACGTCGCTGTGACGCACGCCGGCCATGACGGACCACAGTGCCGCGAAATCCCACGTGCCCTGAACGTACTCATCGACGTCCCGCACGATGTTGTTCTCGTCGCGGCGCAAGTTGCCGGAGGTCCCATAGATCGGGTTGGTGGACGTGCCGATATAGTTGTTGTGACCAAGGCGCAGCTCGTTCTGCCGGTCAAAGGACAGTCCCGCGACCCAGGACATCGGTCGATCGGCGACCGTCCCCTGCCACGACCAGCGCGCATCCGCGCCGCCGAAGTTGCGATTGAGGTCGATCACGCCACCGGCGCTGCCCGGAGCGTTCTGCGCGCTCGCGGGGATCGACAGGAACTGCTGCACGCTGCGATGCCCGTAGTAGCCGAGGAGCCGTACCGATTGCTCGTCGTTGATCTGCAGGTCGTAGATCAGGCCGCCCTGCTGCTGTTGCAGGCTCTTGCGGGTGTTGAACTGGGCGGCGGCGGGATCGGTCCCGGTGGGGTCGGCGGCGAACTCGGCCGGGGTGAGCCCGAGCGGGTCCTGGGCATTGGGGCGTGACAGCACGTTCGCCACCAGCGCCAGATGGTTCGAGTCGTTGATGCTGTAGTCGAGCTTGCCGTTGAAGGATTCGCTTTGTGCGCTGCTGTGGTCGCGGTAGCCGTCGACCGAGAAGTGCGTGAAGTCGAGGTTGTAGCCGACCTTGCCCTCCGCACCCAGAACGTCCAGGCCGGCTCGGACGTTGCCGAAGCTGCCGAACGCCGTGGAGGCGCGCACTTCCCCGGGGGACTTGCCCTCGGCGGTGAAGATTTGAATGACACCGCCGGAGGAGTTGCCGTACAGCGCCGAGAACGGTCCCCGCAGAATCTCCACTCGCTGTGCGGAGTCCAGGTTGAATTGCGACACCTGCCCCTGGCCGTCGGGCCCGGTCGCGGGAATGCCGTCCTGGTAGACGCGGACGCCGCGGATACCGAAGGCGGAATTCGCACCGATGCCGCGGATCGAGATCTGCTGGTCCTGCGCGTAGTTGTAGCGGTTGCGTGCCAGGAGACCCGGCACCGTCGACATGTCGTCGGCGAGATTCACTCCCAGGGCGTCATTGCGCAGCTGCTCACCTGAGACGGCGCTGATCGCGGCCGGAACGTCGAAGGACGACACGCCGATGCGGGTAGCCGTCACCACGACCTCATCCAGATTCGGAGCTTCAGCCTCATCCGCCTGGGCGAGCGCGGCGGCGGCCGGCAACAGGGCCATGGCCAGTACGAGGCTGCTGTCAATGCGTTTCATCGCTGCTCGATTCGCGTGCCGTCAGGCAAAGCGTCGCAGTGTAAGTCGGCAGATCCGCGCCCGAATCCAGAATTTCATGAAAATGGCCGGCTCAAATGCCCCATCGCCACCGGCGCCCGACCCGTGGATGCCGCGAGCCGGAGGATCAGGTGCGCGGCCTGAGGATGTCCGTGAGCCGATCGGGTGTGCCGTTGACGCGCACCAGGTCCGGAAAGCGCTCTCCACCGGTGTAGTCGAGCTTCACCGTGCGATAGCGGTCGAAGTCGCGCACCAACAGCTCGACGGGTCTGGCCGGGTCCTGGGCGTCGCGAATGGCCTGATCCAGCAGGTCCGACTTGTAGGCGCGGCCGTTCACGGCAACGATCGAGGTCCCGAGCGTCAGACCGGCCTTGAACGCCGGGCCGTCCCAGATCACCTGGGAGATCTTGGACTCCTTGTCGATGGCAAGGCCGATGGAGAAGGTGCGGTCGAGCGTCTCGTTCGCATCCTGCGCTCGCTGCAGGAACACCGACGGGGTGTCCCGGAAAACCAACTGCCAGCCCGCATTGGCCAGGGCTGCATCGATCGCGACGTTCTTGTGCGTATCCAGACGCGTGCGCAGGTATTCCGACCAGTCATTGGCGAGCACGTCGTTGAGTCCCTTGGCGACGTCCGCGAACGTGTAGGTCATCGTTACATAGCTGCCATCCCTGACACCGAAGAACTCGCGCGCAAAATCATCGAGTGAGTGCTTGCCAGCGCTACGGGCGCGAAGCAGCGTATCCACCTCCAGCCACATCAAAGCCCCTTCGCGGTAGTAGTCCTCGGTTCTCTGCCAGGATACGTACGACTGGGGTCGCCGCGGCGAGATGATTGGCTGATTGGTCGTGTCCTGAAGATTGCGCCACGAGCGTCCCGGACGCTGATCCTGGAAGACCGCCGCCATCCAGGCCAGTGCACCCCGCGCCAGGTCGCCGCTCCACAGTCCGGAGCGAGCCGCGAGCACGATTCCCCAGTATTGAGTCTGTCCTTCGTACACCCAGAGCAGACTGTCCTGCATGGGGACGTTCAGGGTCGCAGTCCACAGGTCCGCCGGGCGACGGAACTTGCCGTTCCACGAGTGCGTGAACTCATGCGGCAGCAGATCACGCCGCTCTACCATCCGATCCCACTGTTTGAAGTAGCCGAGCCCGGTTCCGTCCTCACTCGAGCGGTGATGCTCGAGACCGATCGCACCGAAGGTATCGCTGATGGCCAGCAGGAAATCGTAGTGATCGAAGTGGCGCGAGCCGAACAGCTCGGTGGCTTCCGCAACCAATTTGCGATGCGCGGCCAGCGCCGGGGTAGAAATGTCGAGCTCATCGGGCGAGTCCGCTACGACATTGAGATACACCGGCGCCTTGGGCGAGGCATCGAGCGGCACCCGCTTGAAGTAGACACCCGCGAACAACGGAGAGTCGACGAGCGTGTTGAGCGCCACGGTGTTGAAACGGACGGTTTGCCCGTCACGCTGCGCGCCATCCAGTGCGCAGGCGAACTGCCAACCCGAAGGCAGCGTGACGCTCGGCTCGAACCGAATCTGGCTCATGTAGTGTCCGGCGGGGTACAGCAACATCTTTTCCCACTGCACGCCGAGCATCTCGGGGGTCATGGTGATGCGCCCCTGCGCGGCGGTCTCCGGTGAGGCGAACTGCAGGTCGATCTCCAGCGTGCCGACACCCTTCGGGACGGTGACATCGAAGGAATAGACATCGAGTGGGTCGCGCAGCCACTCCACGGACTTGCCGCCGGCGCTGATGAGCGGTCCCGCGAGTTGGTCGATCGGTCCGTTGGGCGCATGGTTTCCGGGCAACCACTTCGCGTATTGCAGCACCAGCTCCCCGGGTTTGACGGGGATCGTCTCGTGCACACGAAAGAGCCGGCGCGAGACATCACTGGCATCGACTTGCAGCGTGATCGTCCCGTCGTAAGGAATGTCCTGCGGCTTGGGAGCCTCGGCCCGCGCCACACAGTGGACGCCGCTCATCGCCAACAAAGCCGCCATCAACGGGAACGCTCGGCTCACGGTAGGCCTTTCATCACAGCAGCTCGATGCAGCAATCAAAGCCGTCATTGTAAACGCAAATCGGCGGGGGGTTCCGCCAGCTCGACAGCTTCGCGATCACGGCGGCCCATCTGACATCGATTGCCCCCAGGATCGGCGCGGCGACCTCCGTCGTCAGCTCGTACTGGCACCGGGTGTAACAACGTTGACGCGATTGCTGCTTACGCTCACTCTGGCGGCAGCCGGGATTCTCGAGGGGTGAACGCCGATGAGCTCGAACCCTGACCTGCGTACCTGCACGGCGCCTCTGCTGGCCTCTCTCCTGTGCATGGCCGGGCCGACAGCGAGCTGGGCTTCCGACTTCGTCCTCAGCAGTCCCGATTCCCGGCTCGTGGTGAGCGTGCCTGAGAAATACACTGCGAAGGCCTTCGGTTGCTCCGGCGGCAACGTGTCCCCGGCACTGTCCTGGCACGGTGCACCGGCCGGTACCAGGAGCTTCGTGCTGACGCTCTTCGATCCGGACGAGCGCAGCACGCCTTCCGGCTGGTGGCACTGGGTCGTCTATGATTTGCCGCCTTCCGCGGATCACTTGAGCGAAGGCGCCGGCGCCTTGAACGGCAAGGCGTTGCCGCCGGGCACCCAGCAGGGACGCTCCGACCTCGGTGAGGATGCTTACCATGGGCCGTGCCCGGCCGCCGGCGATCCACCGCATCGCTACGTATTCACACTCTACGCGCTGGACGTGGCGAAGTTGCCCGTGGCGCCTGAATCGAGCGGCGGCATGGTGACCTCCGTCGTGCAGGATCATCTGCTGGGTAAGGCAGTTTTCATCGCACACTATGGTCGACCGAAATGACTTGGCGAACTCTGCTTGCCGTCGCGATCTTCGTTGCCGCAAGTCATCCCCTCCTGGCTGAGCGGAGCGGGGACGGCGAGTGGACCATGCCGTGGAAGGACTACGGCTCGACCCGATTCAGTCCGCTTGCGCAGATCAACTCGCAGAATGCCGCAAGGCTCCATCCGGTATGGACGTTCTCGACCGGCGTACTTGGCGGACACGAGGGCCAGCCTCTCGTGGTCGGCAACACCATGTATGTCGTCACGCCCTGGCCCAACGTCCTCTATGCATTCGATCTCGAGGAGGAGGGGTATCCGCTGCGCTGGAAGTATCGACCGCCCGTGAGCCCCAACGCGCTCGGAGTCGCTTGCTGCGACTCGATCAATCGCGGCGCCACCTTCGCCGACGGCCGCATCGTCTATAACCTGCTCGACGGTCACACGGTAGCGGTCGATGCCGCTTCGGGGCGGCGGCTCTGGAGCACGCAGATCGCGGACATGTCCGAGGGCGAGACTGTGACGATGGCGCCACTGGTCACGAAAGACCGCGTGATCGTGGGAGCCGCCGGTGGAGAATTCGGCATCTACGGTTGGGTGAAAGGCCTGGACCTGAAAACCGGGCGGATCCTGTGGACGGCACACAACCTGGGACCGGACGCTGACATGCTGGCGCAGCCCGGGACCTTCCATCCGCCCTATGACAGTGGCCCCGACGCGGGACAACGCACTTGGGCGGGCGACAGCTGGAAGACCGGAGGCGGCCCCGTGTGGGGCTCGGTCTCCTACGATCCGGAGCTGGACCTCATCTACTACGGGACGGGAAACCCCTCTCCCTACAACTCCGAGCAGCGCATGGGGGACAACAAGTGGACCTCGAGCGTACTGGCGCGGCGCCCTGAGGACGGAGCGCTCGTGTGGGCTTATCAGTTCACGCCGCACGATAGCTGGGACTTTGACGCCACCGGCACGATGGTCCTCGCTGACCTGGTGGTCGAGGGCAAGCCCGTCAAGGCCCTCGTGCACTTCGACAAGAACGGCTTCGCCTACACGCTCGATCGAAAAACCGGACGCGTTCTGCTCGCCGCTCCGTTCGCCAACGCCAACTGGGCGACGAGAATCGATCTGACTTCGGGGCGGCCCGTGGCGGATCCGAGCAAGCAGACGGGCGCGTCCAAGGGCAACGTCAAGGGTATTTGCCCGAGCCTCGAGGGTGGCGTCAGTCCCGCCTCCCCGCCTGCGTATTCGCCACGGACGCATCTCTTCTATACCGCGATCAACAATCTGTGCATGGACTACGCCGCCTCGCAGGCGGCGCATGTCAAGGGAACCCCCTTCATCGGAGCCAACACACCCTACTCGGCCGGAGCCGGTGGCTATATGGGCGGTTTCATCGCCTGGGACGCGAGCACCGGCCGCAAAGTGTGGGAGAACAAGGAGCCGTACCCGACCTGGAGCGGCACGCTGGCGACCTCCGGAGACCTCGTTTTCTATGGAACGTTGGACGGCTGGTTCAAGTCGGTCGATGCGAGGACGGGCAAGATCCTCTCGAAGTTCAAGGTCGGCTCGGGCGTCGTCGGCAACCCAATTGCCTTCCTCGGCCCGGACGGCAAGCAGTACATTGCCCTCTACGCCGGAATCGGCGGCGACTGGTTTCTGCTCTCGGGAGATGTGCGAGCGGATGATCCGGCGGACGTGCGGCCGCCGGCCGACTTCCTCAAAGATATCGGTCGCCACACCAGCCAGGGCGGCATGGTGTGGATTTTCGGGTTGTGACCATGAGCCGCGGACCCAGCATCCCTGCAGTCATCGTGTCCCTCTCCACCTTGGGGCTGGGCGCCTGCGGCGCCCGCAATGCACCGGTGGCACCGGCCAGGGACTCCGGCCCGCCCGCCATCCGTTATGAGGATCATCTGGCGGCCGGCGGCGAGCTACCCAAGGCTGCGGTCCTCACCAATCCCAACACGAATGATCCTGCGCAGGTGCAGGCGGGCGGGGTGTTGTTCACCGCGATGAACTGCGACGGCTGCCATGGAGGCGGAGGCTCGGGCTGGGTGGGGCCCAGCCTGGCGGACGGCCGCTGGCGCTATGGAGGCTCGGACGGGGAGATCTTTGCTTCGATCTATTACGGCCGCCCGAAAGGCATGCCCGCGTTCGGCGGCAAGTTGGGGACTCAGGGGGTATGGACGCTCGTCACTTATCTGAAGTCTCTGACTCCGCCGGCGGACGTAGCAACCGAGTCCTGGGTCACAACGGCTTCAACCCACTAGGCGCTCCATCGTGCTCACGGCCTGGCCCAGATAGCCGCCGCCAAACAGATTGAGATGATTGAGGATGTGGTACAGGTTATAGAGCTCGATGCGGTTCGTGGCATCGGCTGGCAGGGGCCAAGCCGCCTCATACGCCGCATAGAAACTCGCGCCGAAGCCCCCGAACAGCCGTGTCATGGCGATATCGGCGATACGGTCTCCGAAATAGACTGCCGGGTCGAATATCACCGGCGCCCCCTGCGGATCGGCGCCCCAGTTCCCGCCCCAGAGATCCCCGTGCAGCAGCGACGGCGGCTCGTGGGACGATGGCAGGAGCCGGTCCAACCGACTCAGTACCTCCTCACCGCGCTTCTGCAGGCGGCCTTCGAACCCGTTGGTACGCGCCAGGTCCAACTGCGGGCGCAAGCGCCGCTCGCGGAAGAAAGTCACCCACTCGTCGCACCATCCATTGGCTTGCGGGGTGCTGCCGATCGTGTTGTCCCGATGCCAGCCGAACGCATTCGCAGCCACGCGATGCTGCACGGCAAGCTGCTCGCCGAGTGCTGTCTCCGTGGCACGCGACGCTCTGCCGAGATCGATCCATTCGAGCGCCAGCGCCACTGCGCTCTCCGTAGTGGCAATGCCCAGAGCTCGCGGCACTCTCACGGCGTTGGCACGCCGCAATTCGTCGAGACCCGCCGCTTCTGCTTCGAACATGGGCCGCCCGTGCGGCGGCGCTACTTTCACGAAGATCGGGCCAGCGTTGCTGTCCCAACGGTGGCTTGCGTTGATCGAGCCGCCGTGGACCGCCGCTGCAGGGCTCGGCTGCAGCGTGAGGCCGATGGCTTTGCCAAGGGCTGTGGCCAGTTCGGTGGAGTTACGCACCATGGGCGGCGTATGCGTCTTTAGTGCGAGATCTCCTCGAGCCTGCGATTCAAGGTCCGCGGCCCGAACCCGCCGATGGTGACGATCATGACGACCATGGCACCGCCGATGAACAGCGCAACTCCCATCGTGCCTCCCTTATGCAGGAAGAACCCGATCAGCAACCCCGCCAGAGCCGCGCTCACGCGGCTCCACGAGTAGACGAAACCGACGGCGCGGGCGCGGATCCGGGTCGGATACTGCTCGGACTGGTAGCCATGTGTGAGGAACGAAATCCAGTTGTTGGCCAGGGTCACCAGCACCCCGAATACGATCACCAGCCACGGGCTCTGCTGAAGGGCGAACAGATACATGAAAATCGCGACCAGCGTGCCGGCGGAGACGATCTGCCATTTGCGCTCCATTCGGTCGGCAATCAGCGTGCCCAGCAGCGGACCGACGGGGTTGGCGAGCGCAATGATGAACGCGTACTCCAGGCTCGTGGTGACATGGATCCCCTTGGCCATCATCAGGGTGGGAACCCATGCGCCGAAGCCATAGAACGCAATCGTCTGCATCAGGTTGAAAATCGACAGCACCAGTGTGCGCTTGCCGTAAGGGGGCTTCAGCAGCTCGCTGAAGCGGCTCTTCACGAGCACTGCTTCGGTGCTCGCAAGCGCGGGTGGCAGCGCGTCGGCGCCGATATCGCGGGCCACGCGCGCCTCGATATCGCGCATGATCCCTTCGGCCCGCTCGACCCGACCATGCAGTGCGAGCCAGCGTGGACTTTCTGGCAACCCCAAGCGCAACCACCATGCCGCGAGCGCACCGGCGGAGCCGATCAGCGCGACCCAGCGCCAGCCGGCGAGCCCCAGCGGATCTTGCGGGACCAGCAGCCACCCCAGCAGAGCAACCACCGGCACCACGCAGAACTCGATGAACTGGTAGAAAGCAAATGCCCGGCCGCGATGCCGCGGCGGCACGAGCTCCGGCAGGAAAGTATCGATGGTGATCTGCTCCAACCCCACACCGATGGCGGCGATGAAGCGCCACAGATCGACGGACTCGGCGGTGGACTGGAAGGCCATGACGGCCGTCGCCAGGGAGTACCAGATGAGGGAGAAAGTGAAAATGGAGCGCCGGCCGAGCCGGTCGGCAATGAAGCCGAAGCCGATGCACCCGACCCACATGCCGGCGAAGGTGCAGAAGACGAAGAAGCCAACGCCCCGCGGATCCAGGAAGCCGGCCGGCGCACCGGTGAACAGCCCGCCGGAAATGAGGCCCGGGGTGATGTACGCCGTCAGAAATAGATCGTACAGCTCGAAGATGCCGCCCAGCGAGATCAGCACCACGAAGCGCCACAGCGTGCGCGTCAAGGGCAACCGGTCGAGTCTGGCCGCGACCTCCGCGGCATAGCGGCCCGCGGCGATGGTGCCGGCACCGCTGATGTACGCTTCCCCCTCGCGGACGCTCACGTCAGTAAACCGCGCGGCCGCCCGAAATATCGAACACTCCGCCGGTCGAGAAGGAGCAATCCTCCGAGGACAGCCAGGCGATGATTGCGGCGATCTCCTCGGGCAGGACGAAGCGGCCCATCGGGATCTTCGCGAGCATGTAGTCGATGTGCTGCTGAGTCATCTGCTCGAACATCTCCGTGCGCGCAACAGCAGGAGTGACGCAGTTGACCATGATGTTCTTCTGCGCCAGCTCTTTGCCGAGTGACTTGGTGAAGCCGATCAGGCCCGCCTTGGATGCACTGTAGTGCGAGGCGTTGGGGTTGCCTTCCTTGCCGGCGATGGAGGCGATGTTGACGATGCGGCCATAACCGGCGGTGATCATGTGCGGCACCACGGCCCGGCACACCAGATACGGAGCGTACAGATTGACCTCCAGTACCTGACGCCAGATCTTCGGGTCCAGCTCCCAGGTCAGGCCGTTGCCACCGGTGATGCCGGCGCAGTTGACGACGATGTCAAGGCGCGAATGCGCGGCCAATGTCTCCGCCAAAGCCGCCTGAATCGCGGACTCGTCCGTGAGCTCAACCACGTGGGCGCTGACGGTGCCTAGTGCTGCCAGCTCGTTCGCGCTGTGCTTCACCCGGGGTTCATCGATATCCCACAGAGCAACCTGTGCCCCGGAACGCAGGAACCTTTGCGCCGTCGCGAACCCGATTCCGCGCGCGCCGCCGGTAATGACCGCCGCGCGGCCCGATAGATCGATGTTGTTCATGATAGCGCCGCCACGACGGCGTCCCCCATCTCTCGCGTGCCGAGCCGTTTCATCCCGGGCTGGTCGATGTCGACGGTGCGGTAGCCGGCGGCCAGCACCTTGCTCACGGCGGCGGAGATCCGATCTGCGCTGCGCGCGTCGTCGAACGAATAACGCAACATGAGCTCCGCGGACAGAATCGCCGCCAGGGGATTGGCGATGTTCTTGCCTGCGATGTCAGGAGCGGTGCCATGAACCGGCTCGTAGAGCCCCTGCGTCCCCTTCCCAAGGGACGCGGAGGGCAGCATGCCGATCGATCCGGTCAACATGGCGGCGGCGTCCGAGAGGATGTCTCCGAAAACATTGCCCGTCACGATCACATCGAACTGCCGCGGCGCCCGCATGAGCATCATGGCCGCTGCATCGACGAACTGGTGTGTCAACTCGACGTCCGGATAGTCCTTACCGACCCGCGTCGCGACCTCCCGCCACAGTTGCATGGTCTCGAGCACGTTGGCCTTGTCGACCGAGCAGACCTTGCGCCGGCGCTTGCGCGCGGTCTCGAAGGCCACTCGCACGATGCGCTCGACCTCGCCTTCCGAGTAGCGCATCGTGTTGAAGGCTTCCCGTTCGCCGGCGGCGTTGGTTGTGACGCCGCGCGGCTCGCCGAAGTACAGATCCCCGGTCAGCTCGCGCAGGATCATGATGTCCAGTCCCTCGACGACCTCCCGCTTGAGCGTCGAGGCTTCCACCAGCTCCGAAAACAGAAACGCGGGCCGGAAGTTCGCGAACAACCCCAGGTGCTTGCGCAGCCGCAGCAGGCTCGCCCCGGGCCGCATGGCATAGGGAATAGCCTCGTCGCCAGGTACGCCGGCCGCCCCGAACAGAATCGCATCGGCGCGCTGCGCGATCTCCAATGTCTTCGGCGGCAGCGGATCGCCCGCCGCTTCCACGCCTGCTCCGCCCACCGGCGCCTCGGTCAGCTCCAGCGCCTTGGCGCCAACCGCGGCGCGCAACACCTTCACCGCCTCAGCGGTCACTTCTTTGCCGATGCCATCGCCCGGCAACACTGCGATTTTCATCTTGGGATTCAGGCCTCTGTTCTTCAGTGAGCGCAGCCGGCTAACGATAGCCGCGCTCGAATGTCTCGATGCTGTCCAGCAGCGTCAGCGTGTAACCCAGCTCATCCAGTCCGCTCAACAGGCAGCGCTGGCGGTACGCATCGATCTCGAAATTGAACTGTGTGACCGAGCCGAGCGTGGCCGCGGACGCCGCCCCGGGCACGGGCATCGTGACCGACTGCGCCTCGAGATCCACGGTGATCTGCAGCCCCGGCTCAGCGAGCGCCGCCTGGATCATGCCCGCCACGGCCGGCGCAGGCAGCACGATGGTGAGCAAGCCGTTCTTGGCAGCGTTGGACACGAAGATGTCCCCCATGCTGGGCGCAATCACTGCACGGATACCGTAGTCATAAAGCGCCCAGACTGCGTGCTCGCGCGAGGACCCGCACCCGAAGTTCTCTTCGGCCAGGACGATGCGCGCGGCACGATAGCCCGGTTTGTTCAGTATGAAGTCGGGATTGTCGCTGCCATCGCGACGAAAACGCAGATCCCGAAACAGGTACTCGCCGAAGTTCTCTGCCCGCGGCTTGTGCAGGAAGCGCGCGGGAAGAATCTGGTCCGTATCGAGGTTGGGTTGGGCGATGGGCAATGCCACTGCGCGCAGCGATTTGAACGGCTCCACGTCAGCGGCCCTCCAGCAGCCGCCGCACGTCGGCGAGCCGGCCACTCACGGCCGCCGCGGCAACCATTGCAGGACTCATCAGGTGCGTGCGCGAGCCCGGCCCCTGACGACCGACAAAGTTGCGGTTCGTACTGGAAGCACAGCGCTGCCCTGGGGCCACCAGATCGCCGTTGGTGCCGAGGCACAGCGAGCATCCCGCTTCGCGCCACTGAAATCCGGCTTCCTTGAACACCCGGTCCAACCCGCGAGCCTCCGCTTCGCGCTTGACGGGACCGGAACCTGGAACCACCCACGCCTCGACGCCTGTCGCGACTTTTCTTCCGCGCACTACCGCAACCGCGCTCTCCAGATCCTCCAGCCGCCCGTTGGTGCAGGAGCCGATGAACGCCCGATCGATTTTAAGGTCCGTGAGCGCCATCCCGGGCTCCAGCCCCATGTACCGGAGCGCGCGCAGCATTGCGTCGCGCCGCTCGGCGCTGGACGCTGTGGCAGGGTCCGGAACCCGCGCAGTGACGGCGACGGCGTCCTCCGGGCTATTGCCCCACGTGACCATGGGTGCAATCTCGCTGACATTGAGCGAGACCTCTTTATCGAAGGTGGCATCCGGATCGCTGGAGAGGCCGCGCCATCGCTCAACCGCTCGATTCCACTCTTCACCCTGAGGGGCGAAGGGGCGGCCTTTGAGATAGGCGAACGTCGTCGCATCCGGCGCCATCATCCCTGCCCGTCCACCCGCTTCGATCGTCATATTGCAGATCGTGAGGCGCGCCTCCATCGACAGCGTGGCGAGCGCCGGACCGGCGTACTCGATCACATGGCCCGTGGCCCCGGCGGCGCCGATCTTCGCGATGATCGCCAGAATGATGTCTTTCGCCGAGACACCCTCATGCAGCTTCCCCTCCAGCAGGACCCGCAGCGTCCTCGGCTTGCGCTGCCACAGCGTCTGTGTGGCAAGGACGTGGGCGACCTCCGTCGTACCGATACCAAACGCAAGCGCGCCGAGCGCCCCGTGCGTGGAGGTGTGGCTGTCCCCGCACACGATCAACATTCCCGGCTGGCTCAAGCCCTGCTCGGGCGCCACGACGTGCACGATGCCCTGGCGAGGATCGTCGAGACCAAAAAAACGGATGCCCGCAGCAGCGCTGTCCCGCCGCAGCGCCTCTGCCATGGCCCGCTTCTCGGGGTCCGCAATGCTCGCCAGGTCTCGGGTGTCGGTGGGAACGTAGTGATCGGGAGTCGCAAAGGAGCGGTGCGGAACCCGCGGCTCGAGACCCCGTTGGCGCAGCAACTCGAACGCCGGCGCCGAGCCATCCTGCAGAAAATGACTGTCGACATACAATAGCGTCTGGCCGTCTTCGCGCACCTGGATCGCATGCCGCCGCCAGATCTTCTCGAACAGGGTGTGGGCTTGGTGGGAAGTCTCGGGGCTCATCAGACCTCAGGTCGTTCAGTCGTGCGCGTCGGGGACGGACTGGCATCTTGCCCGTGCGCAGCCGTTAGGGGAAGTGAGCGCCCCGCCCGCCCGCCATAAGTCGCCAGGCCAGTCGTAGCTTCCAGGCTTTATCCACAGAACGGGGTCCGAAGCTCCACCAGGGCGCAGCACGCCGACGCCAGAGAGAAATGCCTCGAGGGCGATCAATCGCTGCCAGCCCAACTCCCGAACGACCTCTGCCGCCGTGGCTCCTCCTTCCAGGCACACGCGGCCGGCCGCGCGCGTCCGAAGCAGAGCAGCCACGGTGCGCGCCAGATCATTCAATAGCGCTTTCGATCCAAGCTCGCGCGTGAACGACCCATTACCGATACCGAGAAGGATGCAGCCTGCGGAATTCCAAGCTCGCGCTATCTCTGCAAGCTCATGCGGCATCGCGAAAGCGGGAATACGATGCTCGGCGGCCTGATGCACACGGGTATCCCAAACCGCAGCGCTACCGCAGACCAACAGCGTTGGGCCTGTGAGATCCGGCACTTCCGCCGGCGCAATCGCGGCGGCACGCGCGTCCGCCCCTGCAGGCGTTGCCGGAGAGTGACCGCGACTGGCCACCAAGGCCTCGAAGAAGTCCGCGCCGCCGGCGGGGAGAGTGTCCTCGCCGATCGTGTTCGAGACACGGATCAGGTCCGCCTCACTCGCTACATCCGGAGTGCAGATGTTCTCGACCGCCGCTCCTGTGCTGCTGTTCCCGCTGTGGAGCGAAAAAAGGAGATCGCGAACGCACGATGTGGTGCGCGGATGCTCCGGATCCCGAGCGAGCTCTGTGGTATGCAGCGGTTTGTCGTCAATGAAAAAATGACCGTTGCGAATCAGGCGACCGCGCGATGGGTTGGCGGAAGCGAGCACTGCCCGGCTCTTGCCCGTGGCTTCCTGCACGGCAATCACTTCCGCTATCACATTGCCGCGCAGCATCGAATCACATTTCTTGTATATCCAAGCCGGCCGGGCAGCCACTACCTGCTGTGCAACGTCACGCACCACGAGCGCCGCCGCCGCAGAGGGCCGCGAGCGCGTATCCGTGTCTATGCAGATCACATCGGCATCCGACTGCAGGCCCGCCCTGGTGTGCACCTCCGCTCGCAATCCCCGTCGCCGCGCTACCCCCGCCAGCTCCGCCGCGCCGCTCAAGTCATCTGCGATCACCGCAATCATTGCTGCTGCCGACTCAACTTCGCCGCGAGTCGAACCGCTTCGATGAGGCTGTTCGCATTGGCCTTGCCTTGCCAGGCAATATCGAAGGCCGTCCCGTGATCGACACTCGTGCGTACCACCGGAAGACCCAGGGTGATGTTGATGCCGGAATCGAAGGCCAGGGCCTTGAGGGGAATGTGACCCTGATCGTGATACATGCAGATATACGCGTCAGTCTCGCGGCGCCTCCACGCTAGAAAGGCAGTATCCGGCGGCAGAGGCCCAATAATCTGAATCCCCGACGCCCGTACCGCCTCGATCGCCGGAATGATGAATTGCTCCTCCTCACGCTGACCGAAGAGGCCATTCTCACCTGCATGCGGATTGAGGCCGCAGACGACGAGTTTTGGTGCGAGACCACGCAGGCGCTGCATAGCATCCACTGTGAGCTCGAGGACATCGCGAACGCGCGCCACACTCAGCAGGCGTGGCACGTCGCTGTAGCCCACATGGACCGTAACAAAGCTACACGTCAGCTCATCGGAAGTGAGCATCATGCAGGAGCGCTGCGCGCTCATGCGCTCGGCAAAAATTTCGGTGTGCCCTGCATAGCGATGACCCGCAGCGTGCATCGCCTCCTTGTTGAGAGGCGCAGTGCAGATCGCATCGACCTCGGCACGCAAGCCCGCTTCGATGGTTGCGAGCACATAGCGGAATGCCGCGTCGCCACATCTTGCGCTCACCTCTCCCGGCGCGAACTCATCCGGACCGACGCATTGCAAGTCGACTATTGCGGGGCCGGCAATCACATGACGCTTGCTCTGCCATTCGCCCAACGAGAGCACGGGAGCGCGTAGCGGAACAGACAGCTTCTGTGCAACGTGCTGCAGAACCCTTGCATCACCGAACACGATCGGCTCGACTTCGCTGCCGGTTTCGCTGCTGAGAAGACTCAAGCAGATCTCCGGTCCAATCCCGGCAGGATCTCCCATGGTGACGGCAATGCGAGGTCGCTTCATGACTTACCTGTATTTCTCGCGGCCCACCACGCCGTGATCAAGGGGGTGGTGATAGCGGTGACGACAACACTGGTGGATACCAACGCGGTGGCTGGTCCCGCGGCAGAGGCATATATGGGATTGGCCGCGGCCACCAACGCCGGAACGGCAGCCGCATTTGCAGCAGTGGAAGAGGCAGCAAGACCTGCCACCCCGGTACCACCGGTCAATCGGTCTGCGACCAGAAGCAGCACGCCGCTGACCATCGTAACCATCAGGCCGAGGAGTACGCCCAGAAGGCCGGCGTGCCATAGATGTGCCAGATCCAATGTCGTACCCAGGGCGAAAGCAAAGAACGGAATGAGGACAGGCACTGCGCGACCGAAGAATTCGCGCAGCTCGCCATCGAGGTTCCCCAGCAGCATGCCGATGGCCAGCGGCAGCACTCCACCCACCAGTGCCGGCCAGGGAAATGCGGCGAGCCCCGCGACTCCCAGGGTCAGCATCGTCAGAAACGGCCCGCTCTCGAGCGAGAGGATCGAGTAGGCTGCCACCTCGCGTGGCGTGCCGTACTGTGCCATGACAGCCATGTAGAGCCCACCGTTGGTGTCGTTGATGGCGGTGACTAGCGCGAGGGTGGACAGCCCCGTAAAGAAGCCATGCGCAACGGGTTGCTCTCCCAGCATTCGGCCCGCCACGATCGCTACCAGCACTCCGCAGAGCGCCTTGGTGGCGAGCAGCACCCCGCCCTTGCGCAGAATCTGAGGCGTTGCATTGAAGGTGATGGTCGCGCCTATGCAGACATAGAACACGGCCAGCAGCGGCATCGCTCCGCCGAACAACGCCGCCGTGAGCGAGCCCAAGGCATTTGGCAATCCCGGTGCCAGGCTGGTGAGCAACGCGCCCAACAGCAGTGGCACGATCATCATGCCGCCGGGAATGCGTTCCAGTGTGCGCTTGATGGGCAGGTTCATCGCACCGGTGAAACCGAGGCGAGGACGGGGATTATCATCGGTGCGATCTTGTTCTGGAGCGAACACGATAGACGAATCGGCCGCCCGGAGCCAGCGCGGTCGCCGCTCAGCGAGCGGTGCCGATCCGATCCAGCGCGACTTTCGAGCGGCGCTCAGCGCATCTGGTTCTGAAATCCGGATCGAGAGAGATCCACAACAACATCGTGAGCGCAGACACGCGGCCGCTTCAAGATCGCCGCGTGGTCGAGCTTTGTCCTCGGGCGCTGGACGTCTTACGTCGGCAGCTCGAGTTGCGCGAGCGGCTGAAGGCCGCAGGTCACGTCACTCATGAGGAACTGGTGTCGGGAAGAATCCCCTGCGCCTCTCGAGGACGCACGGGCACTGCGTTGCAGCGATGCTCAGGGTATAGGGCGCGTGGGTCGAGATCGTCTCGCTACATCTTTGCGAGACGCCGCGGAAGCACGGCACATTGCGGCTCTACCGAAGAGACTGCTTGTCGCTTACGGAGGAGACTGGCGGACAGAGAGGAATGAACGCCCTCCGGGCGAAGGTCGTCACGCTGCAGCTGTGTGGGACGCGCGTGAAACACAACGCGGAGCGATCAAGTACGTACCCTCCGGGCGTTATCCGCCACGGTACGGCTCGGCGGGACGCCGAAGATCCACAAGCGCTATTGCTTTGACTGGCGGACAGAGAGGGATTCGAACCCTCGAAGGGCTTTTGACCCTTACACCCTTAGCAGGGGTGCGCCTTCGACCACTCGGCCATCTGTCCGCGCTGGATCGATCCATCATCGCACAGGGAAGATTATGACCCCGTGCGCCGCTGGCTGGCCGGAAAAGCCAAATAAATTAATTACTTGGCCGCAACCGAACCTCCTCGCCTGCTTGAGCGAGGGCGGCCATGATACTAAAGGGGCTTGGGGAAATGTAAAGCGCGCTCACCG
>DATNEN010000104.1:0-2959 GCA_035552975.1 Steroidobacteraceae bacterium
TCTCCAGCGTACCCAGGGGGCAAGACTGGTATTCTAGCCGAAGCCTTTTCCGCTGAGGTGAGGTTCGAATTGCTGCTCCGAGGCTCCCGACCGCTCCCTGCAGCCGCCTTGGCTACCGCCGCGCTGGCCACCCTCGCCCTCCTGGGCCTGGCGGGCTGCAACTCGAAGCCGACCGCCCTCGAACGGATCCGCGCGCGGGGGGAGATCAAGGTGGTCACCTTGAACATCCCGACCTGCTACTACCTCGGCGCTCAGGGGGCCCATGGCCTGGAATTCGAGGTGGCGCGTGAGTTCGCGCGGCAGCTCGGGGTGAAACTGGTCATTTATCCAGTCCCCAATGACGAGGCCATGCAGGAGGCCCTGGTCACCGGGCGGGCGGACATTGCCGCCGCGCAGATCACTCCGGATGCCAAATGGAAGGCTGCCGGCGATCCCGCCGCGCCCTATGGGCGCATTCCGCAGCTCGTGGTCTATCGCGAGAACGCCCAGAAACCGCGCAGCACGCTGCAACTGGAGTCGGCACGCCTGGCGGTACGCGCCGATAGCCCCCAGGAGCACATTCTGGAGAAGATGAAGCGCACCGTCGCCCCGGACCTGCAGTGGGTCGAGACGGCGCCCACGTCCGCCGACCCGCTCGAGGACGTGGACTCGGGCGAGGCGAATTTCGCTCTGATCGATGCCCGCGAATACACGTTCGCGCACCACCTGTATCCGAACGTGGAAGTGGGGTTCGCGCTGGCCGGCAACCGCCCCGTGCAATGGGTGGTGCGGCACAACGCACGCGACCTCCTGCACGCCGTGAACCGGTTCTTTGAGGCGTTTCGTTCGAGTGGCCGGCTGGCGAGGCTCGAGCAGCGCGAGTCGGGCGACACCCGCTCGTTCGCTACCGAGGAATCGCGCGAGTTCCAGGGCAACATGACCGAGCGCCTGCCGCACTATCGCCCGATGTTCGAGGAGGCTGCGAGCGCGAGCGGTATCGATTGGCGGCTGCTGGCCGCCGTCGGGTACCAGGAATCGAAGTGGGATCCGCACGCTGAATCCTCTGACGGCGCCCTAGGCGTCATGATGCTCACCTCGGACACGGCCGATGCCATGGGCATCCACGACCGTACGAATCCCGAAGAGAGCATCCTTGCCGGGGCCCGCTACCTCGCGGAGGTGCGGGAGAAAATACCCGATCACATCCCCGAGCCGGACCGCACATGGTTCACTGTTGCGGCCTACAACGTGGGATTCGGGCACCTCGAAGACGCGCGCATCATCGCGCAGTCGCGCGGCGAAAACCCCGATTCCTGGGCCGATGTTCGCGAGTGCTTGCCTCTGCTGGCGCAGGAGCGCTGGTTCCTGAAAGCAAAGCGTGGCTACGCACGAGGGTGGGAACCCGTTCAGTTCGTCGATCGCGTGCAGCGATACCTCACGCTGCTGGAATGGCAACCGGGAGAGGCTGTCGCCAGCGAGTCGACCATCGTAGACAACACCCCGCCCTGGGCACACGGCGGTAACTAGCCTCGGCGCTGCTCGAAAAATTCCTTCAGCAGAGCCCCACACTCTTCGGCAAGCACCCCACCAAACGCGTCGACCCGGTGATTCAATCCGGGCAGAGCCAGCACGTCGATGAGGCTCCCGACGCCGCCGGCGCGCGGATCCCACGCTCCAAATACGACTCGACGCACGCGTGCGTGCACGATCGCAGAAGCGCACATCACGCACGGCTCGAGCGTGACGTACAACGTCGTATCCGTCAGTCGATACGAACCCAACGCACGTCCAGCTGCACGCAACGCTTCAACCTCCGCGTGCGCAGTAGGGTCGTTGCTGGAAATGGGGCAGTTCGCCCCCGAGCTGACGATCTCATCCCCGCGAGTAAGCACTGCACCCACGGGGATCTCCCCGTGCGCCCTGGCAACGAGAGCCTGCTCGAGCGCCTTGCGCATGAAATCGATGTCGCTGGGCATATCTGGGTATCATATTTCACGACGCGCGCTTGCAGGAGCAGGGCCATGAAGATTTCGGTATACACGATGGCCGTCGAGACGTTCGTACCGACGCTGGAGAGTCTGGCAACGCTGCTGGAAAAAGGAGCGACTCACGCGCAGCACGAGGGTCTGGACCTGGTGAATGCGCGTCTGGCTCCGGACATGTACACGCTCGCTCAGCAGGTGCAGCTGGCCTGTTACCAGGCGAAGGACGCGACCGCGCGCTTGAGCGGGGCCAGGCCGGTGCCGATGGAGGAAGCCGGCAAGAGCTTCCCGGATCTGAAGCTCGCCATCGCCAAGACGATCACCTTCATCAACGGCGTTCCGGTAGCCGCCTTCGAAGGCGCCGAGGAGCGCGACTGCACCGTCGAGCCGCCCAACACCGATTTCGTCATTGCGATGAACGGGCTGGCGCTGCTCAGGAGCTGGGCGCTTCCACACTTCTACTTCCACGTCGTCACGGCCTACGACATCCTGCGCCACAACGGCGTTGCGATCGGCAAGCGCGACTACGCGAGTTGGGTCGGGGCTTTCATCCGACCGAAAGCGTCCTAGCGCGCCACTGGCTGGGCGGTGCGCCGACCACTTTCTTGAACGCACGGCTGAAGGCCGCCTCGGAATCGTAGCCCACGCGGTTGGCGATCACGGCTACGCTGTCGACGCCGCTGCGCAACTGGCTGGCGGCGAGTTGGATTCGCCAGTTCGTCAGGTACTGAATGGGCGGCTGGCCGACGAACTGGGAGAAACGCTCCGCGAGGGCCGAGCGCGACAGTCCGACGTGCCGGGCCAGCGATTCGATGGTCCACGCCCGCGCCGGGTTGCGATGCAACGCAGAGAGTGCGCGGCCGACGAGAGGGTCGCGCAGCCCTGCAAGCCAGTCGGTGCGATCGGCCGGCAATGACTCCAGGTAGCGGCGCACGACATCGATGAACATCAGCTCGCTGAGGCGCCCGAGCACCCCCTGCCCGCCCAGGCGCGGGGCC
>DATNEN010000105.1:0-3269 GCA_035552975.1 Steroidobacteraceae bacterium
CAGGATCCGAGGGATATGCCATGTCCTTGAGCCGGAGACACTTTCTGGAAGCCGCGACGGGTCTCTCTTTGACGGCAAGCGCCTGGGCGACCGGGTCGTCATATCCTCGGGCAGCGCAAGACGCCGTCGTGGAGCTGAGGCAGTACACTCTGCGTGGCGGCCAGCGCGAAGTGCTGGTATCGGTGTTCGAGAAGAATTTCATCGAACCGCAGAACGAGCTCGGCGCGCACGTTCTAGGCATTTTCCGGGACCTGGACGACCCCGACCGATTCGTGTGGCTCCGGGGGTTCGAGAACATGGCCGCCCGTCCAACTGCGCTCGGCAGTTTCTACGGCGGTCCGGTGTGGCACGCCCACAGCGCGGTAGCCAATGCCACCATGATCGACTCCGAGAACGTGCTGCTGTTGCGGCCCGCGGCTGCTGGCCTCGGCTTCCCCGCTCGCCCATCCAAAACTGCAGCGAGTCCCGGCATCATCGGAGCGACGATCCACTACCTCCATGAAGTGGATGCGGCGCAATTTACCCGCGTATTCGATGAGACCATCCTGCCTCGCCTGACGTCAGCCGGGGCACAACCCATTGCGCGGCTGGTGACGGAGGATTCACCCAACAATTTTCCTCGCCTTCCGATCCGCGAGCGGGACAGGACATTCGTCTGGTTTGCCCGATGGCCGGACTTGGCGGCAGAGGAGGCTTTCGTGACGGCGTTCAGCAAGCTCAGTGGCTGGCGGGACTCCGTTCCCGAAGCAGTGCTTCCGGCATTGATGCAGAAGCCCGAGCGACTCCGGCTCGCGCCCACGGAGCGGTCGATGCTGCGGTGAGGGTCTATACCCTTAGCGGCCTATGAGCCATCGTAGCCATAGGCTTCCACCACGGGCTCACGTAGAGCCAGACCCCAACGATCCCCAATCAGCGCGACCAGCTACTCCCCAGCGTTCCGTCGATCTCCGCGCGGCGGAGGCGACTCGAGCAGCGGTGTCAGCCACGGATGGTCGGGACGCGAGTGGCTGTCCAGATGGTTGGCAGTCCCGAGACATCCGGCTCCCTCGCTTATCGCGGTCAGTCGTTCGTTACGCGACTGGATCGCGGCGCGGTAGCAGCTGCCCATCGAGTCGGTGAAGCTCGCCCGCTCGCTGCCCACCTCGTGGTACGCGAAGCTGCTGCGGTCGAGCGGTTCGGGAATGGTCTTGCCGTCGGCGTGGTCGCGTGTGGTGAGGTTCTCCTCCAGCACTGCGTGGTAGACCGTCCCCCGCGCAGGCATACGGCGGATCTCGATGCGATGAGCCTGTTTTATCCCCACCTCGGCAGTGAAGTCCTGCCCCTGGGTCACCATGAGCTTACGCGAGGAAAGGTGGAGCGGGTCGCGCTGCTGCAGCGTGTATGCGTCGAGAGGGCGACCCTCCAGCGTGCGCCGTACCGTCAGCGACACTGTGCTCAGCTGGTCGATGGTCTCGTCGTAGCGTGTGCCCCCCGGTCGCCCGAAATTCTGATGGTTGTGGAATTCGCCAGTATAGTGCACGGTGGTATCGAGGTTGCCGCGCGGCGTGCTCAGGCGGCCGACGATCACATATGACTGCACCTGGTCGGTATCGATCGTGCCGACGATGTGGCCAGCGGCATCAGCATGCAGCGTGTCGCGCACACTGAGACCCGCCGGCTGCTGCGCCATCAACGTGTTCTGCGTCAGCTCGCCCTCCAGTTGGCTGGCGTGCGGATCCTGGTAGACCAGGAGATTCGCCGCTACGTTGAAAAAATGGTCCGTGCCCAGCACGCGCACCGCCACTGCGTGCGGCTTGCCATCGTCGAACAGGCCTGCGAACGGTGTCAGGTCTACCCGCGTCGGAATGAAATTGGTCGTCTGGATGGCCGACGTCGGCAGCCACAGGTGCGGCGCTATACCGCCGGTAAAGATCCAGGGGTAGACCGACGCCAACCCGGCTGCCTTGCCGTCCACCAGCACCTCCACGCCGCGGAAGCTGCCGCCGTCGCAGGCTTCGAATGACTCGAGCGAGTAGTCGCGGGTCTTTTCCAGGTAGCGCCGGTCGACACAGGTAAACCAGCGCTCGTCGTGGGCTTGGCTCTGCGCGATGACGTCGAGATAGGCGCGTTCGACGTTGCGCGGGAAGCTGATCAGGCGTGAAAGACTATCGTCCGGGTGCTCCAGCGGCGTCTGCTCGCCACGCGGATCACTGCCAATTGCATAAACGCGGTCGGCCGCCATCGCGGCCCTTTGCCCCGCAGCGGTGGGATAGAAAACCAAGCGGACATCCGCATAAACCGGGCTGTTGGTCGTGGGGCTCACCCAGTTGTTGAGGATCATCTGCCCCGCCTGTAGGTGCCGGAACAGCGCGGCGTAGTCGGTGAGGTCGCGGTCCACGTGCCAGTACTGGGCAACGTCCGGCTCGGGCTCGATGGTGGTACCGAAGTAAAGGTTCACGCCGCCCAGCCAGAGCGCCACCGTGCGGTCGTATTGGCGCCCCGCCGGCACCGAGAAATCCGCTTCCAGCACCACCTTGCTCCAGCCTCCCTGGCACCCTTTGGGCGGCGCAAAGGCGAAGCGATGCGGATGGGCGACCATCGACGACGCATCGCCGCGCTCGTCAAACGCCTCGCGGGCGAACACCGTGACCGTGCAGGGCTTGCTCGCCGGCCGCGACACCGGCGGCTCGGCCGAAGCCAGCACGCGTGAACCGAGCTGCAAACCTGTTGCGGCGTCGGCCTGCAAGCCCAGCATCGAAGCGACGCACGCCACCAGCAAGGCGGCGAATCCCGGCAGCCAACGCCATATCCTTCCCACTTTCACCGTCACGATTTCGCTGTACTGCCAGCGTGGCTCTCCGCCGCGCGCAGTTCATCCACCAGCCGCCGTACCGCCTCCGCGTCGGTCTCGCGCCAGTCTGCATCGAGCCCCTGCAGGCCAGCGCTTCGCCGACTCGTAGGGGATATCCGCGGTGCCGACGCGGAGGCGTGGATCTCGCACACACCGGTGGCGGCCACGAGTTGCCTCACATTCTCCGGCCGGATCCCGGCCCCGGCTATGACGCTGATTCGCCCGGCCGCCTGGCGCACCACGGCGGCAATTGCCGTCGCGCCCTGCGGTGCGCTTGAATGTGCGCCGGAGGTGAGAACCCGCTTACAGCCGAGCCCAACCAGTGCCTCGAGCGCGGTCTGCCGATCGCGCACCGCGTCGAAAGCCCGATGGAACGTGATCGACATCGGCCCCGCCGCTGCGATGAGGTCACGGCACGCCGCCAGATCGACGTCCCCGG
>DATNEN010000106.1:0-8813 GCA_035552975.1 Steroidobacteraceae bacterium
AGGCCCCAACGACCGCCGCCGCAAATTCTGCCGGCGCTTTGTAGAAGGTGTCGACCAACAGGGTGTTGTATAGCCACAAATGCAGGCCCACGCCGAAAATCGCCGCGAGCGTCACGATGCGCTTTACGCCCGCCGCAAACGGCTCCTCGATCCGCCCGGTGAGCTGCAGATAGCCCCAAATCATGACGTATACGGTTCCCAGCGTGACGACCGCGGGCTCGAGGATCGATGCCACCCGCGCGGTGTTCTCGCCGATGTAGCTCGCGAGCTCACCGTTCAGCCAGGTCCAGAATGTCCGGAAGAATTCCATGGCAGCGCTCCATCGGTATCAGGGCGTCGGCTGGAAGCGCGTCGCGAACTCACCTTGTCCGGCAATCGTGCGCTCCCGGCCCCGCTCCTCGTCGACCCAGTGCTGCGCCTCCGCCGCGGCAACCAGCATGTCGAGCTTGTTGCGCTCGTTTTCGAGCATCGCTTGCTCGGCACCGATACGCGCGCCAAGGTCCAGGATGCCCTTCTGATCGCCTGCTATCCCGATCGAGTCGATGAGCTGCTGCAGACTCGCGAACCGGCTGCTGGCGTTGGCCAGAGCCTCCCGCGATACGGCCTGCAGCAACGCCGCCGTGTGACGATCTTCGCCGAGCTGCTGCTGCCGGTCAGGGGACAGCGTGTCGATCTGCTGCGGTGTGAGTACCGCGTCCTCGGCGAGACTCTGTTGGATACTGGCTGAAAGCGCTGGGTACGCGGAGCTGGCGCCCCCGAGTGCTGCAGTGAGCTGTCCCCAGTCGCCGGGCAGATAGTTACGGTTCGTACCGGCCAGCAGCGCCTCCATGCCCCGATCGCCAGTGATGGAGCGCAGCTCCGCCTGCGCCTCGGCGAGGTGATCGCGCGCCACGGTGAGCGCCTGCTCCAGATTCTGTACCTCGGTCACGAGCTGCGCGACGGCAGCGACGTCAATGACGGCGAATTGCGCGTGGGCCGCGGGAGCAGCCACGGCGAATGCAACAGTGACCATCAGCGATAGACTCTTGACGAATGACAAGACACGCTCCTTGTGGTGGGAGATGACCGGGTATGGTGATGCTCAACGGGCAGCTGGCCGAGCCGAGAGCACCTCGAGCTCAGACTGGAAGCCCTGGAGGTCCAGTCGGCAGACGACGCTCTGGTGTCCCTGCTTGACGAGGAATACGCGTGCACCTGGTTCGAGCTCCTCTTTGATGAGGGCAAGCTCGCGGCGGGTGAGGCCAAGCCCGGCGGTATATTCCTCGGGCGCGGCGTCTGCATTCGGAAAAAAGATCTTCGTCGGCGTCTGCTCCACGATGGTGCGGCTGATGGGGCTTTCGAGCACATCGCCTGCACTCTGGGTCGCCAGGCACATGACACCATTCAGCTTCCGCCAGGTCTTCGGCCCGTCCTTTGCGAAGCTTTCGAACGCCGGGTCCGCGAGCAACCGCCAGAACTCGTCCATCCAGCACACGAGTCGGCGGCCGTCCAGCATCTGCCGCACGAGGTGGAAGAGATACATGGTGACAGGCGCTCGAACGACGTCGTTGTCGAGGAATTCCGTGACGTCGAAGCCGATCACAGGATGGCCGTCGAGCCGCCGGATGACGGAATCTTCCGCATTGTCGAATGCCCACGCGTAGGCGCCTTCTCCTGCCTCACACCATCGTCCAAGGCGTGCATGCAAGCCCTCGGGGTCGGTCGGATCGAGGAATTCGATCAGGCGCGACAGCCGCCTCGCCCCTGGGGTGAGGGATAAGGCTCCGCGCAGAGCCTGGTCCAGGTCCCGCTGCTCACGGACGTTGAGAGGGCGTGCACCCGGGGCGCGTGCCAACAGATGCAGCCAGCTCCGGAGGAACTCCAAATGGCCTGGGCCCGACGGCAACTGCAGCGGATTGAAGCCGGTAGCACGCCCGTTTCGCAGCGTCAGATATTCGCCACCGAGCTCCCGCACCAACCGCTCGAGTCCACGATCTTTGTCGAGCACGACCTGCGTTGCCCCATGGCGCGCGAGCATGGCAACGAGGAAGCCGATCAGCACGGTCTTGCCAGACCCGGTCGGACCGCAGATGAAGGTGTGCCCGGCATCGCGCCGGCTGCCACCATCCGACGGGTCGCTGGCATGCAAGGAGAAGTGGTATGCCGAATGCGCCCGGGTTGGGAGAAGCGCCAACGCCTCTCCCCAGTGGTTGCCGCGAGCGCGGCCAGAGGGGAAGTTGTGAAAGGGCGCCATGGCTGCGAAGTTGCGCGACGTGATCGGCGCTTTGCGGGGTCGCAATGCGAAGTTGCCCGGAAGCTGCGCCCAGAAGGCGCCTTCCAGCGCGAGGTCCTCGCGCGCCACCGTCATCCCGGTATCGGCCAGGATCACGCGCGCCCGTGCGACGCAATCGTTCAGAGTGCGTAACCGCTCTCCCGCCGGTCGGTCGTCCGCCACCTCGTCCGGCTCCGCGAGCACCTGCAGCGACAGATGATGGTCCCCCATCACGAACTCATTGCTGGTGAGTGCGTCCAGTGCCTCGCCTAGCTCGTCGGCCTGCGAAACCGCGAAGTCGCCGGCGTTCGCCATCCGGTTGATCTGGCGGGTGAGCAACGCCTGCCCGGCTGCCTTGGAGAGAAACGCGAAGGATTGCGTGAGCACGAAGGCAAATGGGGCGCTCAGCAGCCTATCCAGCATCCCGACCACACTTGGCGTGGGGTACTCCTTTATCCCGAGCATTGCCCCCACGCGGGTTGCAGCCGCCATGCGGTATTCCAGGGACTCGCCACCAAAGCCAACGCGCGTCGTCGCTATAGCCGCATTCAGTGCTCCGCGGGGCAACGCCATCGGCTGCCGCTCTCCGTTGACGAGCAGGGCAAGATACTCGAGCAGAGAGGAGTACCAGCGTCCGGAATCCTGATAACAGCCGAGACTCTCCGGCTCGTACGTAGCGAGCGATGCGCGCAGCGTCTGCGCGATCTTGCGGCAGGCCTCGAGCGCATCGGCTGTCTCCAACGCCGAGCTCGCAGGCTTCAGCCGTGTAATCACACCCGACAGCAGCCCCGCCGCCCGACCAGCCGCCGGCCGATAGAGCACGGCGAGATAGAGCTCGTTGACCATGAGGATGTCACCCGCCAGCCGGCGCAGGTACTTCTCCTGCAGGGCGGCGGCGAATCCCACCGATTCCGCGCCGGAGGGCCGCAAAGCCTCACGGCTGCGGACTACATGAGTCCAGAAGGCGATACCTGGTGCAGCCACGTTGCGCCAGAGCACATTCAGCTTCTCGTGCCAGACATTGAGCTGCTCCGGATCCGCGCTCTCGAAACTGGCCCCTCCCAGGCGAAACACCTGCAGGTAATCGCCAAAGACAGTCTTGACGACCTCCGGCGCAACGTGCGCCGTGTAAGGAATGTGCCGATCTGCCGTCAGCTCGCGGCGCAGGGCGGCTTGCCGTGTGGCTCTCAACATCACGGCAGCCTCCGCGCCGCACCGTATGAAGCTACGGCTGCGGCTTCTCTTCGGCGCCGCCCCGATCGGCACGGCGGATCGAGCGCAAGAGGACTGTAGCTGCTCCCGCCCCACCAACGGCCGTTGGCGAGCAACGCCGGCAAGCGTGTTCTGCCCCAGAGTAGCAGCAGATCGAAATACCGTGCGTCCCGTCCGCAAAGCAGCACTCCAGCACCGTGAATCGGCAAGGCAACGAGCAGGGTCAGGAGGTTCCTCGTAACCAGAAAAGCCTCGAGTGTGAACACTAGATTGAAGAGCAGCGCCGAGTAAGTCACTCCCCAGCGCATCGGCGGGCGTGTTGCACCGACGAAGAGCGGATCGGCCGTGAGCCCGGGTGTTCTCTTGTCCACCTCGCTGCTCCTCAGACGCCAAACATCCCACGCACCCAGGTGACGATCTGCGGCGCACCGAAGGCGATCGCAATCCCCAGGATGGCGCCGATGCACCAGCCCCAGGAGAGCCGGCTTGCCATGGCCATGCCTCCAAGCACCATCACGAGGATGATGGCGATCGGAGTCAGCCAGGCCAAAATGTTGCTCTCCAGCGCGGTGGCCCCCGTTAGGAAGGGAGATGCCTGCGCCAGCACCGGTCGCGGCAGCGCCAGGGACAGAGCTGTCGTGATGCCGAGCAATACGGCCGACCAGGGGGCGCCGGATTCCCTGCGCGCGGCAATTCGGATGATTCGCTGCAACATGATTCCTCTCCGTTTCAGTTATCCGGTCCCATTTTCCTTCGTCGTGCGGATCTCCGAAGCGCCGCTATGCGCTTGCGGCGAGCCGCTGCGGCTCCTCGCCGCGTCTGGACGCACGCTCCTCGCGCTTGGCCTTGCCCGGGGCACCGAAGCGGAAGCCCTGAACGATGAAGTTGTAAGCGTAGTGCCGCTCCCCGTCCTTGTCGGTCCAGTTGTCTGCCCGAACCTGGGCATCGACGATGAGCTGATCGCCCTTGCGAGCTGTGCGCGCGATCGTCTCGCCGAGCGGACCGAACGCGGTGAACCAGATGCTCGTGGCGATCTCGCGCGCCCCGCCCTCCTCGTCCTTGCCCGCATAGTCATTGCCGATCAGACAGAACTTCGCGTAAGTACGGTCTCCTTTGACGATCAGATCGGGATTGCGGGACAGATTGCCGACTGCGGTGAGGGTAAAACTGTTCATGGCGGGCTCCATGTGTTGACTGCGCGTGCCGATTGGCACGGTGATCAGTCTATAGGCGCACAAGGGGATTGGAATCGCGTTTGCCTGCGTGTTTGTATAGAAATACAGACCCGCCTGTTCGCCGCGCCCCCGCAGTCGGTCGACACGCGCTATTCTGGTGTTGACCAGTCAGTCACGAAAAGGAGATTCCCATGTCCCTGCTTGATCAATCCGGCGATGACACCGTCCTCGAGGAATGCATCGAAGAGCTCGACGAGCTCGTCATGAGCCTCGACCGGTATCCCGCGGCCGCCGTCGCGGTGGCGATGGGCGCTCATCTCGAGGGCCTGCTCGGCGCGCTCCTCGATGAGCGCCGGTGCACCGCCGAGGAGGTTCGCGAGCTCCTGCACAAGATCGAGTCCGGCGCCTTGGATCAGGAGGCGGCCCTGGAGGATGAAACGTCCAGGGAGCGCTAGGGGCGCTCCGCCCAGCTCCGACGCTCAGGCGTTTGCCGCGACGCGCCTCGGCGTGCGGGATATGGTAAGCCAGACTGTTCAGTTTACCTGTCGATCTGGTATCATATCGGCGAATGCCAAGGACCCGCGATCTCGACGTCAGTGACCTCGCCCGCACGCTGGGGCGGCTCGTGCGACATATGCGCGCCGCGGCTGCGCAACACGAGCTGTCGCTTACCGAATCGTCCGTGCTGGCGCGGCTGGGCAGAGAAGGCCCGGCCACTACTGCGGAGCTGGCGCGTGCCGAAGGCATGCGCCCCCAATCCATGAGCGCTGCCATTGCCACGCTCGAGGAGCGCGGCCTCGTGGAGCGTAAGCCGCACGCGAGCGATGGGCGCCAGATGAACATCGCCCTCACGGACAAAGGCGCCGCCGTGCGCAGTAGTACGAAGGACCTGAAGCGGGCCTGGCTCGCGCAGGCGACGGCGGGTCTGGAAGACGAGGAGCGTCAGATCCTCGCGAGAGCCGGCGACATTCTCAAACGATTGTTGGAGCCATGATGGCGGGAAAGGATGCTCGCAACGGGCAACCGCCACAGGCGTCGCCGTCGCCCCTCGCCTCGATCTCGCACTCCTGGCGGGCGCTCCGCCACCGCAACTTCAAGCTGTTCTTCTTCGGCCAGAGCACCTCGGTCATCGGCACCTGGATGACCCGACTCGCGACGGCCTGGCTCGTCTATCGCCTCACTCACTCGGCGCTCCTCCTGGGCGTGGTCAGCTTCTCCGGGCAGATCGTCTCCTTCCTCATGGGCCCGGTCGCTGCCGTGTGGGTGGAGCGCATGGAGCGGCGCCGCCTCCTCGTCATCACCCAGGCAGCTGCTGCGGTGCAGTCGCTGGCGCTCGCGGCGCTCACGCTCGCTCACGTGATCACCCTGGGCGAGATCATCGCGCTCATGATGTTTCAGGGACTGATCAACGCCTTCGACATGCCGGGGCGCCAGTCCTTCCTCGTCCAGATGGTCGAGGATCGCGGCGATCTTGCCAATGCCATCGCCATCAATTCCTCGATGGTCAACGGTGCGCGGCTCATCGGCCCTGCGATCGGAGGCCTCGTCATCGCGGGATTCGGCGAGGGGTACTGCTTCCTCATTGACGGTATCTCCTACTTCGCCGTGATCGCCTCGCTCCTGCTCATGCGGCTGGCACCGCTGCAAGGCCGTGGGCAGCCCGAGAGCCTCCTCAAGGAGCTGCGCGAGGGCTGGGATTACGTCAGCGGCTTCAGGCCAATCCGGACCATCCTGCTGCTCCTGGCGTTCATCTGCCTCATGGGCTGGCCCTACTCGGTGCTGCTGCCCGTGTTTGCCGGCCAGGTGCTGCATGGCGGCGCCCACACACTGGGCTGGCTCACGGCGGCTTCGGGCGTCGGCGCCTTCTCTTCCGCGCTCGCTCTCGCAATGCGTAAGTCGGTGGCGGGCCTCACCCGCACCCTGCAGGCCGCGGCCGTGCTGCTTGGTTTGGGGCTCATCCTATTCGGCCTGTCGCACGTCCTGTGGCTATCGCTCGTCCTGATGATGGTGGTCGGATTCGGCCTCATTCAGGCCATAGCTGTCAGCAACACCATCATCCAGTCGCTGGTGCCGGACGACAAGCGCGCACGCGTGATGGGCTACTACACCATGGCGTTCTTCGGCGCGGCGCCCTTCGGAAGCCTTCTGGCCGGTGCCCTGGCCCAGCACATCGGAGCTCCCTACACGGTGATGCTCACGGGTACCTTCTGCATCGCCGGCGCCCTATGGTTCGCCATGGAGCTACCGAAGATCAGGCCGGCGATGCGCTCTGCCTATCGCGAGAAGGAGCTCTCAGCTCAACGCGCCTCGGAACCACCGAGCCGCAGTGTGTCAGGCACGACGCCCCTCGGGGCAGAGCTCAACGCCCGCAGTATCTCGACCTCCCGCTCGCGGTAAGGCGTGCCGTCCGGCCGCAGCAGATCGTGATGCCACACGGCCGGCTGAATGAGAACGTATGGCCGCTCCCAGGAATCCCACGGTAGGTTGGTCTGCGTCTTGCCTGCGACGAATCCCCAATTGATCATTCCGACATTCGCGCGCTTGCCGACGGGTAGGACGCCGTCGATGGTCGACCCGGCGCCTCGCGCCATGTATTCCGTGCAAATGATCGGCCGGCCGTAGGTCTCGAGCTGTCTGACCCTCTGGAGGAAAGACTCCGGCCATTCGTAATTGTGGAAGCTGAGGACATCCGACTCGGTGATTTGAGTCTGCTCGATGGAATTCAAGCCCGCGGCCTTGCTCCAGTCGGGACCATGCCAGAGCGCGCTGGTGAGAGGCTGAATCGGATGCCGGCTGCGCGCCCAGGCGAAAACCTGCGGCAGCAGCGTTGCCACCCGTTGGAATTTGTCCTTCGGCTCGCCGGGGTAGACGGCGCCGTTGCCGCCTAGAAAATTGTCGGGCTCGTTCCAGACGTCCCAGGCGCGCCCGATCGTCCTTGGCGAAAGTCCCGACGATGTCCTCGACATATGCCTCGAGGCGAGCATACTGCTTGGGGTCATCCAGCACCGCCGCCGCCGGCGCCTGCACCCAACCAGAATTGTGTACGCCGGGAATCGGGGGATGCTGCGGTCCCAACCTCGGGTCAGGGTCCCAGCAGGAATCGAACAGTACGAAGATGGGCTTGATATGGTGGCTGGCGGCAATCCGCAGAAACACGCGAATTCGCTGCTTGAACCCGGCAGCGCCCTGCTTCCATAACAGGTCGTGGAGGAACACCCGCATGGTATTCATGCCGAGACCCTGCGCCCATCCGAGCTCGAGGTCGATCCGCTGGGGATCGAACGTGACCGCCTGCCACATCTCGAGCTCGTTGACCGCATCGTACGGAATGTAGTTGCTGCCGAGAATCCAGGGCTGCGCGGAGTACCAGCTCTGCGCCTGACCCATGGTCCAGGGCCCGATTCCGGCCGCCCTGGAAGGCAGGACGGCACCGCCGAGCAGCGCCATTCCCAATACCAGCGATGCGACTGAACGTCTCACTGCATCTGCCCCGTTCAGTCAGGTCCGGGTGTCGGTCAGATCCTGAGTGCTGGCCGCGGCGCGAGTCCGCATGGCAGCAGCCCGCCAGGCGAGCGCCAGCATCCCGCAGCCGAAGATGAGCAGCACCCCGCCCCACCAGAGATTGATGTCGACGCCTAACGAGCGCTGGTAGACCGCGGGATTGCTGAGAAGCCCGTAGCCTGCAAGGAGCGCCCCGATGAGGACGAAGAGGCTGCCGATCGGAATACGGATGTCCAGGCCCATGTCCCTCACCGGAAGATGAAGTTGAGAATGACCGCACCTGTAAGCACGCAGCTTCCCAGAACTGCCGGACGTGCGTACCACCGCTCACCTGCCGCGCGCAGCCGCGGCGTGAGGGAGTAGACGAGACCCGCCAGTTCGCGCTCCGCGCGTGGCCGTGTCACCAGGCTCACTGCTACCGTCACCAGGAAGCAGACCCCGAAAGCATAGATCGCCGTCCAGAAGTTCTGCGCCATCTGGCTGGCATAGAGGTGCAGTACCGCGATCCAGCCACCTTTGATCCCCGCGGCGCTACCGGCGGGGAGCGTCAGCCCATGATGCGCAGCCGCGGCCAACGTGCCTGCCAGGAGTCCGAGGAACGCCCCGTGGCCCGTCGCCCGTTTCCAGAACATGCCGAGCAGGAAGGTAGCGAAGAGCGGCGCGTTCACGAACGC
>DATNEN010000107.1:0-3155 GCA_035552975.1 Steroidobacteraceae bacterium
ACGTTGCCGGCGTCCGCAGAGGATGTGGCCGTGTCGCGCCAGGTTGACGAGCGCCAACAGGATCAGGGCGCCCAGCCACGCCATGACCGTGCCTGACAGCGTCAAGCCGTACTCACCGGTGGTTGTCGAGATTCCCAGGAATGGAGCCAACAGCCCGCCGACCAGCGCTGCGCCCGTTATCCCAACGCCGAGGTCGAGCAGGGAGCAGCTCTCGAGGTCACTGAGGAGGATGAGAGTCGCCAACCACCCGACCAACACGGACAGAATTGACAGCGTGAGGATGTGCATTCGGGATTCCTCGCAAGCGCATTCGTAACGTTCCTTGAAGCAAAAAGCCTGCGACGAATCTGCCGAATATTCCGTGCGGTAGCCGACATAGAAGGTCAATGACGATCCGACGCGCGCCTGAACTACCCCCTCAGGCGGTCGGCGAGCGCCCCGTCATCGGATGTCGGGGCTGTGCCAAATCGCGCAACAACGCGAGCGCTGTCTGTGCGGCGACGCCGCGGTCCATTCGCTGTCGTGCCGTCAGTCACGGGCCGCCTTCGCGGCTTCGCGTTCGATCAGAGCCCGTTTGCGCTCTACGCCCCAGGCGTAGCCGGAAAGAGAGCCATCGTTCCGCACCACCCGATGGCAGGGGATCGCGACGGCGATGCTGTTGGAAGCGCACGCGCCGGCCACTGCGCGCACGGCTTTCGGTGCGCCGATGACGCGAGCAATCTGCGCATAGCTCATGGTCTGGCCGGGCGGGATCTCGCCGAGTGCCCGCCAGACGCGTTGCTGAAAGGCGGTGCCCCTGACATCGAGCGGGAGGTCGAGGCCGATTTGCGGCGTTTCGACAAAGCCGACCACACGGGCGACGAGCTTTTCATAGTCGGCGTCGCCGCCGATCAGGCGGGCTCTCGGAAATCGATCCTGCAGATCCCGCACGAGCGCTTCGGGATCATCGCCCAGCAGGATCGCCGCAACGCCCTTGCGGCTGGACGCCACCAGGATCTCACCGAGCGAGGACTGGCCAACAGCGAAACGGATCTGCTCGCCGGCGCCCCCCGCACGGTATCTGCTCGGCGTCATTCCCAGCATGCCGGTGGTCTTTGCGTAGAACCGACCGGTGGAATTGAAACCGGCGTCGTAGATCGTCGCCGTCACGGACTGGCCCTGCGCCAGATGCTCGCGCACGCGTTCGGCACGATGGGCTTGCATGTAGTCCTTCGGAGTCAGCCCGGTCACGGCCTTGAAAATCCGGTGGAAGTGGCTGGGGCTGAGCCCAGCCGCTTTGGCCAGGCCCGCGAGCGGCAGAGGCTCCTCGGTTTCCTCGATCAATCGGCAGGCCTTGGCCACCCGGGCCGCGTTCTGCGCCTCCCATGAAGCTCCGTCCGGGTTGCACCGCTTGCACGGCCGAAAGCCGGCAGCCCTGGCGGCGGCCGGAGTGTCGTACAGCGTCACGTTCCTGGGGTTGGCCCTCCTGGAGGGGCACGAAGGGCGGCAATAGACGCCCGTCGTCGCCACGGAATACCAGAACTGCCCATCCGCAGCCCGGTCCCGCGCCATGACGCGCGCCCAGCGGGGATCGGCCGCCGTCGCCGCCGCGGCCTGCGACGCCGCCGAAGCGACCGCCTTTCCCATCGCCACGGCCGCCTTCCCGGCCGCCATGGCCTTTCTCCTCACCGCCGGGCTCCTCACCTCTGCCGTCCTCGCCATTTCCGTGATCTCAATCATATGCCAGGCCTCGCGGATCAACTGCCGGCATGATGCCAAGGCACTCTGGCGAGCACACTCCGGGTCTTGCTCTCGAATTCTCGCGCCGGGGTTTTGATGGCAAGGGTCGGAGTGCCGGCACGTGCGAGAAAACCGATCCTGCAGGCCCCACACAGATGAGGAGTCTTCAACATGATCGAGCCGACCCCCGACACCACCGCCGAGACTCTGCGCTTCAGCCACGCCAACGCCGCTCTTGGAACCCTCCTGGTCGCCGCAAGTGTCCGTGGCGTCGCTGCGCTTTTCATCGGCGATGATCGCATGCAGCGGGTGCGCGATCTGCAAAGCGCCTTTCCAGGCGCCAGACTGTTCGCGTCAGCGCAGGAGGTGGGCGCGGCCTGCGCGGCGAACCGCATTGCAGTCGCCGTCCCGTGTCAGCGTGTGGTGAAGGCCGATGGCTCGATTTCCGGATATCGCTGGGGCGTGCAGCGCAAGCGCCGGCTGATCAACATGGAAGGGGTGGCGCTATGGTCGTCGATCTGCGCGTGAGCGGCGCCACTGCGATGACGATACAGGCGCGCATGGAGGCAGTCGATTGGGTCAAGGTCCACACCGACCTTGATGCCCAGGGTTGGGCCATCGTGCCCGAGCTCCTGACGGACGCGGAGGCACACTCCATCTGCCAGCTCTATCACCAGGAGCACTGCTTCCGCAGTCACATCATCATGAGCCGCCATTCGTTCGGGCGGGGCGAGTACAAGTACTTCAGCTATCCGCTTCCACCTCTGATCCAGTCGCTCCGCACAGCGGCCTATTCCAGGCTGGCTCCGATCGCCAATGCCTGGGCTGAGCGCATGGGCCAGCAGCTGCGATTTCCGGCCGAGCACGCAGCGTTCCTCGAACGCTGCCACGGTGCGGGCCAGACCCGCCCGACGCCTCTCCTTCTGCAATACGCGCCGGACGACTACAACTGCCTGCACCGCGACTTGTATGGCGAGCATGTCTTCCCGCTCCAGATCGCGATGCTGCTGGATCAGCCGGGCGAGGATTTCGAGGGCGGGGAGTTCGTGATGACCGAGCAGCGTCCACGGATGCAGACGCGTGCGATGGTCCTACCCCTCAGGAAGGGCGATGCGGCGATCTTTGCAGTCAACAGCCGCCCGATGAAAGGCTCGCGCGGCGACTATCGTGTGAGGATGAGCCACGGCGTCAGCAAGCTCTTCTCCGGCAAACGGCACACCGTCGGGGTGATCTTCCACGACGCCGCGTGAGGGTGCATGATCTCCCTCGTGCTCACGCGGGCGGGAAGGGGAGATCCGTGAGAACGTGCGTATCTGGCAGCCGTCGCAAAGCTGTACAGCGACTTCGAGCGCACTCCGCAGCAGGCGCGCTTGCTCGCGTATCGTGATGCCATGGGGGATGTCGCGGCCAAATACCCCCAGGACCACGAGGCGCAG
>DATNEN010000108.1:0-8300 GCA_035552975.1 Steroidobacteraceae bacterium
CGATCGCCTCCGGCATCGACACCTCCATCACCGTCGCCGCAGCCGTCGAGCCCCGCGTCCGCGACACGTTCCTCGGCAGCGCCATCCGCTGCAACGCCGCAAACCATTCCAACAGACGAGGACGCCCAATTCGATATAGAGATCGATGCCGAGTTTCTCGCTGCGACCGCGCAGCTCAGGCCCCAACCGCCCGCGCCGCCCGCAGCGCCGACCAAATCCAGCGCCACGCCCGCGGAGTCGCCAAAGTCCCTGGCGTCACCGGCCGCCGCGCCATCACCCGCGGCCGCAGCATCACCGGCGGCCGCGCAGGCATCGGGCACCCCAGCATCACCAGGCACCGCGGCGACGTCTGCCACCGCGCCATCACCCGCGGCCGCAGCATCGCCGGCCGCCGCGTCGGTAACAGCCGCATCGCCACCAGCCGCGCCAACGTCAGCATCGGCAGCAGCCGCATCAACCGCGTTCGCGCCAACACCGTCCCCACCGTCTGCGCCGGCATCTGCGCCAGCATCCGTGCAGGCACCGTCCCCCGTATCCGCGACACCTCCATCCGCGGCGTCGGCGACACCTGCGGAGGCCGTGGGTTACGCAGAGACCGCCGCACCGCACCGCGCGCCGGCCAGGCCCCCACGCCCAGCGCCGCAGTCTCCGCAGGATGTTGGTTTCGCAAGCCAGAACGCCGGCGACGATACGGAGTCGCCTGCGGATGAGATTGGCGAGACTCCGGCGGAGCTTCATCGCCGGCTGGCATTGGGCCACTGGTGGAGCGTGGGAACCGCGGTGCTCGTCATCCTGCTCGCCGGCCAGATCGTGAATCATTACCGTCACGATCTCGCCACCCACGAGCGCCTTTACAAGCCGCTCACCAGACTCTACGCGGCACTCGGCGTCCCGCTGGTTCCGCGCTGGAACCTCGGTGCTTACGACGTTCGCCAGCTCGGAGCCTCGGCCGACAACGCCAACGCGGGCGAGATCACGGTGCGCGCCAGTGTGAAGAACACCGCGAAGCAGCCTCAGCCCCTGCCCCTGTTGCGCGTCACGCTACAGGACCGCTTCGGGAACCGCATCGCCGCACGCGATGTCCCGCCGAAGTCCTACCTACCCAGCGCGATTCCCGCCTCCACATTCCTGTCGGCGGGGCAGCGGGTCGATGCGGAGATGGCATTCGTCGATCCTGGCTCGAACGCCGTCGGATTCGAGATCGATGCCTGCCTGCCGGAGCCTGGCGGCTCGATCGCCTGCGCCAACGACGCCAGCACGCGCTGATATGCAAGCTTCGCACCCAGCCGATGCGCAAGCGGCTTCACTGTTGCCGGTGCACAGCACGCGCACGATTCACATCGGACCTTACGAGCTGCCCTCGGTGGCCGTGCTGGCTCCGATGGCTGGCGTCACGGATCGCCCGTTCAGGATTCTGTGCCGGCAGCTTGGAGCCGGTCTCGCCGCAAGCGAGATGCTTACGTCGAACACGAGACTCTGGAGCACGCCGAAGTCCCGGCTGCGCATGAGTCACGAGGGAGAGCCCGAGCCGCGCGTGGTGCAGCTCGCGGGCGCCGACCCTCACGAGCTGGCAGAGGCCGCGCGCATCAACGTGGACCTCGGTGCGCAGATCATCGACCTCAACATGGGCTGCCCGGCGAAAAAAGTCTGCGGAAAGCTCTGCGGCTCCGCGCTGCTGCAGGATGAGCCGCTCGTGAGTCGCATTCTCGAAGCGGTCGTGAGCGCGGTATCCGTCCCCGTAACGCTCAAGATCCGCACCGGTTGGGATCGCGAGCACCGCAACGCAGTGGCCATCGCCCGGATCGCAGCGGCCTGTGGCGTTCAGGCTCTGGCCGTGCATGGGCGCACGCGCACAGATTTTTATCAGGGCAATGCCGAGTACGAGACGATCCGCGACGTCAAATCCGTAGTGCGGATGCCGGTGTTTGCGAATGGCGATGTCCGCACGCCACAAAAGGCGCGCGAGGTGCTTGATTTCACGGGCGCTGACGGGGTAATGCTCGGCCGCGCGAGTCATGGCGCGCCATGGATCTTCCGCTCTGTCAACGCATATCTGAGTGAGGGAATTGCTGCCCCCGCGCTCGCGCGCGCCGAGGTGCGTGATATTATTCTCTCGCATCTCGACTCCCTCTATTCGTTCTACGGCGAGGACACTGGAGTCAAGATCGCGCGCAAACATCTCGGCTGGTATTGTGAACAGTGCTCAACTGCGGCGACCGTCCGCCGCAGCTTGATGGCCGCTGAAAGCACAGCCGCGCAGTTTGCGCTGGCGGGCGAGCATCTCGAAGAATGGGTGGGCGGGCACGCGCAAGCGGCCTGACGGACAGACTTTGCGGGGACCACACATGACAGCAAAAAAGAAGAGCCGGGCTCGCGGGGATTCGGGTGCCAGATTGAACGGTCGGGAGCTGCCGCTGCGCAATCACGCCGAGCGTGCGCTGAGCGAGTACTTCACCAGCCTGAACGGCGACCGACCCGCCCACCTCTATGACCTCGTGCTGCGCGAGGTGGAGGAGCCCCTCTTCCGTGTGGTCCTCGACTATGCCGAGGGCAACCAGAGTCGAGCCGCGGTCATCCTGGGAATCAATCGCGGTACGCTGCGCAAGAAGCTGAAGCAATTCGGCCTGGCCGGCTAGCGCCAAGCCGCATCGAATGTTGCTGCCGGTCCGTCGCGCACTCCTTTCCGTTTCCGACAAGTCCGGCGTCCTCGAGCTCGCGCGCGAGCTCCTCAAGCGCAACATCGAGATCCTGTCTACCGGCGGCACAGCGAAGCTGCTGGCCGACAACGGCGTGGCCGTACGGGAGGTCGGCAGCGTGACGGGCTTCCCGGAGATCATGGACGGGCGGGTCAAAACGCTTCACCCGAAGATTCACGGGGGACTGCTCGGCCGCCGCGGCATCGATGATGCCGTCATGCAGGAGCACCAGATCGAGCCGATCGACCTGCTCGTGGTGAATCTGTATCCGTTCGCGCAGACGATTGCGCGTGCCGGCGCCACCTACGCGGATGCCGTAGAGAATATCGACATCGGCGGCCCTGCCATGGTGCGCGCCGCAGCCAAGAATCACGCCTTCGTCGCCGTCATCGTCGATCCGGAGGACTATGCGAAGGTCCTAGCCGAGCTGGATGCCGGCGGCGGCACCAGCCTGGAGACGCGATCGCGCCTGGCGGCCAAGGCTTTTGCCCATACGGCGCGTTACGACACCGTGGTGGCAAAGTACCTGGCAGGCGCCAACGCTATCGCCGCGGAGAGCTTCCCTCAGACACTTCCCCTGGTGTTCGAGAAGGCACAGGATCTGCGCTACGGTGAGAACCCGCATCAGCGGGGAGCCTTCTACCGCGACCCCGCGGCCCGCGGTGCGAGCGTCGCCACCGCCCGCTGCCTGCAGGGCAAAGAGCTGTCATTCAACAACATCGCCGACGCGGACACGGCGCTCGAATGCGTGCGCCAGTTCGAGGAGCCCGCGTGCGTCATCGTCAAGCACGCCAATCCGTGCGGCGTCGCCGTAGCGGCCTCTCCGCTCGAAGCCTATGACAGGGCTTACCGCACCGACCCCACGTCGGCGTTCGGAGGAATCATCGCGTTCAACCGCGAGCTCGACGAGGTCGCCGCCGGGGCGATCATCGACCGCCAGTTCGTGGAAGTGCTCGCCGCTCCGTCGATCTCCCCGGGAGCCCAGAAAGTGCTGGCAACGAAACCGAACGTCCGGGTCCTGGCGGTGGGCGATCTGCAGGCAGCATCGCCGGCAGAGGCGGAGTATCGCAGCGTGGCCAACGGGCTGCTCGCGCAGACCCGCGACAGCGGCATGGTGAGCGCTGCGGACCTGAAGGTGGTCACGCGCCGCCGGCCGTCCGCTTTGGAGCTTGCGGACCTGCTCATCGCCTGGCGCGTCTGCAAGTTCGTCAAATCCAACGCCATCGTATTCGTGCGCGAGCGAGCGACCGTGGGAGTCGGCGCCGGACAGATGAGCCGCGTCTATTCCACTCGCATCGCCGCCATGAAGGCAGACGACGAGAACCTCCCGATCCCCGGCGCGGTGATGGCTTCCGATGCCTACTTCCCCTTTCGGGACGGCATCGACGTCGCCGCCGAGTACGGCATCAAGGCTGTGATCCAGCCCGGCGGCTCCATCCGTGATCCGGAAGTGATCGTGGCCGCCGATGAGCATGGCATGGCGATGGTCTTCACCGGCATGCGTCATTTCCGTCACTGATGAAAGTCCTCATCATCGGCTCCGGAGGCCGCGAGCACGCCCTTGCCTGGAAATGCGCAGCCTCCGCACGAGTGAGCGAGGTGCTCGTCGCACCCGGCAATGCCGGTACGGCGACCGAGCACAAGGTGCGCAACGTCGCCGTCCCTGCCGAGGATTTCGCTGGGCTCATCTCCCTGGCGCGCGCGGAGCGCATCGATCTGACGATCGTGGGACCGGAGACGCCGCTCGTCGGCGGCATCGTCGACCAATTTGCGGCTGCGGGGTTGCGGTGCTTCGGCCCGCGACAGAACGCGGCGCAGCTGGAGGGCTCCAAGGCCTATACGAAGGAGTTCCTGCGCCGCCATCGCATCCCCACGGCGGCCTACGCGACATTCACCCGAGCGACGTTCGACCCGGAGTACATCAGGCGCCAGCGGCCTCCGATCGTCGTCAAGGCAAGCGGGCTGGCCGCAGGCAAGGGCGTCATCATCGCCGAATCGGTGCAGCAGGCGATCGAGTCGGCGGATGCCATGTTCGCGGGACAGTTCGGCGCCTCCGGCCACGAAGTCGTCATCGAGGAGTTCCTGCCAGGTGAGGAGCTGAGCTTCATCGTGATGGCCGACGGCCGCAATGTGTTGCCTCTGGCCACCTCACAGGACCACAAGCGCCTCAACGACGATGATCGCGGACCCAATACCGGGGGCATGGGCGCCTACTCGCCTGCTCCGGTGGCCACGCCGGAAGTCCATGCCCGCGTGATGCGTGAGGTGATCGAGCCCACCATTCGAGGGCTGGCCGCCGACGGCACGCCGTACACGGGGTTTCTGTACGCCGGCCTGATGATCGCGCCCGACGGGACGCCGAATGTCATCGAGTACAACTGTCGTTTCGGCGACCCGGAGGCCCAGCCCGTCATGGCGCGCCTGCAAAGCGACCTGACAGTGATGTGCGAAGCGGCGCTCGATGGTCGCTTGGACACGATCCAGGCACGGTGGGACGAGCGCGCGGCCCTGGGTGTGGTCATGGCTGCAGCGGGCTATCCGGAGGCCGTGCGCAAGGGAGACCCGATCGACGGACTCGAGCGCGCGGCCGCGCTTCCTGGAAAGGTCTTTCACGCCGGGACTCGCCTCGAAGCGGGTCGTATCCTCACCAGCGGCGGACGCGTTTTGTGCGCGGTCGGCCTGGGTGGGAACGTGAGCGCCGCGCAGGCCCAGGCGTACGGGCTGGTCGACGCCATCCACTGGAACGGCGTCCACTATCGGCGCGACATCGGGTACCGCGCTATCGAGCGAGAACTCGCCCAGCGCGGGCCGTCCCGTGCCACTCCCTAGCTGGGACTTACCCGACCCGCACGTCGTCGAGATCGAGGTACTCGCGACGGACATCGACGCGTACGAGCACGTCAACAACTCCGTGTACCTGAGCTGGTTGGACCGCGCCGCGTGGTCGCACTCTGCCAAGCTCGGCGTACCGCTCGAGCACTGCATCTCGATGCGCCGCGGCATGGCTGCCCATCGTTCGGAAATCGACTACCTTCGCGCCGCCGTGCTCGGCGATCTCGTGTTCGTGGGAACGTGGATCGTCTCTACGGACCACAAGCTTCGTGTCGAACGCAGGTTTGAGGTGCGGCACGCACGCCAAGGTGAGTTATTGGCGCGCGCCCGCATCGACTACGTCTGCATCAACCTCGACTCGGGCCGCGCCGCGCGTATGCCCGATTTGTTTCAGCGCGTGTACGTGCCCGCAGCCGCCCATCCGGCGTGAACCTGCCCTGAACGGGCCGGTGGAGCGGTGGCGTCCTCGCTCCAAAACGGTCCGTGCGTCTTTGGTCTGCATCCTGTCGGTGCAAGGCGTCATCGGTAATTCCTACAGGCAAACGCAAGCACAGACGCCACGCTTGCGCCCACGTGCCAAGCTGAACAGTCCCTTCCCCGCGAATCGCGTGGTGGCACGCGGATTGCAACGGTAGCTGCATACAAAAAGGGGAGATCACCGATGAGGGCGAGCAACGTGCAGCGAGTGGAAAACCTCTCTGTGTGGCTGGAGAATCAGTACTGCGCGTCCGTAGCAGCGACTTTGCTGGCGCGTACGGAATACTTCGAGCTGCTCGAGGATGCGATGGTGCCCCAGGACCAGCTGATCCGCGCCCTGAGTGCCTGGCGGCAGTGCGCCTCGAAAACCCACGTGCTGGGAGGGTCGATCCGCCAGCGCATGGCCCGACCCACCACCCCCCAAGGCGACGATTGACTCACCACCTGGGTGGCTGGTCGGAACGGCTTAGTAGCTCACGCGGAAGAACAGCTCCGGACCGCGTATGTTGAGGGAGACGAGCCCTGGGAAGGTGCCGCCGCGCACCTCCAGTGAGAGGCGCGTCTGGCTGTAGCCGGCGCCAATGGCGAAGTTGGGTCGCCAGCGATACTGAAAGTCCGCGTGGTAGTCGGCGAGCGATCCGTTGAAGTTGTTCGCGCTGCCGTTCATGTAATGACCGCGAGCCACGAATGCGAACCGTCGGGAGATGCGCACCGTTCCATCGAGCGCAATCGTCGGAACCGGCGCCACTCCCGAGACCTCCTGCGACAGCTCACGGGCGGGAACGCGACCGCGGGCATCCCCTTGTACCAGATAGACGCCGAGGCCCGTTCCCAGCTCGAAGCGCTCGTACCTGAGCACTGAGTAGGTATACGTCAGCCCGAACATGCGCAGATCGAGCTCGGTATTGGCAACGTCGCCTTTGCGAAAGGACTGATCGGCGAAGTTGATGGGAATCGTCAGGGCCTTGTTCCCGGACCGGTCCGATTCGAAGTAATCCACGCGCAGGCGATGGCGCTCGCGCATCCGGATATACATCTCCACCCTGCCCTGATAGACGCGCCCCCGCAGCCCCAGATCGCGCTCCGCATTCACCAGGGTTCCGGGCGCGGCCTTGCTGTCGACACGCAGACTGGTCGTCACGGCGGAGTCGAAGAACGTTCCGCGCAGCGCGAACCGATCGGTGATCGGACTGGGCACGATGTGCTGGGTATTCGGGGGCAAAGGCGCCCCCGAGTACTTATCGTGCTCCGCGGGGGGAGGCTCGCCCTGCGCAAAGGCCGGAGCCGCGCAGATGACCGAAATCACCGCCGCAGACAGAAGCAGGAACCTCAGGCGAGCCGGCTCACCAGCGCGCGGTTGCGGTGCTCGCACGGATCGAGACGCCAATACAAGCTCCAGTCGGCCCACAAGCGGCGGGGATCTTACTGATCCGCGCACCTGCGGCGCCACAGTCTGTATTTCGCGACGTGACCGACGTCTCCCTCGACCGTGGCGACGCACAGCCCGATGCCGCCAGCGCCGAGGGTGACCAGGAACCTGCCGGAGCCCGCCGCCCGTCGGCGGGGCTCGGCCAAAGCTTCAGCGCTTCATGGCCTCGAAGAATTCGCTGTTCGACTTGGTGTCCTTCATCTTGTCGAGCAGGAACTCAATGGCCGCCAGCTCATCCATGGGGTGCAGGAGCTTGCGCAGGATCCACATCTTGGCGAGCTCTCCCTGGTCGGTGATCAGCTCCTCCTTGCGGGTCCCGGAACGGTTGATATTGACCGCCGGGAACACGCGCTTCTCGGAGATGCGCCGGTCCAGGTGGATCTCGCTGTTGCCCGTGCCCTTGAACTCCTCGTAGATCACATCGTCCATCTTAGAACCAGTGTCGATCAGGGCAGTCGCGAGAATCGTCAGGCTGCCGCCTTCCTCGATGTTGCGCGCCGCCCCAAAGAAGCGCTTGGGCCGCTGCAACGCGTTCGCATCCACGCCGCCGGTGAGCACCTTGCCGGAGGAAGGCACGACGGTGTTGTACGCACGTGCCAGGCGCGTGATCGAATCCAGAAGGATGACTACATCCTTCTTGTGCTCGACCAGGCGCTTGGCTTTCTCGATGACCATCTCGGCGACCTGCACGTGCCGTGCCGCAGGCTCGTCGAACGTGCTCGACACCACCTCGCCCTTGACGGTGCGCTGCATCTCGGTGACCTCTTCCGGCCGCTCGTCGATGAGCAGCACGATGAGGTAGACCTCGGGATGGTTCGAGGTGATGGCGGTGGCGATGTTCTGCAGCAGCATCGTCTTGCCGGCCT
>DATNEN010000109.1:0-8435 GCA_035552975.1 Steroidobacteraceae bacterium
GTGCTCTAACCAGCTGAGCTACCTTTCCACAGCCCATCCTGAAAGCGCAGGCGGCACCGGGACTTTGGGGAGTCCAAGGAACGCTCCCCCAAAGGGGCGCGCATTGTCGGTGGGCACCCCCGGGGGTGTCAATCTCCGGGCCCGTGGCACGAGACCCTGTCCAGCTCGGGCGGCGCGGGCACCGAAAAATCCGGGCCACCACCTCGGACGCGACGCCAAAGACGCTCGTTGGCCGTTCTTTGTGCTCGCCGTGGCCCATTCTTTACGCCTTGGCCCGGGCTCCGCGCCGACACAGCGAAGGTTCAGGGCGCGACGAGAACATCCCCGCACCTGTATCCGTTAAATACGCAGTGAAACCAACCCCGGGAACGCTCGAATCGCTCCGCCATCCGCCGCAGGCGCGCGCGTGTACTCCGCACGTGTAGACTTGGACTCCACGGGGTTCCTTTCAATGACAGCAAGAACCAACACCCGCACCGGGATCGCTCGCTATCAGCAGGTCTACACGGTGCTGTCTCAGGCTCTCGCCGCAGGCAACATTGCCGCAGGTGAGGCTCTGCCGAGCGAGCCAACACTCGTGCGGCAGTACGGAGTCTCCAGAACGACGGTCCGCAGGGCGCTTGCACGCCTGGCCGCCGAAGGCAGCATCGTGCGGCGTCGCGGCAGTGGAACCTTCGCCAAGAGTGGCCTGGAGAAATCCGGCGCGACGCGCAAGGTCACGCGGCTGCTGGACGACCTGCGCCGGGTTGGTTCCAACACGCGCTCGAAGCTGCTGGCCTTCGAGCGTGTCTCTACCCCCGACTTCCTGTTGCGCGAGTGGCCCGAGTTCGGCGAGAGAGCGCTGCTCATCCGCAGGCTCCGCTCGATAGGCGACGACCCTGTGGTGCTCGCGACGATCTATGTGCCGGAAGATCTCGCGCCGCTGCTGAGCCCGCGGCGCCTGGGCGTCGACACCGTTCTCGTGGCGCTCGACAAGCTCGGTCACCGCGCGGTCACCGCGGATCAGCAAACCAACGCCGTTGCGGCTGACCCGTTCTCCGCACAGCACCTGCAGTGCCCGGTGGGGGCCGCGCTTTTGAACGTGCGGCAACTGGCGCGCGACGCAAAGGGCCATATCCTGGATTTCACGAACTTCGTGTACCGGCCCGACTGCTACGAGCTGCACGTCCAGATCGAACGAGGCAACGGGCGACGCGCGCGCGTCCCCCGCTGATTCCAATGGCACCGAAATCATCGCCGGCACGCAAAGCTCGTTCCAGGCCTCGGCCCTCGCCCAGGCGGCGGCAGAAGACCGGCGTCGCGCGCTACTATCAGCTCTACTCGTTACTTTCCAATGCGCTCAACGACGGCACGATCGCACCCGGAACCGCTCTGCCGAGCGAGCCCGAGCTGTCCAACCGACACCGCCTGTCACGCACCACGGTGCGCCGGGCGCTGGAACGCCTGGAGAATGAGAACCGAATCGTTCGCCTGCGCGGCAGTGGCACGTTTGCGCGCCAGGCGCCGGCGGCGAGCAAGTTGTGCCTGAACCTGCACTCCTACTATAAAGACCTGCCCTCCATAGCCGCCCAGACCTCCGTGTCCGTGCTGAGATTCGAGCCGGAGGTGCTCCCTGCAGGAGTGCGCGAACTGCAGTCCCGGCTCGGAGAGCGCGCCTTCGTCATTCAGCGCCTGCGCAAATTCCACGGCACCCCCTATCAGCTCAGCACCGCTTATGTTCCGGAGTCCGTTGGCCGGCAGATGCGCCGCAATTCTCTGGGCAGCACATCGATCATCACCGTGCTGGATCGAATCGGACCGAAGACGGTGTCCTCGGATCACACGATGAGCGCAGTCGCCGCGGACGACATCGCTTCAAGTGCGCTGGGCGTAGCGCTCGGCGCACCGCTGCTGCGGATGCGTGCGGTGTTCAGCGACTCGAAGGGCCGCATCCGCGCCGTCTACGAAAGTCTGTCACGACCGGATCAGCTGAATGTGCGTGCGGAGCTCGAACGCGTTCGAGCGCGAAGCGCGCACAGGCCGTGGCGCCTGCGACCCCACGAGACAGGATCCGCCAAACGCTGACAGCGTGTGAGGCATGAAACCCGCCTCCATCGCGACCAGCTGGTCGCCATGCTGTGCGAGGCCGCCGAGGTCAAACGTTGAACCGGAAGTGCATGACGTCGCCCTCGCGCACGACGTACTCCTTCCCTTCCAACCTCAGCTTACCGGCTTCCTTCGCTCCAGCCTCGCCGCTACCGGCTATGTAGTCGGAGAAGGCGATCACTTCGGCGCGTATGAACCCATGCTCGAAGTCGGTATGGATCACACCCGCGGCCTGCGGCGCGGTCGCTCCTACGCGGACCGTCCAGGCACGCACTTCGGTCTCACCTGCGGTGAAGTACGTCTGCAGCCCGAGGAGCCGGTAGGCGCCACGGATGACGCGATTCAGTCCGGGCTCATCGAGTTTGAGCTCGGCCAGGAACTCCTGCCGGTCGGCTTCATCGAGCTGCGCGATCTCGGCCTCGATCGCCGCGCAGATCGGCACGACGACGGCACCCTCGCCGGCGGCACGCTGTTCGACGGCGGCCAGCAGCGGATTGCCGACAAAACCGTTCTCGGAAACGTTCGCGACGTACATCACCGGTTTGGCGGTCAACAGGTGCAGGTCGCGCAAGTCGCGCTGCTCCTCATCGGACAGCGTCAAGGCGCGCACGGGCTTGACGGCATCCAACTGAGCCTTCACCCGCTCGAACAAGCTGCGTCGGCGAATAGCATCCTTATCCCCGCTCTTAACGGCTTTCGCCGCCCGCTCGAGCGCCCTTTCGACACTCGCAAGGTCCGCCAGCGCCAGCTCCGTGTCGATGGTCTCGATATCCGCCAGCGGATCGACCTTGCCGGCGACATGCACGATGTCGGTGCTCTCGAAGCAGCGCACGACATGCGCAATGGCATCGACGTCACGAATGTGTGACAGGAACTGATTCCCCAGGCCCTCTCCCTGCGACGCGCCGGCCACCAGTCCGGCGATGTCCACGAACTCGACTGTCGCCGGCACGATCTTCTTCGGGTGCACGATGTCGGCAAGCTGTTGCAGCCGCGGATCCGGCACGGGCACGACGCCGACATTGGGATCGATAGTGCAGAAGGGATAGTTCTCGGCCGCGATCTGCGCCCGAGTCAGAGCATTGAACAAGGTCGACTTGCCGACGTTCGGCAGACCGACGATGCCGCACCGGATTGCCATGGATGGTAACGACTCCGAAAACTTGTCGCGCCGCGGCCGACTGGCTAAGCCGGCGCACCGTTGCGCGTATGTAGACGATTCATGGCCTTCTGCGGCCCCTCGGCGAGGATCGTGGGCACCACGTCGGCCGCGGCCGCAATGGATTCGTTGATCAGCCGTGCATCCTCGGGTCGCGGACGCCCGAGCACGTAGCTCAACACGGCGTCGCGATCCCCGGGGTGGCCGATCCCGATACGCAACCGCCAGAAAGCATCTCCGAGCTGCGCGATCACATCGCGCATGCCATTGTGCCCGCCGGCCCCGCCGCCCTCGCGCAGCTTGACCGTACCGGCCGGAAAATCCAGCTCATCGTACGCGACGAGGATGGACTCCGGCGGCACCTTGTAGAACGTGGCGACGCTGCGCACCGGTCCGCCACTGTTGTTCATGAAGCTCATCGGCTTCAGCAGCCACAGCTCCTGCGCGCCGATGCGGATCCGCGCCAGCTCGCCCTTGTGGCGCAACTCGTTGCGAAACTTTCCGCCGTGGCGCGCGGCGAGCTCGTCCACGAATACGAAGCCCGCGTTGTGGCGCGTCTGTGCGTACTCGGGCCCGGGATTGCCCAGCCCGACGATCAGCTTCAAAGGCGGGGCTGACATAGTGAGATGACCGACCAGGCCCGCACGGGATCAGCGATCCCGTGCGGGCGTTCCATCCATGCGCTGCAAGAGCTACTTCTTGCCGCCCTCTTTCTTCGCAGGGGCAGCCGCTTCCTTCTTGTCCTCGCCCTTCTTCGCATCGCCCGCGGCGCCAGCCGCAGGGGCTGCACCGGCAGCGGCCGGGGCACCGGCTGCTGCGGCCACGCCCTCGGCGGGCGTCGCAGCGGCGGCTTCCGCGGTCGGCTCCGGCTCCTCGGCACGCGGGCTGTGGATCGAGACCACAGGAGCGTTCTTACGAGTCAGCTCAGGAATCACCACGCCCGCAGGCAGCGGGATGTCGGCCAGGAACTTGGTGTCGTTGAGGTTCATGCCGGAGAGGTCCAGCTCGAGGAACTCGGGCAGGTCCTTCGGCAGGCAGCTCACTTCGACGTCAGCGCGCATGTGCGATACGACGCCACCCTGCGTCTTCACGCCCGGGGCGATGGTCTCCCCCTTGAAGTGAATCGGCAGGTGAATGCGGATCTTCTCGTTCTCGCTGACCCGCTGCAGGTCCACGTGTACCACGACATTGCGCGCCGGGTGCATCTGGATGTCCTTGACGATCGCTTCCTGGGTCTTCTCGCCGATCTTCAGCTGCACGATCGAGGAAAAGAACCGCTCGTTGTCGATCATCGTGAGCAGATTCTGCTGATCGAGGATCAGCGCCTGAGCGGCCTGCTGGCCGCCATAGAGCACGGCGGGGACTTTGCCCGCGTGACGCAGGCGGCGGCTCGCACCTTTGCCTTGCATCTCGCGGACATCCGCGCCGAAGGTGAATGAAATACGCATTACGATCTCCGGTTAGTGCCTACACGAAGCCGGCCGCGACCAGCCGGCTTACCTCAAAAAAGGCCGCTCGGGGCGGTGCATCACATCGTGTGCTGCAGATCGACCCGGCCGGCTTACCAAAATACCCCATCAATCCACGTACAGCGAGCTCACCGACTCCTCGTCGCGGATGCGGCGAATCGTCTCGGCGAGCAGCGCGGCCACCGACAATTGGCGGATGCGCCCGCAGGCGCGCGCCGCCTTGCTCAGCGGTATGGTGTCCGTCACCACCAGCTCGTCGAGCGCCGAATTGCTGATCTTCTCGACGGCGTTGCCGGAAAGCACGGCGTGCGTGATATAGGCCACGACCTTTATCGCACCCTCGTCCTTCAACGCCTGAGCGGCCTGACACAACGTCCCGGCCGTATCCACCATGTCATCGACCAGCACGCAGGTCTTGCCCTCGACCTCGCCGATGATGTTCATCACCTTCGACTCGTTCGGCCGCGGACGCCGCTTGTCGATGATCGCCAGGTCCGCATCGTCCAGGCGCTTCGCAATGGCCCGGGCTCGCACCACACCGCCGACGTCGGGCGAGACGATGACGATATTGCGATACGACTGCTTCCATGCGTCGCCGAGCAACACCGGGGAGGCGTAGACGTTGTCCACCGGGATGTCGAAGAAACCCTGGATCTGATCGGCGTGCAGATCGATGGTCAGCAGCCGGTTCACGCCGGCGCTCGAAAGCATGTTCGCGACGAGCTTGGCCGTGATCGCCGACCGGGTGGCACGCGGCCGCCGATCCTGCCGCGAGTAGCCCATGTATGGGACGACCGCGGTGATGCGTGTAGCCGAGGCGCGCCTGCAGGCATCTACCATCACGAGCAGCTCCATGAGAGTGTCGTTCGACGGCGGACAAGTCGGCTGCACGATGAAGACGTCGCGCCCGCGGACGTTCTCATTGATCTCGACGTTCACTTCTCCGTCGCTGAAGCGGTCGACATTCGCCCGTCCCAGCGGCATCTGCAGATGACGCGCGATGTCCGACGCCAGAGCGGGATTGGCGTTTCCCGCAAACAGCGCCATCGTCTCGATGGAAGTCGTCGATCTGTCACCGCTAGGCATGAGGCTCTCTCATAAACTCGATGGCTGGGGTGGAAGGATTCGAACCTCCGTATGGCGGGATCAAAACCCGGAAGGAACTCCTAAATAAACAGAAACTTACTGATTTTCCGGAGTTGAGCATCCTCCCGAATCCCGCTCATTCCCCAGAGGCGTCTACAAAGCTGTCTACAGGCTCAGCAGAGGCCTCGGACTCCGCAGAGGCCTTGGGCGCCCCTGCGGGGCGCGGATAATACACGATGGTCTTCCCGCAGGCTCGATTTCAAGCCTCTGCCGCTCCTCAGTTTCCTCCGTTGAGCGGGCTTAACAGAGTTCACTTGAGCCAGCACTCCAGATTGGCGTCAGGCCCCCCGCCGCACCAGTTCACGTTCAAGACAGGAAGGTCGTCGATTTTTCTGGTTTCTCCTGCTATTATACTCACGAGAATTCCTTTGGCGATATCGGAAGGAATCAGGATGATCGATCATGCCGCGTCTTCCTCTTCGGAGGGGTGGGACTACCTCCCCGGCGCGAGCACTGCTGAGAGGCGATCGCTGGTTCGCTGGTACGCCGCCGCACGAGCAGCGCTGGCGCACAATCGGCCGCTGACTACCGCCACTAGCCCACACGGTAGCCGGCGCGGCGCCGCAGAACTCTCGACGGCCGAGCTGACCGCTTTGCAGGGCGTGGGCGCCTTTAAGGACGATCTGCCAATCGGTGCCGACAGCGACCCTCTCCTGCACAGCCAGGCGCAGTACATGGCATTGCTCGAGGAGAGCTTATCGGCTGCAGAAGCCGCCAAGCTCCTTCGGGTGGACGTAACTCGAGTTCGGCAACGGCTGCGCGAGCGGTCCTTGTATGGGCTCGAGTACGAAGGGACCTGGCGCCTGCCGCGCTTCCAGTTTGAGCGTCGCCTGGTTATTCCTGGCCTCGCCCAGGTTCTGAAGGCCCTTCCGCCTGACCTATTCCCCCTGGATGTGATCGATTGGTTCCTGCAACCGGAGCCGGACCTGCAACACGAGAGTGACGCGGCTCCCTTGAGCCCCCGCACGTGGCTGCTATCGGGTCGCCCCATCGACGCCGTCGTGAAGCTGGCGAGTGACCTGACGCGCACCTGACTCGGGTGAGTAAGTTCCCGAAGCCCCCCGGCGTCGACGCGCTACGCCGAATCACAGCGGAGACCGTGGAGCTACCGACCGGAACGCTTCTAGCGCGAATCTACTTTGCCGCAGGGCCCCATCCGTCACGCTGGAACCAGTTTCGTCGTTTCGGACCGACGGCGGCACGTTGGGACCACCATCTGCCCGACGCTGATGGCCGACCATCAGAACAAGAACGCGCCGTCCTCTACTGCGCGCCAGACGTGGACACCTGTGCGGCAGAGGTATTCCAGGCTACTCGCCGCATTGATCGGATACGTGACACACCGGCGCTTGCTATCTTCGCCTTGGATGCACGATTGACCTTGCTCGACCTCCGAGGCGCATTCGCTACCGCCGTCGACGCCTCCACTGCTATCCATTCCGGTCCGCGCTCACGCGCGCGCACGTGGGCACGCGAGCTATACGAGGCTTATCCTGACATCCAAGGCATCCACTACGGCTCGTCGATGAACGGACACGCACCCTCATTAGTCTTGAACGAACGCGCGTCGCACGTAATGCCTGATCGGCCTCAGTTTCACCGTGCGCTCAATGACGACCTGCTCTTGGAAGTGCTACAACGAATCGCCATACGTCTCTCCTACTCATTGCGATGAGGGGCTTCGGTCGGTCAATCAATCCTAAAATGAGGCCGCGGCGTCACGCCGCGGATCACCGGACAGAGCCGAGAGAGCCCGGCTTTTTCGTCCCAGCTTCAATGAGGCCGCGGCGTCACGCCGCCGCCCCTCGGATGACATCTGGTAGCGGTAGCCGGGGGGTTATCGAGGTGCTCTATCGGCGCGCCGAGATAGTCCTTCATCGCCTTGATGATGCGGAAAAACAGTGGCCTCGGAGCACTCCAGACGGAGCATGAGATCCTCGATCGGCACGGGCGTCTTGCGGCCATCCAGGAGGCTGTGAAGCTGGTAAATCCGGTCGAACTTGTCCATCGCTGCGCCGCAGGATCGAGTCCATGGGGGCCAGAGGCGAGCGCAAAAGCGGTCCCCCGATATCTCGCCCCCATTCTCGAGCTTGAGCAGGAGTATGTAATGGGATATCACCGCTGAAAGTGATGTGGCTCGGGGCCGCCCCCCGGGCGTTGTCCTTCCACCTTGCCACACAACGCCAAAAGCCCGCCTGGCCGGCGGGTTTTTGCGCGTTGTGTGGCTGGGGTGGAAGGATTCGAACCTCCGTATGGCGGGATCAAAACCCGCTGCCTTACCACTTGGCGACACCCCAACATATGCAAGCGCTCCGCATCGCGTACCCCGGGCTCAACACCGCGTGACCGCGCGCCCCGGGCCAGGCCCCGGGGCCTACGCGTTCCAGCCCAGGCGCCCCAGCTGCGCACCCTCCGGGCCCAGGCGCCCCAGCCCAATCTACAGCCGCTCGTGCACCGGCGACACATTGAGCCCTCGGGCAACATAGCTCTTCCAACGATCGGGGACGCGAGCTGCAATGCGCTCGGCATCGATCGCGCTCGCGCACGCAGCAAAAATGCAGGAACCCGTTCCGGTG
>DATNEN010000110.1:0-8869 GCA_035552975.1 Steroidobacteraceae bacterium
TTGGAGGCTTTCGATGTTCAAGAAGCTCGTCCCGGTTATCAGCCTGTTGTTCCTCGCCGGTCCGGTGCTGGCCGCGGACACCACCCCGCCGTCGTCCGACCAGAGCGCGTCCGCTCCGAAGGCGAAGAGCAGCAGCCACAAGAAGCACAGCCACAAGAAGTCGTCGAAGTCCTCGGGCTCCGACAGTTCTTCGGCTCCGAAGTAGTAAGCGATCGGAATCGTCCTGGAGGCCCGCCTCGCGGCGGGCCTCTTTGTTTGCCTGTTAGTCTGTTGGCTCCCTCTAGTGTGACTTGCGCGGCGCACGCCGTTTCTCGGTCTTCGCCATCAGCTTCGCGTCGCGCTTATCCTGTCCGCCATCGCGAGCTTTGCTGAGCGCCTTGCGCAGCGCCGCCTGATCCACTCCCCCGCCGGGCGCGCGGCTCGCCGCCGCCCCCTTGGCCTTCACGAACTTGCGTGTCTCAGAGTTGTAGCGGCGGGCGGAGACATAGTCCCCTTCCCCTTGTACCTTGGCCATAGCTGTCTCCATAGATGTCACTCACAGCTGGATCGTACGCAACGGCCAAAAGCTGCGATGTAGGATTGTTCTGACACGCCTTTCAGCGCGTGCGCGCTACAGACGCCGACGAAAGCAGACTGGCTCGCAGCGCTCGTGTGCGTCACCTTCACCGCCATGTACACCCGAGATCTCATGTCATTGCTGGCGATCGTCGTCGGCATGCTACTGGTACTCGCTGCTGTATAGGCGACGTAGCCGCGTGTGCAGGCTCGTGCCGGTCGTCTCGCGAAGAGGCGAAGCCGCGTCGATCCGCGCTGCGCGGCTACGTCGCAGGGTCTCGTGCGTCGGAGGAGAATCGAGATGATGGAGCGCACCGCCGCCTCGAGTGCGGCTCTGGCAAACGAGCTGCGCATCGTGCTGCAGCAGGTTGAGGAACTGGTCCACGCCATCGGCGACGATCGCGACGATGCGCTCAAGGCCATACGCAATCGTGTGAGTGACACGGTCGGCACGGCAAGGGGCCGCCTCGCTGACATCGAGAAACGGGCCCACCTGGGCGCGCGCCGCGCCCGAACCGCGGCGCGGGCCTATGCCAGGGACAACCCCTGGACCACGCTGTCCATCGGCGCTGCCGTCGGTCTGGTGCTGGGAGCGGTCCTGGTTCCCAAAGGGAGCGGCAGGCGGAGCTAGGCGGCACCTGCAGAGCGCACGCCAAGTGAGTCTTGCTTCCTGGCATCAGTCGCGGCCATCTGCTAAACCGCCGCTGCAGGCAGAGGCGAAGCAGATGCCCGACAGACAGACACCACCCCCCACGGCCGAGTCCGCGGGCCCCGCGCAGCCCGCGGATGAGCGCGTCCGCGAGGTCTCCGGGCTTGCCACCTACCTGCAGTCCCTCGCCGAGCGGGAGAAGGCGGAAATCGCGCGCACCCTGCACGATGAGCTCGGCGGCCTGCTGACCGCCGCCAAGATGGACCTCTCCTGGCTACAGTCGCGGGTGCCGGCTCCGGAGCTGCAGGAGCGGCTCGCGCAGCTCGGGAGCGTTCTGGATGAGGCCATGGACCTCAAGCGGCGGCTGGTCGACGATCTGCGCCCCTCGCTGCTGGATCACTTCGGCCTGCCGACGGCGCTGCGCACCTACGTGGATGCCGTCTGCCTCAAGGCGGGCCTGCAGGTCGACATCGACCTCGCGGAGGAGGCCCAGGGCCTGCCGCGGGATACGGCGATTGCCGTATTTCGCATCGTGCAGGAGGGCCTGAGCAATATCATCCGCCACGGCGGTGCACGGCACGTGCGGTTGCTGATGGCCGCCGATTCCGGCGGCTTTGCTCTGACGCTCAGCGATGATGGCCGAGGATTCGATCCCGCCCGGGATCCCGCGGCACGGGCGACTTTCGGCCTGACGGGAATGCGCCAGCGCGTCAGCTCCTTCGGCGGCACGCTCGTCATCGACTCGGAGACGGGCCGCGGCACTCTGCTGAGCGTGCAGATACCCATGGACGGGGCTACGGATGGAGGACCCGCGGGATCGCTACTGGCTGGGTCCTAGTGGCTGGTGCGCGGCGGAGTCCACTTGGACTGGCCGTCCGCGACGATCGCCTTGAGCAGGGCGATGTCCCGCATCTTGTCCAGGAAATAGTCGGCGCCCGCGGCAAAGCAGTGGTCGCGCACGAAGTCCGAGGCATAGTTGGTCAGCACTACGATCAGCGGCTGGCCATCCGGAGGGTAGAGCTGCCGCGCCTGGCGAATCACCGCCACCCCGTTGCCCTCGGCCAGCTCGATGTCCACCACCAGCACATCGAACAGCGCCTCCTGCAGCCGCAGCAGAGCCTCGGACTGCGTGGCCGCCTGGGCCGCCACGGCCACCCTCCCAGGCTCCGAGAGCAGATCGACGAGGCGGCGCGTCAGCACGGCGGAATCCTCGATCAGCAGAAGCCGCCGCTCGGAAGTGATTGCCCCGTTCACGTCGCGCATTGTTGCCGTGCTCATGTGCATCACTGCAACAGATTGTTCTTGATGGCGTAGTAAGTGATGTCAGCGTTGGTCCTCATGCCCATCTTCTCCAGAATGCGCGTGCGATAGGTGCTGACCGTCTTCACACTCAGGAACAACTTCGCCGCGATCTCCGAAACGCTGCGCCCTTCGGCGAGCTTGCAGAAAATCTGGAACTCCCGCTCCGAGAGGATGCTGTGCCGCGGCTCGGAAGAGTTGCCGCCCTGCATGCCGCTCACCAGCATCTCGGCGAGCTCCGGACTGACATAACGTCCGCCGCGCACGGCCGCCCGAATCGCACGGCACAGCTCGCCGTCGTCGGCGGTCTTGCTGAGGAACCCGCTGGCACCGGCGCGCAGCACGTTCAACCCATACTGATTCTCCGGGTACGCGCTCAGTACCAGGGTGGCGACCGACTCGTGATGCGACTTGATCTGGCGCAGCACGTCCAGGCCGGACATGTCCGGCAACGACAGATCCAGCAGCAGCACGTCGCACGGTGTGTTGCGCAGCAATGCGAGCGCCTCGCGCCCACTCTTGGCCTCGCCCGCCCAGACGAAGTCCTGTTGCGCTTCGATGATCTGCTTGAGCCCGATTCGCACGAGCTGATGGTCGTCGACGACTGCTACTCTGGTTGCCGGCATGGCGGCGCTAGCCAAGCTTTCCCGGCCTGCCCACGGAGCCTAGCGGGCGCGCCCGGGAGCGGGTAGGGGGTTTCGGGAGACACAAACGTAGCCTGCGGCGCATGGGGGTGTAGGAATCGTCCGACGTCAGCGCAGCGACTCCTGCGCTGCCTCATCCTGCGACGCAGGTCCGCCGTCCTTGCCGCCATAGGTCTCCAGACGGTTGTAGAGCGTCTTGAGGCTCACCCCGAGGATCTCGGCGGCCTTGCGCTTGACGTGGCCACAGTAGGCGAGCGTCGCCATGGTGACGCGTCGCTCGACCTCCTCCAGAGGAGTGCCGACGCGAATGGTGATGGTCGTGCCGTCGTCGCTCCTGGGAACCGGGTCTGCCGCGGCCACCTCGCACTCGATCACATCGTCGGCCATGATGAAGTTGCGTTGCACGTAATTCTTCAGCTCGCGCACGTTCCCCGGCCAGGGGTGCTGGTACAGCCGCACCAGGGCATCGCGGGAGAAGGTCTTGTTGGTGCCCTCGGCCCGATTCAACTCGTCCAGGAAGTATTGCGCGAGCTGCTCGAGGTCCGTATCGCGCTCGCGCAGCGGCGGCAACCGGATCGGAAACACGTTGAGCCGATGGTACAGATCCTCGCGCAGCTTGCCGTCCGCGATGGCCTTCTCCGGATCGCGGTTGGTGGCGCAGATGACACGCACGTCGGAAGCGATCGGCTGCGTGCCGCCGACCCGCATGACGGTGCCGGTCTCCAGCACCCGCAGCAGCTTCACCTGCAGCTCCATCGGCATCTCGGTGATCTCATCGAGGAAGATCGTGCCGCCGTTGGCACGCTCGAAGAAGCCCTTGTGCTGCCGGTCCGCCCCCGTGAAGCTGCCGCGCTCGTGGCCGAACAGCTCGCTCTCGATGAGTTGGGGAGCGACCGCGCCGCAATTGAGCGGCAGGAATGGCGCGTCGCGCCGCCTCGACAGCTCGTGAATGGTTGCGGCCGCGAGCTCTTTGCCGGTGCCGCTGTCGCCGATCAGCATGACGGTAGCGGAGGTGGGAGCGACTCTCGTCAGCTGGTCATACAACACCTGCATGCGGGGCGAGCTGCCGAGAATGCGGCCGAAACGGCCCAACCTGCGCAATTCGTCGCGCAGCACACCGATCTCCTGCTGCAGGGCGGAGGTCTTCTTGGCATGGCGCAAGACCGCCTGGACGCGCTCCAGGTCCGCCGGCTTGACCAGATAGTCGCTGGCACCGGCGCGCAAGGCAGCCACGGCGCTGTCGACCGTCGCATGGCCCGTCACCACGATCACCTCGGTCGCCTCAGGCTTTTCCAGCTCGCGCACCAGCTCGATGCCCTCGCCGTCGGGCAGCCGCAGATCGGTCAAGAGAACATCCGGTTTCTGGCGGCCAAGCTCGATACGCGCCTCGCGCAGGCTCAGCGCGCGCGCGATGGTGAAACCTTCCATGCGAGCGACTTCCTGCAGCCAGTCCACGACATCCGGGTCGTCGTCGACGATCAAAGCATGTGCCATGTGTTTCCTTGGTTGAGCAACGCCATTCTAGTGCCGCGGGGGATGTCGGCCAAACCCTGCCGCCACCGGTAGCGCCGCTGTCGCCGCGGGCCGGCGGGAACGAATGATGCGTCGGCTTGCGGACCCAAGCCAGTGAGGTTCCGATGAGCCGGCTCGTGGGCTTGCTCGCAATTGCCGTGATCGCCGCCGGGATCGGTTTGGACCGGCGTCGGCGGCGCGAGCAAAGTAGGCTAACACGCCCGGAGATCAACCGCTGGGAAGATGAAGGGGGGGCTATCCCCCCTGAGTCGCCGAGGCCCACTGTCAACTCGACAGGGCGCCCGGGGATGCGGTATGCAGGGGACTCGCACTGAGCCCGTGCGCCAGAATGGAACCGGCCACCACCAGCAGGGTGATCCCCGCGAGCTCGTGGCCGAAGCGGGCACCCAGGCCGTGATTCATGGCGAAGGCCAGACAATAGACTGAGGCGGCGCCCCGGACGCCGACCCATTCGAGTTGTTTTCGGCAGGCGAGCGCGGAGGCACCCAGGCCCAGGCGCACCGCGATCGGCCGGATCAGCGCCAACACGATCGCCGCAAAGGCGAGCACCCTGAAGTGGAAGTCCATCTCCGGGCTCATGGCCCCTACCAACACCACGACGCCCAGGGCAGCGGCGCGCTCGATGCGTGCGGCGATCTTGAGAACGCGCGGCGCAAGGGCGCGCTTGCGTCGCTTGGAGCGCCAACGTCCGCCATGTGAAAGCGCCAGTCCGGCGGCGATCACCGCGAGAAAGCCGTTCGTGTGAATCGCCTCCGCCGCGCCATACGCCAGTGCGCCCGTGGTGAACACCACGAGGAGCTCGAGAACGTCGCTCTGACGGTCGAAATCCAAAAGCGCAATCCAGCGCGACATGCCTGCACCGATCGCCGCACCCGCCGCGGCACCCCCCGCCACCGACCACAGTGCCAGCAGACCCAGCCAGCCGACGGAGCTCGAGTCCCTGGACTCCAGCCCCATCAGCCCGAGCACCGCAATCACCGCCGGGACGGCGAGAGCGCTGCTGAAAGCGCCCTCCGCGGCCAGCACGTTCGCGGCCGGGCTCTCCGCATCGCTGCCTTCAGTCATTCCCCCGGCGGCATCCGCGGCCAGCACTGCGTCGGTGGGCGCAAGCACGCTGGCTAGCAACAACGCCTGCAGCAGGCTGACATCGAACAGCGCTTTGGCGGCGGCCGCGGCGAGGGCCCACGCCGAAAGCAGGCTCAAGGTCGACAGCCGCAGCGGCGCACGCCAGCGGCTCCACTGGAAGGGGGCCTGCAGTCGCAGGCTCACGCAGAACAGGGAGCTCAGCAAGGCAATCTCGCAGACGCTCTCGACCTGGCCGCCGTCTTCACTCAATTGCGGTTGGATGAGCGCCAGTCCGGAGCGTCCCAGGGTCAGACCCAGGCCCAGCGCCAGCAGCGCAGGGCTCACACGCCAGCGCGATGCGAGCAGCATGTCCTTACCTCCCGCACAGGAAGTTCGCCACGGCGGTCATCGTTACCCCAGAGCCTCGGCTTACGCAAGCGGGTGAAATCGAGGTTGCAAACGCCCCCTTCAGCGCTGCAAGCACTTTTTTCCCCCCGCTGTACGTTTTACACCCTCAGGTGGGGCGGCAGAGCCCTCCCCAGCGGAATTTCAATGCGACTGGGCTGCAAACTGGCCGCGCAGATCCTCCAGGCGATGATGGTGTGCAGACAAGCGGGACGCCTGCAAAGTCAGCGTCCGGCGGACCCGTTCGGGCAGCGACCCGCTCAGGGCCTGCTGATAGCGGCGCAGCGCATGGCGCTGCATGTGCTCCCAATCGAGCACGATGGGCAGCTCGCTCTGCCCCAGGAGTGCCGCCTTCGCCGCCACCCACATGGCCAGCACGCGCCCGCTCACCGTACCGGCCCGGGCTGGCCGCCTCTGGAACAACAAAACAAGGGCTTGCAGCTCATCGGCCTGGCGCGCCCACTCCTGGCTGCGCTCGTGCAGCAACTCGCGCAGACCTGCAGTCTTCGTCGCACCGCTCCACGCGCGACAGGCTGCCTCGCCATCGCGGCAGACGCGAATCAGACCGTTGAGCGTTCGAACTGTCCGGAATACAGCCATGAGCCTTCCCAGCGGATCGGCAGGCCCAGATCTTCACCGGCGCCTGAACGGATCAGCTCGAGCACGATTCGTGCCCGTGGGTCGAGTCGGCTCGCTCTGGCATATGGGTTGCATCGGGGTGTACGGGTACGTCGATTGCGACGGACCAGGCCGACTTGGAGAGATTCGCGTTGTGGCCGCCTCGCCGGTGCGAAGCGGCGGCAATGCAACCGAAGACCCCCCGTTTGGCGGGCTGTGGTGCGACCAGCCCGCTCTTTTTTTGCCCGCAACGTTCTGCAGGCGCCCTGCGGGTAGGTTGCACGGCAACCCTTGAAGGGTTCAAATTCCCTCCATGGACGGGAGGCAGCAGACCGCCATACACCAGGCCTTGATGACCGTACAGCAAGCGGTCACCACCATGACGTTTCCGAGCTGCGACCAGGGAGACCTGTTCGAGCTCATCGACCGCGTCGAGGCAGAGCTGCACAGCGCGCACCCCAACGTGTCGCTGATGGGGACTTTCCTCAACTCCATCGCGCGCAGTCTGCGCGCCCAGCCGGAAGCCCGCGAAGTGTGCCTCGCGATCGAGGACGCCATCGGCGCAGCCGGTATCGCCAGCACCTGGCAGTCCGGCATCTGACCCCAGGCCCCCTGGCCAGGAGCCTTGGGCCAGGAGCCTTGGGCCAGGAGCCTTGCCCCAGGAGCCTTGCCCCAGGAGCCTTGCGCCAGGAACCGTGCGCCAGGAACCGTGGGCCAGCGACCTCAGGCCAGGGACCCCATCCCTTTGACCTTGGCGCCCGCGGCGAGCCGCAAGACCGTCGGCACGAAGGTGTCGAAATCCACCGGTTTGGCGATGTGCAGATCGAATCCCGCATCCATGGCCGCCTCGACGTCGCTCTTGGATACATAGCCGGTCACCGCGATCGCGAGCGTGTGCCGCCCGTTCTGCAGCGTGCGTAGCTTGCGCACCAGAGAATAGCCATCCTCGTCGGGCATGCCGATGTCCGTGACCACGATATCGAAGTGCGCGCCCGCGGCTTGCAGTTGTTGGTACGCCCGAGCCGCCGAGTCACTCACGGTCACCTCGGCGCCAGCGAGCCGGAGAGTCTCCGCCACGATGGTGCGGGCATCGAGCTCATCGTCCACGACCAATATCGAAAGTCCGCCGAGAGCGGGCGTCGGAGCCTCGCCGGACTGGGTATCGCCGGAGCTCGACCCATTACCGCCGTTTGCGCCTGCCCAGCGCTGCGCCGCCGGCAGACGCACGGTGAACGTTGCGCCGCGCCCCAAACCATCGCTGCCCGCAGCAACGGTACCGCCGTGCAGACTCACGATCTCACGCACAAGGGTCAACCCGAGACCGAGTCCGCCCGTGTGGCGCGTGCTCGAGCTGTCTCCCTGCCTGAAACGGTCGAAAATGTGCGGCAGCAACTCCGGCGCCATGCCCTGGCCCGTGTCCGACACGGTGATCTGGTTGTATCCGGCTGCGCCGGTCACCACGACGCGAATGCGGCCACCGGACGGAGTGAACTTGATCGCGTTGGACAGCAGATTAGCGACGACTTGCTGCAGGCGATCCGGGTCCGCGCGCGTCTGACCTAGCTCCATGGCGAGCTCGGTGACGATCTCGACTCCCTTCTTGGCGGCGGCCGGCCGCGCCAGATCCACCGCCGCGACCACCAATGGCGCGAGCCGCAGCGGACGCGACTCGATTCTCAGCTTACCGGTGCCGATGCGCCCCAAGTCGAGCAGGTCGCCGACGATTTTCAGCTGCGACTTCGCGCTCTGCTCGATGCGCGGCGTGATGCTCGCCACTTCCGGATCGTCGTGTCGCTTCAGCAGCAGGATCCGATTCCAGCCGAGGATGGCATTCAACGGAGAGCGCAGCTCGTGCGAGACCACCGACAAAAACTCATCCTTCGCGCGATTCGCCGCTTCAGCCTCCTGCCGGAGGCGGCGCTCGTGATCGAGAGCCACCGTTCGCTCACGCCGCTCCTCCTCGGTGGCGACGTTCTCCGCACTCACGTTACGCGAGGTGATCAACAGCCGGTCAGGGACGCCTGAGTCATTACGCAGGGCACGCCCACGCAGCGCGACTGACTGAGTCGATCCGTCAGGCCACTCCGCGCGGACCGTCAAC
>DATNEN010000111.1:0-2484 GCA_035552975.1 Steroidobacteraceae bacterium
AACCCCAGGATCGGCAGGAATCCAAATACTCCGGCGACTGCGAGGAGGAGCCCCAGAACGCTCCGCACACCGCGAGGAAGCCTCGCATCGGCCCACATCACCCAGCGGCCAACGAAGTGAATGAGCCGCTGCCGCCATGTCGGTGACCCGTCGTGGTCGCGGTCAGTCATCGCCCATCTCGATGGGGTCGCGCGGTCATGAGACCTCCTCGGGTTGCGAAAACGGCTGGCTTTGGGCCAACCTTAGCAGCTAATCTGCGAAAAACGGGAAATCGGGAGACAGCAATGGGCTTAAGGATTGTGGGTACGGGATTGGGGCGTACCGGCACCAAGTCGTTGCAGACGGCGTTGGCAATGCTCGGCTTCGGACCCTGCCACCACATGGTCGAGGTATTTCAACACCCCGAGAGCATGCAGCTTTGGATCGACGCTGGCGAGGGCAGGCCGAACTGGGACGCCATCTTCAAGAGCTACAACTCGACGGTCGACTACCCGAGCGCCGCATACTGGCGCGAGCTCACCAGTTACTACCCGGACGCCAAGGTGCTGCACACCGTGCGCGATCCGGACCAGTGGTTCGACTCCGTCCATGCAACCATCCTGGCGCCCGACAGCCTCTCGCGACGCGGCGGCGATGACGTGCGCGCGCAATTCTTCGCCAGCGTCCTTCGGCGTCTGCCCCCGCAACTGGACGATCGCGCAGTGATGACTGAGCACTTCCGGCGCCACACCCAGGCGGTGATGGCCGCCATCCCGCCGGAGCGGCTGCTCGTCTTTCGGGCGGGAGAGGGGTGGGAGCGGCTGTGCAACTTCCTGGGCGTGCCGGTCCCCGCAGCGCCTTATCCGTCCGAGAACTCGCGTGCCGAGTTCATCGACCGGAACAAGGCCCACCAGGCCGGCACCGCACCCCCATGACACCGCTACCTACTCGCGATCGCGACGGTGAGACTCTGAAGGAGGTGGAAATCCGGCCGCCTGAGCGCATAACGCTCGTCATCCGGATCCTTCAGTGCCGCCGCCGGGAGTGCACATCTGCGATCCGACAACGATTACTAGTGCCACGAGACCTTTGCGGTCCGTGACCAAAATCAGCAGATCTCCGGCAAATAGCGTGGTCGTACCCAGCGGGCGATCAACATCGGCATGGCAGCGTCACGGGTCATGCCCGTACGCCTTTGCGGCGTACGGGCATCGGCCAAGTTCACGGGGCCGGAACATCGCCCGCCGACGGCCCCACGGCCGGAGCACTCAATCTCCTGCCAGCATGCCCCTCAGCGTGTCGCGGGCCTTGCCGCTGCTCGCGCGCAGCTGGTTGGCGGCATCCACCACCGTGGGGGTGGGCGCCGCGTCATTGTCCACGACCTCATCGAGCAGCATGGACAACTGCCGGTTGATGCCGTCCAGGTCGCTCTTCTTCACCTGGTCTTCGATCCGCTGCCTGCCGGCACCGCCACCGGACGCATGGGCGGCGGCCTGCTCGGCCTGCAGCACCTTGGCGTTGCTGTCGATGTCGGACTCCAGCGCGAGCGCAAAGTGGACATTGGCGGCAAGCGCCGTCGGCGTGCTGCCCGCGTTGGGATCGGCCTGCACGGTGAGCGGGGCGCTGTATTCCTTGCCGCCGGCCGTCAGCATCACGCGATACTGGCCCGGCAACACCAGTGGCCCCATGGGAGCCCGTGGCGTGCGGCCGAGCACGGCCGGCTCACCCCAGCGCGGCTCGCCGGCAGGCGGCGTATAGCGCAGGTCCCACACGAAGCGATGGGCTCCGCTCCCAGCCGGAAGGATGTTGGGCGGCGACGTGAAGTAATCGGGGTAATTCGGAGCCGGTATCGCGGCGGGCTTGTCGGTGCTGGAGAAGTGCCGTACCTGCTGGCCTTCGGCGTCGTAGATGGTCAGCGTCACCGGGGCGCTGGAGCCATCGCCCAGCCAGTAGTCGATGACGGCACCGGTAGGCGGATTCGCGGCGTGCGGCACTTCCGGCGGACGCGCCTCGCCCTCGAAGGTGCCGAGGCGGAAACGCATGGCCGGCTTCGGCGCATACAGGTGCACCTGGCTCTGAGCGATCGCGCCGCTGGCTTCGCGCAGCGGCTCGATGTCGTCGAGTATCCAGAAGCCACGCCCGCTGGTACCGACGATCAGGTCGCCGTCGTGCACGGCCAGGTCGCGTACCGCGGTCGTGGGCAGGTTGCGTTGCAGCGACTGCCAGGAGTTGCCATCGTCGAAGGACACGAAGATGCCGTGCTCGGTCCCCGCGTAGAGCAGGCCCTTGCGCTCGGGATCGGCGCGCACCACGCGCACATAGTCGCCGTCCGGAATGCCCTGCGTGGCCTGGCGCCAGTGCTTGCCCGCATCATGGGTGATGAAGACATAGGGCTTGAAATCGTCGACCTGGTGGCGATCGACGGCGACGTAGGCGCTGGCCGGATCGTGCGGATCCGCGCCGATCGTGTCCACCTTGCTCCACGGACCCAGTCCGGGTGGCGTG
>DATNEN010000112.1:0-5560 GCA_035552975.1 Steroidobacteraceae bacterium
GGGCGGGCGCCGTCACTCCACCGTCACGCTCTTGGCGAGGTTACGAGGCTGATCCACGTCGGTGCCCTTCAGGATGGCGACGTGGTAGGACAGCAATTGCAGCGGGATCGTATAGACCGCCGGCGCCTGAAAGTAAGTCACGTGCCGCGGCATCTCGATCACCGTGACCCCGTCGCTGGGCTGAATGCCTGCCTCGGGGTCCGCGAATACGATCAGCTCGCCGCCACGGGCGCGCACTTCCATCAGGTTCGATTTCAACTTCTCGAGCAGGTCGTTGTTGGGTGCGACGGTGATGACGGGCATGTCGGCGTCCACCAGTGCGAGTGGTCCGTGCTTGAGCTCACCGGCCGGATAGGCTTCCGCATGGATGTAGGAGATTTCCTTCAGTTTCAGCGATCCCTCCATCGCGACCGGATAGAGAGCGCCGCGCCCGAGGAACAGCGCGTGATGCTTCTCGGCGAAGCGCTCCGCCAGCTTGTGAATGACCGGATCGAGCTCCAACGTGCGCTCGACGAGCTTGGGCAGCTCCACCAGGCGCGTCACCAGGCCGCGCTCGCGCTCGGCGTCCGCTCCGTGATGCTTGGCAAGGGCGATGACGAGCATTCCCAGGGCTGTCAGCTGGGTCGTGAAGGCTTTCGTCGAGGCTACGCCGATCTCGGGCCCTGCGCGGGTCAGCATGACCAGCTCCGACTCCCGGACCAGGGAGCTTTCCGGGACGTTGCAGATCGACAGCGATGACAGATAGCCGGATTGCTTGGCCAGTCGCAGGGCGGCGAGCGTGTCGGCCGTCTCGCCCGACTGGGAGATCGTCACGAACAGTGAGTTCGGGGGCACCAGAGGGCTGCGATAGCGATACTCGCTGGCGATGTCGACCGAGCAGGGAACCTTGCAGATCTGCTCGATGAAATACTTCGCGACCGACCCCGCGTGATAGCTCGTGCCGCAAGCCACGATGTGCACATTCTGGACGCGCTTGAAAACCTCGGTGGCGGCTGGCCCGAAGGCGGCCTCCAGCAGACGGCCGTTGGCGACCCGCTCCTGCAGCGTGTTGGCAATCGACCGGGGCTGCTCATGGATTTCCTTCAGCATGAAGTGGCGGTACTGCCCCTTCTCCGCGGCATCCGCGGACAGCTCGCTCTCACGCACCGCACGCTCGACGCTGTTGCCGTTCTTGTCGATGATGCGGACCGACTTGCGGCGGATCTCCGCGACATCGCCCTCCTCGAGAAAGACGAAGCGGCGGGTGACCGGAAGCAGCGCCGCCACGTCCGAAGCCACGAAGTTCTCCTCGACACCCAGACCGATGACTACCGGGCAACCCTCGCGGGCGAGGATCAGGCGCTCCGGGTCGTGCTCGCTGACAACCGCAAGCGCGTAGGCTCCTTCGAGCTCGGCGACGGTGGCGCGCACCGCCTTGAACAGGTCCCGCACGGTTGCGAGATGAAAATGGATGCGGTGGGCGATGACTTCGGTGTCGGTCTCCGAGGAGAACTGATAACCGGAGCGCTCGAGCTCTTCGCGCAGCTCCTCGTGGTTCTCGATGATGCCGTTGTGAACGATGGCGAGGCCGTCACGAGAGATGTGCGGATGCGCGTTGCGTTCGCTCGGGACGCCATGCGTCGCCCACCGCGTGTGGGCGATCCCGATCTTCCCCATGGCCGGGGTCTGCTCCAGGGCTTCCTCGAGCACCTTGACCTTGCCCACGGTTCGCAACCGGGCGAGGTGCTGGGATCCATTGAGGACCGCCAGGCCCGCCGAGTCATAGCCGCGATATTCCAGCCGCCGCAGTCCCTCCATCAGGATGGGGACGATGTTACGTTCGGCGATCGCTCCGACGATTCCACACATGATTCTTTCAGTAGCCTCGTGTGCTGAGGGGCCCCCTGCGGTTCAGGGGGCGCGTGATGCCCAGTGTGCCTCAAAAGGTCAAAAGAGGTTGATTTTACTCGGTAAGGACGTGAACCGGGTCGCTGTAGGGCCGACCCCCAGACGGGACGGCCCCGGGAGCCGGCCCCGGGCGTGGGCCCGGCTACCGGCGCCCGCCCGGCCACGCCCCCGACGGGTACGTAAATTGCGAAAACCGCCGCGACGGATGGCAGGCGGATGCTAGAGGGGTGACTATGAACTTCATACTTTGGCTGATCGTGGGCGGAATCATCGGTTGGATCGCGAGCATGATCATGCGCACCAACGCGCAACAGGGAATATTCCTGAACATCATCGTCGGAATCATCGGCGCATTGCTCGCGGGCTGGCTGATCACCCCGCTCGTGGGAGGAAGCACCATCAACGAAGGCAACTTCAGCCTGAGCGGACTGGTGATCTCATTGCTGGGAGCGATCGTACTGCTGGCTATCGTGAATCTGTTTCGTCGCGGACGAGCACGTTGAGCCAGGCCCGGGAGATCAGATCCCGAAGCCGCGAGTGAGCCGCTGCTCGGGCGCCCGTCAGACTCTGCGTTGGCGGCGCCTGAGCAGCAGCAGGGACCCCACACCGGACAACAACAGCGGTAGAGCGTCCGGCAGCGGCACCACCCGCGGTGTGCCGCCATCCTCAACTCCGTGACCCCCGCCGTGGCACCCCCCGGGTGTGCAGCTCCCGATCCCGCACCGCAAGCGTCTGCTTGTCGGTGGTGCCGTCCGTCTCCGCCTTGCGCATGGCCTCGATGGTTTCGCGGAATTTGCGATCAGCTCCTGCATCTTGGCTTTCCTCTGGGGTCAGCTCCTGCTCGGTAGACTCGCGCTGCTGATTGCTGCGTGCGAGCGCAGCCTCACCGGCTTTCACGCGCGCTGATCGCCGGCGGCGGCGGCTCATCGGGCGGCGGCGGTGGCAGCCGGATCAGATGAATCTCCTGCACGACCTTCTGCTTCGGCCCCGGAGTGCTATTGAGAAAACTACGCACGAACGCGACTGCGCCCGTGCCGAGCCCGGCGACGAACAACGTGAGGCAGATCGCCAGAACGAGCCGTGAGGTCTTGGTTTGTCACGAAGTATTTCAGTTCTTTATTGTTTCGATGGCAGACGACACGCCGTTGGAATCGCAACTCGTGCGTCGACTGCAAGGAGTGGCATACAGGTGTGGTGCGCGCTCGCGACACAGCACGACGGGTCGCGGCGACTGCCACAAGCAAGTCAGCGAGGAAGCGCGGGGATTGATAGCGCCCGATAGGGCGACACGGAGGGCGAGGCGCGGGAGCGCCGAGTCATCCGCTGGAGGCGATTACGACTTGACGGGCGGGCAGCAGGCTCCAGCGAGCACGAGCGTCGACGGACGTTGATTCCCTGGCAAGGCCGCGGGATATTCCGCAGATGCATGAGACTCTCCGATGACCGTCGAGCTCCAGTGCTCCGAGCCCGGGACGCACGGCATGCGGCGGATTACGCGCGCCCAAATCAAGGATGCAGTCGACGCCCTCGGTGGCAAGACGCTGTCCGACACGCGTGTTCATGAAGCGCGCAAGCACCTGAAGAAGGCTCGCGCGACGTTGCGATTGCTGCGCCCTGCCCTCGGAGGCGCCGTCTACGCGCGCGAAAACACAACGCTCCGGGACGCAGCCCGTCCGCTCTCCAGGATCAGAGACGGAAAGGTGCTGCTGGACAGCCTGGACATGGTGATGGAGAGATTCGGGGCCGTCGCGCGCGCGGTGCCGACCGACGGGCTTCGGCGCGCTTTGAAGCGCGAGCGCACCCGCATCCGCCGAGATGCGCTCAAGGGATCCACCGCGCTCGCGATTCAACGCGAATCTCTCCATAAGGCTCACGAGCGCGCCGGGCGCTGGGCTGTCGGCGATCACGGATGGTCGGTCGTGGGGGCCGGGCTGGCACACGTCTACAGCAAGGGGCGCAAGGCCCTGGCGGAAGCGGAAAGAGATCGGACGCCCGCCAACCTGCACGAATGGCGCAAGCAGGTGAAGTATCTCTGGCACCAGCTGCAGGCGCTGCAGCCCTTGTGGCCCGGAGCAGTGGGCGAGCTGGCCGACCAGGCCCACAAGCTGTCCGACTATCTGGGAGACGACCACGACCTGTCCCTGCTGCGTGCCAAAGTGATCGACAACAAGGCGGAGTTTCCCGAGGTCGCCTCGCGTGGCGCGCTGCTCGCTTTGATCGATCGTCTGCGCATGGAGCTGCGCGACAAGGCGATGGTGCTGGGGCGCCGCCTGTACGAGGAGAAGCCCTCGGCCTTCAAAGCACGCTTCGGCCAATACTGGCGCGACTGGCAACGCAAGCGCTGAGGCCGCTGCGGCCGCCGCTGTGTCAGACGCACTGGTTCCAACTCTCGTGTTGGGTCCTGCGCGGTGGGCGCGCAGCGGAGTCCTCTGCTGCCGGCAGGCCCTCGACAGTCAGATCCGCTCATCGGCAGTTGACCCGGGGCCAAAGGCTGGACCCGACTCCACCTGACGACAGTGCTCCAGCAGGGGAACAGGTCGGGGGCGCTCGTCGGGGCGGTTCAGCCCTGCCCGCGTGACGGGCAGCGCAGACGCTCGACCCTCCCTGCGGTATGCTCCGGATATGAAAGCAAAATCCCGGCTGATGTGCGTTCTTGCAGGTGTCACCGCGCTGGCCGCGGGCGCCAGCCTGTGGGCGGATGCGAAACCGGCGGCCGGCACCGCCGGGCCTGCGGCGGCGGCCCAGCCCGGCTCCGCCTCCCCGGCGACACCCATGAGCCCTGAGATCGCCGCGACGATCAAGAAGACCCTGGACTCGCGCTTCCCGGGCACCACTGTCACCGGCGTGCAGCCGAGTCCCATAGCGGGTCTCTACGAGGTGTATGTCGGCGGCAAGATCTACTACTCCGACGCTTCCGCCGATCACGTGGTCGTGGGCGGATCCATCGTCGATACCCGCACCAAGACCGACCTGACCGATGCGCGCCTGCAGGAGCTCGGCACCATCGACTTCAAGTCGCTCCCGTTCGACAAAGCGATCAAAATCGTGCACGGCAACGGGTCGCGGCAGCTGGCCGCGTTCGAAGACCCCGATTGCCCGTTCTGCCAGAAGCTCGAGCAGGAGCTGGCGACCATCAAGGACACGACCGTCTACGTTTTCCTGTTTCCGATCGACACGCTGCACCCGCAGGCGAGCAAGCACGCGCATGAGATCTGGTGCGCTCCGGATCGGGCCGCGGCGTGGACCGGCTGGCTGACGCAGAGAAAGGCGCTGCCGGCGCCGGCAGCGGCGTGTCCGAAGGATCCCACCGGCGAGCTCGCGAAGCTGGGAGACAAGCTGTTCATCGACGGCACCCCGACGATGTTTCTGGCCAACGGCCATCGGATCGGTGGCGCCATTCCGACCGATCAGCTCGAGAAGCTGCTCGTGGCCTCTTCCGGACCACCCTCGAAGGAGAGCGCCGGGGCTCCCGCGGCGTCGACCAAAGCGCCCGTGAACCGCTGAAACTCGCACAGACACTCGCCGCATAGCTCGCACTGGTCGCGGCCCTGTACAACGCGGATGGCGCGCGCGGGTGACGAGTCGCGGAGGGTGGCGGGTCGCGGAGGTGACGGGTCGCGGAGGTGGCGGGTCGCGGAGGTGGCGGGTCACGCGGGTCACGCGGGTGGCGCGC
>DATNEN010000113.1:0-4225 GCA_035552975.1 Steroidobacteraceae bacterium
GCCGACCTGGATGTGGCGACGCCCAAGGGAGCGGCCAGACTGTATCGGCGCATCTCCATCGCCGCGCACGAGGTCTGCCCCGACTCCGACAGCCGCAGGCTCGAGGACAAGATGGCCGCCTGGTCCTGCCGCCGGCAGGCGGTGAATCGCGCGGTCGAGTCGGTCAACAGCCCCGCGGTCGCCGCCCTGGTGAAGCACGCCCGACTGGCTGCGGCCCGCTGAGCTCATCCGCAGGTCCTTCGGCGCCGGGCGCTGGAGTCCCGCCAGTCGGTGGCTTGCGCGGTGCGCAAGGCGCGGCGACGGCCGAACGTTTCCCCGGCGGGCGGTCACATACCCGCCTTCTCTCGCGGCCCGGGTCGGAGGCGGCTCCGGGCCGCGATTTTTGACCTGGCGCTCCCACGCCGCGCCCTGCGGGCGCCCTAACGGCGCTCGCGAGGATTTGCGCTATCGAGTCCCTGCTCGCTCGTGGTAGGGTAACGGCCTCCCCACTGCTTCAAAGGCTCATCATGTCCGGCGGCATTCGCGGCCGCGGTCGCTGGCTTGCGCTGCTCGTCCTGTGTCTGGGCGTGCTGATGATCGTCCTCGACTCGACGATCGTGAACGTCGCATTGCCGTCGATCCGGGCGGACCTGGGCTACTCCGAGACCTCGCTGGTGTGGGTCGTCAATGCCTACCTGCTGACTTTCGGAGGCTTCCTGCTGCTTGGCGGCCGGCTGGGGGATCTCTACGGACACCGCAAGCTGTTCCTCATCGGCATCACGTTGTTCACGCTCGCCTCTCTGGCGTGCGGGCTCGCGAATTCGCAGCAGCACTTGATCGTTGCCAGAGCGGTGCAGGGTGTCGGCGGCGCCGTGGTGAACGCCGTCGCGCTCTCGCTGATCATGATGCTATTTACACAGGAGGCGGAGCGCGCCAAGGCGATGGGCGTATTCGGCTTCGTGTGTGCCGGCGGCGGCAGCATAGGGGTTCTGCTGGGCGGATTTCTGACCAGCGTGCTGAGCTGGCACTGGATCTTCCTGGTCAACATTCCAATCGGCATCGCCGTGTTCGCCTTGTGCCTGATCCTGCTCCCCGGCGCGGCTGCGCAGGAGGGTACGAAGCATCTGGATGTCGGTGGCGCGGTGACAGTGACGGCTGCGCTGATGCTGGCCGTGTACGCCATCGTCAATGGCAATGACGCCGGCTGGTTGTCCGGAACGACACTGGGGTTCCTCGGAGCCGCGGTGGTCCTGTTCGCGGTCTTTCTGGTCATCCAGACGCGGGTGCGTGCGCCGCTCGTTCCCTTGCGCCTGTTCAAGCTGCGCAATCTGGCGACATCCAACGCCGTGTGCGTGCTGTGGGCCGCCGCTTGCTTCGCGTGGTTCTTCATCTCGGCGCTGTATCTGCAGCGCGTGCTCTCCTATTCCGCGCTGCAGGTGGGCATGGCATTCCTGCCCGCCAATCTGATCATGGCCGCCTTCTCGGTGGGTCTGTCCGCCAAGCTCGTGATGCGCTTCGGACTGAAGCCGCCCCTCGTGGCCGGACTGGTCGCCGCCGCTCTCGGGCTTGCGCTGTTCGCACGCATGCCTGTGGACGGTCACTTTGTGGCGGATGTGCTGCCCGGGATGCTGCTGATCGGATTCGGCGCTGGCGTGGCGTTCAATCCGCTGTTGCTGGCGGCGATGGGTGACGTCGAGCCCGATGAGTCCGGACTCGCTTCCGGTGTAGTCAACACGGCTTTCATGATGGGCGGTGCGCTCGGACTTGCCATCCTCGCCAGTGCCGCCGCAGGCCGAACCCAGGAGTTGGTTGCGACGGGGGCAGCGGCGCTGCCGGCGCTCAACTCCGGATACCGCCTCGCATTTGGTATCGGTGCGGCCTGTGCGGCAATTGCCGCGCTGGCGTGTATCTCATTGCTGCGTCGTCAGTCCTCGGCGCAGGCAGGCGTAGCGACCCATCGAGCGCAAAGTGTGGCCGGCTCACTTTGAGCCGGCCGTACCCTGTTGCCTGAGGAGTGCCGCTTTCGCCAGGGGGCGGCCGGCCCCACACAGAATCATCCGCCGGTTGGGGGGCGGTATTCACACCGCCCGCGAACCCGTGGGTTGGCGCATCCGTCAGGCGCTGTGCTTCTTGCGATAGATATGACGGCTCTGGCGATTCTGTGCGCGCTGGATTCCGCGCTGCTCGGTCGCTCCGACGTGGCCGTTGGCCGCCGCCCGGCCCTCGCGACGATCGGTGTGCGCCTGACCGCGCTCCAGGTGGCTGGCCTCGCGGTTGGTGAGCGAGCCTGAGGCCTCACCCTGTTTGATGCGCGATTCCTGATTCGCATCCCGCTGTACGTCTTTCTGCATGCGCTGCGAGGAGGCGGAGTTGGGACTGCCGACCGTCCCGTTGTGCTTGTCGGCGTAGATCTGGTTGCTCACGCGATTCTGCGCGGCATTGATGCGCGCCGTCTCCTGCGGGGATAGCTTGCCGTTCTTCAGATCGCGCGCCTCCATCTTGTCGATGTGCGACTCGTCCTTTTCCAACTGTCCCGCCTCGCGCGTCGACAGCTGACCGGACTGCAACCCCTGCTCGACACGATTCTGCTGATTGAGGTCGCGCTGCGTGACCTCCTGTGTCTGGGGAGGCGCGGCCCAGGCGGCGGTGCCCATGAGGGCGGCGACGACGAGCGCGATGCTCAAGGACGACTTCTTCATGACTTCTCCCGTGAGGCCGCGAGATGGTTGGCCTGTTGGAGTGAAGAACGCCCGTCCGGAAGATTGGTTTACAAGTGACCCGACTGGACGTGTACGCTCGCCGGGCGGCAACATGGGACTCGCAAGTGGGGTGCTGCGCGGCAAGGTGGCCGCGAGGGAATATTGCAGGTGGGCTGCTATCTATTGGCCCGTGGCGGGATTGCGCGGTTTGGTGCCGACGTAGGGCCGTCCATCGGAGTGCGCATAGTCCGCGCGACCTTTCAACACACGCAGATCGATGTCCGGATAAAACACCTCGTCGTCTTCGGGCCGGCGTGATCCGACCTCGAGGACGAGGGCATCGCTGTTCGAGCGGTTCTGCAGCTGATGGCCGTCGGCCACACCGGCCTTGAATCCGGCACAATCGCCGGCTCGCAGTGTCTCCTCGCCCGCGTCGCTCACGAGCACGACCTCCCCCTGCACGACGAAGATGAACTCGTCCTCTGCGGTATGCCAGTGCCGTTGGCTCGACCATGACCCGGGTGGCAGGCGGTTCAGGTTCACGCCGAATTGCGTCAGGCCGGCGGCATCGCCGAGGCAGTGCCGGAATCGTTCCAGGCACGGCTGGTCGTAGGGTGCCGGATAGCGCGAGCCTTTGACTGTCGGGGCCGTGTGTAGTGAGAGTTTTTTCGGCATCGCCATTCGAGCGCTCCTCAGCGCATCAGGTTCAGCGTCTTCGGGAGCTTGTCACGCAGCTCCTCGCTGAACTCCGCGTCGATGTGAAAGAACGCCATACGCGTGCGCTTGCTGGAGCGATTCTCCCACGCGTGATCGGTGCCACGCTGGACTACAACATCCCCTTGCTTCAGTGTGACCTCGCTGTCATCGAGCACGAGCACCACTTCGCCCTCGATGACTACCGCGTAATCGAGCGTCTTCGTCCGGTGCATCACGGTACGCTTGCCGCCTTCGCTCGGCGGGTACATGTCGATGATGCGAATCAGATGACCGCTCACGGGCATGATCGTGAATTCACGTTCGCTCGGCTCGCGCCCTTCCACGGAAGCGAGCACCGGAACGGTCTTCGGGTCGTTCCAGATCTCGAAGAAGTCTGCTCCGACCTCGCGGCCCTGCATCGGATGTCGCTGCGGCGGCGTCCCATCCGACAGGACGACCGACTTGCCGTTCTGGTCGTGACCGGTGACCACTCGTCGGGGGGCTGCCATGTCTGGATCTCCTCTTGCCTCAATCACGGGAGCGAAGCGACCGTAGCATGGCAGAAATCGCCGGTCGTTTGACGGAATGCCCGCTCGGCCCGCCCCCCAGCCGAGCCGAGCTGGGCAGGGCGGCGGCCGTGCAGTACACTGGGGTCATCTCAATAAAAAGAAGAACGGGCGCACGACGCTCGACTCACTATGTGGAAAGAGCCGCTGATCCTGTTTCTGCTCGGAGTCCTCGTGTTTCTGTGGCGGGACCTGATGCACCTCTTTGAACGCGTGTCGATCCGTGACGTCGTCGTCGTCCTGCTGGTCGCAGGCACCATCGGCGCCGTCACCCTCATCAGGCAA
>DATNEN010000114.1:0-23209 GCA_035552975.1 Steroidobacteraceae bacterium
CCCGGAGCTCGGCGCGGACGTGGCCGAGCGAGGCATCGTCCTCACAGGCGGTGGCGCGCTGCTGCGCGACATCGACAAACTCCTCACCGAGGAGACCGGACTGCCCGTCGTCGTGGCCGATGACCCGCTCACCTGCGTAGCACGCGGGGGTGGGCGCATTCTCGAGCTGATGGACGAGCTGGGTCCCGGTCACTTCGGGCTCGAATAGCCCGCGGAGGGCTCGCATCGCGTGGCCGCCTTCGGCACAGGCGCCAGACAGTTGCAAGGTCGTGGAGGCTCCCCCGGCTTCCGCTTCACCCTCTACGCGCTGCTGTCCATCGTCATCATGTTCCTGGACGAGCGCAGCCATTGGCTGGAGAACGCCCGTTACTTCCTGCAGGCCGCCGCGTACCCGGTCCAGCTGGCCGTCAGCTCGCCCTCCGCCGCCTGGTCCTGGCTGCAGGAGAGCTTGGCCACTCGTGATGAATTACGCAAAGAAAACAACCGGTTGCGCGCACAGCAACGGGCAATCGAGATTCGCTCGATGCGCTTCGACGCGCTCCAGAAGGAGAACGCGGAGCTGCGCGGACTGAAGGAGGCCCTGCCAGCGGTAGCCGAGCGCTGGGAGGTCGCAGAGGTCGTCGATGTCGAGCTCAACAGCCTGCGCCAGCGGGTGCTGCTGAATCGCGGAACGAGCAATGGCGTCTTCAAGGGTCAGGCCGTCATGGACGAGAAAGGCCTGCTCGGGCAGACCCTCCACGTCGGACCTTGGAGCTCCGAAGTGATCCTCATCACCGACCCGGAGCACGCCGTTCCAGTACAGATCGAACGTAACGGGCTTCGTACCATCGCCGTCGGTGCCGGAGATACCGCCTCGCTCGCGCTTCCCTACCTTCCGGCCAATGCAGACGTGAAGACGGGCGATCTCCTGATGACGTCCGGCTTGGGCGGGGTGTTCCCCGCAGGCTACCCCGTTGCCCGGATCACCGAAGTACACCACGACGCGGTGCAACCGTTGGCGCAAGTGCGCGCGGCGCCCCTGGCCAGAATCGACCTCGACCGGGAGGCCGTTCTCGTGTGGTTCCGTCCTGACCACCCTGCCGCACCCGGCACGGCGACCATGAGCGACTCCAAGACTGGCAACGCCAGGATACAGCCCCTGCCCGCGCCGCCCCGCGCGGTGACGGCGCCCGCCGCGGGGACAGCGCCCGCCGCGGGGACAGGAGCCGAGGCAAGGACGTCTGCGAACGCCGGCGCGTCGGGATCGAAGTCAACCGCCGCGGCGAAGCCATCGCCTGCGGCCAAGCCGACCCCCTCGCCGACCACGCATGCTGCCGTCCCCCCGCGTGAATCCGGGGCCTCGGCTTCCGAGGCGGCGGGCACACCGCGCGCCGAGAGGCCTCAAACACCCCGCTCAGAGCCGCCGCGCTCGAAACCCACCGAGACCGGGGCATCGCCCACAGCCACCGAGGGGGCGAAGTCGCCCGCGGCCGCGGCGGTCCCGCCGAGTCCGGAGCCTGCGGCCCCGCCCAAGCCGTCGCCCGCCGCGACCCCACCGCCGGAGCAGCAGTGAACAGCGAGCCCCGCTTCAGGATGGTGCTCACCACTCTGGTGGCGCTCATCCTTACGGTGCTCCCTCTGCCGCCCTGGATGGACCCCGCACGCCCGGCGTTCCTGGTTCTCACCGTGCTCTACTGGTCGATTGCCGCGCCCCGCGCCGGCGGCATCGCGCTGGGTTGGTTTGGCGGGCTGGCCCTGGATGTCTTTCAGGGACCTGTCCTGGGACAGCACGCGCTGGCGCTCGCTCTCATTACCTACATCTTCGTGCGCGAGCATCAGAAGATCCGCTCCAAGCCCGCGTTTCAACAGGCGCTGATCGTGTTCGCCGCGATCGTGATCTATGAATTCATCGTGTTCGCGATCGATGGCTGGAGCGGCCATCCGATCACCTCGTCGGCGCGCTGGCTGCACTCGGTGACGAGTGCAATGATCTGGCCGTTCGCTGCGGCGTTCCTCACTCACCGCTACGGCCGTAGCTCCTGAGGGCGCTCGAGATGGCCTTCGGCGGCGTACGCATCAAGGATCACTGGAAAGAGCAGCGGCTCTTCGATCACCGCGCCCTGATTGCCGGTGTGGTGATCGTGTTGCTCACGTTCGGACTGGTGGCGCGGCTGTACGTGCTGCAGGTGGTCCGCCACGACTATTACGCCGAGCTCTCCCAGGGCAACCGCGTCCGCACCGAGCCCATCCCGGCCAGTCGCGGCCTGATCCTCGACCGCAATGGCAAGGTGCTCGCGGACAACGAGCCCGCCTACCAGCTCGAGCTCACGCGCGAGCAGACGCCCGATCTGAACGACACACTGAAACGTCTGGCCGCTCTCGGGTTGATCGACGCAGACGACGTGAGCGAGGTGCGCCATCTGGTCCTGTCGCGGCGCGCATTCGACACCGTTCCGCTGCGGTTGCGCCTGACCGATGAGGAAGTCGGCCGCTTCGCGGTCCATCGCTTCGAGTTCCCGGGCGTCGACCTGGTCACTCGCCAAACGCGTCACTACCCCTACGGCGAGCTCGGCGTCCACGCGCTCGGCTACGTCGCCGCCATCAGCGAGCAGGACCTCGAGCACATCGATCGAGCCGCCTACAACGGGACCACGCTCATCGGCAGGCTGGGTGTCGAAGCGGCCTACGAGAAGCAGCTGCACGGACACAACGGCTCACGCGAGGTGCTCGTCAACGCTCAAGGCCGCTCGGTTCAACGGCAGGGCGCCTATGCGCCGCACCTGAGCGCAATCGCACCCACCGCGGGCGACGATGTTGTGCTGTCGATCGACCTGGCAACACAGGAAGCCGCGGAACAGGCGATGGCAGGTCATCGCGGTGCCGCGGTCGCCATCGACCCCAGCACCGGCGATGTACTCGCCCTCGTCAGTGAGCCTGGCTTCGATCCAAGCGTCTTTGCTCGCGGAATCACGCACGCGGAATATGCGGCACTCACCGAAGACGTCGACAAGCCGCTGTTGAACCGTGCCCTGCGCGGTACGTACCCCTCAGGCTCCACGATCAAACCGGCTCTCGGCCTGATCGCTCTCACCGATCACGTGATCACCGCCGACAAGAAGCTGCTCTGCAACGGCACGTTTCACCTGCCCGGCAGTCGCCACCTGTTCCGTGCGGACAAGGACGAGCCGCGCGGCCTGCTCGACCTGGCGGAAGCGATCTCGCGCTCCTCCGACGTCTACTTCTACCAGCTGGCCGCGGACATGGGCATCGATCGCATCGCAAGCGGACTGGCGCCCTTCGGGTACGGCCAGCTCACGGGCATCGACATCAGCGGTGAGAAGCCGGGGCTGTTGCCTACCCCACAGTGGAAGCGCGCGGCCTTCAAGCATGCGGCCGATCAACCCTGGTTCCCCGGCGATACGGTCAATCTCGGTATCGGGCAGGGCTTCCTGCTCGTGACGCCGCTGCAGCTCGCCCACGTCGCGGGGGTGCTCTCCGAACGGGGCAAGAGCTTCCGGCCGCGGCTGGTGAAAGGCCTGCACGAAGCCGACGGCAGCATCAAATGGCTGCCCCCGGTGCAGGAAAAAGGCGTCCAAGGCGTGCCCGAGGCCGATTGGTCCGTCGTCATCGACGCGATGATCGGCACGACGGGGTGCGCCCGTTACTGCGGCACCGCCCACGTGGCGTTCAAGGGTGCGGCCTACACAGCCGGCGGCAAGACCGGCACGGCACAGGTCTACACGGTGGCGCAGAACGCCAAGTACAACGCCAAGATCACCCCCGAGCGCCTGCGCGATCATGCCTGGTTCATTGCATTTGCGCCCGCAGAGGCCCCGCGGATCGCCGTCGCGGTACTGGTGGAAAACGGCGGCTTCGGTGCGGGAAATGCGGCACCCGTCGCCCGCAAGATGCTCGACGCCTATCTGTTGGGTTCCGACGGCAAGCTCAAGCCCTCCATGGTCCCGCCGGCTCTGCCGGCGCAACCGCCGGCGACGACACCTGCGCCCAGCGCTCCCCCGCAGCCGCAGGTCGCGCCGCAGAAGGAAGCTCGACTGCCCACGACGACCGTGCGCATCGGCTGATCGATGATCTACGAAGAAGTCACCTCCGAGTCCCGCGCACGGCGTACGCTGACTGGTGCGGCGCGCGTGCTGTTCGCGCTGAAGATCGACGGTCCACTGGTCACTGGGCTGGCGTTGATCTGTGCTTTCGGCCTCGTCGTTCTCTACAGCGCCTCCGGACAGAACATCGGCACTGTGATCCGTACGGTGGTGCGCATCATTCTGGGCGCCATCGCGATGCTGCTGCTCGCGCGGGTCAATCCCAACTTCCTGCGGCGCTCCGCGCCCTGGTTGTTTGCCATCGGCATGTTCCTGCTGGTCGTGGTGTTCGGCATCGGCCATATCGGCAAGGGCGCACAGCGCTGGCTGGATCTGGGAATCATCAAGTTCCAACCCTCGGAGCTGATGAAGCTCGCCGTTCCGATGATCTGTGCGTGGTACCTGCACGAACGGCCGCTGCCTCCGACCTGGACGTCGCTCCTGGTGCTGGGCGGCCTGGTGCTGCTGCCCGTGGGCCTGGTCGCCGTCCAGCCCGACCTGGGCACCGCAGCGCTGATCGCGATCGGCGGCGTGCTCGTGATCATCATGGCCGGCCTGCGCGTGCGCGTGATGGTCATGTTTCTGCTGCTGGGCGCGGCCGGCGCCTGGTTCGGCTGGAGCTTCATGCACGACTATCAGCGGGCTCGCGTGCTGACTTTCCTGAATCCGCAGACCGATCCGCTCGGGGCCGGCTACCACATCATCCAGTCGCAGATTGCCATCGGCTCCGGGGGCGTATTCGGCAAGGGCTGGATGAACGGCAGCCAGGCGCAGCTCGAATTCCTCCCCGAGCGTTCCACGGATTTCATCTTTGCGGTGATCGGCGAGGAGTTCGGCTTGCTCGGCCAGGCGACGCTGCTGGTGTTGTACCTGTTCGTGGTCGCCCGCTCGCTGTTCCTCGCGATGCAGACCCAGGACACCTTCGCGCGGCTGCTGGCGAGCAGCATTGCTCTTACATTCTTCGTATATGTATTCATCAACACGGGAATGGTGACCGGCCTGCTGCCGGTCGTCGGCGTCCCCTTGCCGCTCGTCAGTTACGGTGGGAGCTCGGTGGTGACCCTGCTGGCGGGCTTCGGTATCCTCATGGCGCTGTACTCGCACCGCAAATTAGTGAGCTCATAGTCAGTTTTGTCATTCTCTAAATTGCGACATTCGTGGATTCTCTGGGCGCTCGTGCAAGCCGCGAGTGCGCAACCCTCACTGCCTCCGGGTGCGCCGCCCGCAACGCCGCCAGGGACGCAATCCTCACTGACACCCGGCGTGCCGCCCACGACGGCAACGCAGTCCGCTCTGCCACCGCCGGTCCCCCTTCCGCCCGCCGGCAAATTCGATCTCGCGCGCAGTGACATCGCAAGCTTCGTCGACAATGTCGTGGCTCGCGATGCCCTGGACCGCAAGTCCGTCCAGGCGCTGCTGGGACACGCCGAAGCGCAGCCGAAGATCATCGAGCGCATTACGAAGCCGGCTGAGCGAGTGCTCGAGTGGTGGGAGTACCGGCAGATCTTCGTCAACGAGAAGCGGATCGCCGACGGCGCGCAATTCTGGAACGAGCACCGCGTGTCGCTCGAGCACGAAGCCGCCCAGCGCGGTGTTGCGCCACAGTACATCGTCGCCATCCTCGGAGCGGAGACCAACTACGGGCGCATCACCGGGCACGATCGCGTACTCGATGCGCTCATGACGCTCGCTTTCGACTACCCGCCGCGGCAGGACTACTTTCGCGGCGAGCTCGAGCAATTCCTGCTGCTCGTGCGCGAGGAACGGATCGACCCCCTCACCGTGCTGGGGTCCTACACCGGAGCGATGGGCGCGCCGCAGTTCATGCCCTCCAACTATCGGCTCTACGCCATGGATGCCAACGGGGATGAGAGCCGCAACCTGTGGACGGACTGGGACGATGTGTTCGCCAGCGTCGCCAACTACTTCATCTCCTTCGGCTGGGTGTCCGGCGGACCGGTTCTGACCCCTGCCCGGCTCGATCCGGATCCGAGCTTCCAGCTCGATCCGCGCAATCTGGAGCTGAATGAGACCCTCGACAGTCTCAATGGGAAGGGGGTCAGGGTAAGCCTGTCGCTGCCACCCACCACGCCGGCCGTGCTGGTATCGGCCGAAGAGAAAGACGGGCCGGCCTACCGCGTGGGCTTTCAGAACTTCTACGCCATCAGCCGATACAACCACAGCGCGCGCTACGCCATGGCCGTGAATGATCTGGCCGAGGCGATTGCCAAGCGCGTGCGCAGCGCAGAGCCCCCAGGCCATTCGCCTTGAGGAGCGTGCTCTCATCCAGAAGGGCGCTCCTCGCAGCGGCGGTCGCAAGTGCCGCGCTATTGAGTGCCTGCGGAACGCTTCCGCCGCAACCCCGCGCTCAGACTCCTTCCCCGGCGGTCATCCAGCCGATCCCCGAGCCCCCGACCAACGTGATCGCCATTCCGGACGCCGTCCCGAAAATCGAGCCGCGCAGCGCCCACGGCAACCCCGTTTTCTACGACGTGCTGGGCAGGCGTTATTACGTGCTGGGGAGCGCGTCCGGGTACCTGGAACGCGGCGTCGCCTCCTGGTATGGGCCGACTTTTCATGGCGAGCGCACCTCCAGTGGAGAGTCGTACGACATGTACGGAATGACAGCTGCCCACAAGACCCTGCCGCTGCCCACGTACGCCCGGGTCACCAATCTGAAAAACGGACGCAGCGTGGTCGTGCGCATCAACGACCGGGGTCCGTTTGTAGCGAATCGTCTCATCGACCTGTCGTACACGGCGGCCGCGAAGCTCGATATGTTGCGCGAGGGCACTACGTTGGTGGAGGTCCGGGCGCTGGTTCCCGGCGAGCCCGACACGCTGACGCGCGCCTCCGAAACGCCGCCCCCCACACTTTATGTGCAGGTAGGTGCGTTTTCAGATGAACGGAACGCGAGCCGCGCGGTCGAACGCCTGCACGCGGCTGGTCTCGCCACTGCTTTTGTGCGCATGCCTGCGGATGGGAGCAAAGACCGGCTCTTTAGAGTGCGTGTCGGCCCCGTGACCAGCGTCCCTGAATTCGATCGGCTCGCTGCCAGACTGGCGGCCATCGGGTTCCGCGACGCAAGGCTGGCCAACGACGACTAACGAATTGAGGCAGTCAGCGCGAGGCACCCGTGCCCATTGCGAACCGTCGAATCTTCTGGGCACTGGCGTTCATCGTCGCTTTGAGCGCGATCCTTTCGATCGGCTTCGTGAGCTACACCGAGCTCACCACGCTGGCCAATTCCAGTGCCAGCGTGCAGCGCTCCTACGATGTCCTGCAGACCCTGAACGACCTGGATGCCGCGATCACGGACTCCGAAGCGAACCAGCGCGGCTTCCAGCTCACCCGCGACCCCTCCTACCTGACGCAGTACGACGCGGCGGTGGCCCAGATCCGGCTCGCCGTGAGCGAGCTGCGCCGCCTGTGCGCAAACGAGGCCACAACGGCAACGGCCGTGGCCGAGCTCTCGCGGCTTGCGACCGAGCAGCTCGATGACCTGCAGAAGATGGTGCACGCCAGCGAAACCGGCGACCGTTCGGCCCTCGCGCACATGGTCGAGGGCGCCGACACTCAGGTCATGGCCTCCTTCCGGCGCTTCTCCGCCGATCTCGATGTCCTCCAGCGAGGGCTGCTGGAGGCGCGCCGGCAGGAGGAGCAGCAGGCCCGCACCACCAGTGAAGGGGTCCTGATCGGCACCATCGTCCTGAGCTTGATCTTCATCGGTGCCGCCGCCCTGATCAGCCGCCGTTTCGACGAGCGCCGCCGCCAGCTCGAGAGAGAGATCACGGAGCGGCGCCGAGCCGAGGAGTATCGCGAGGCGCTGCTGGTGAGCGAGCGCACAGCCCGCGCCGAAGCCGAGCGCGCGACGCGCCTCAAGGACGAGTTCGTCGCCACATTGAGCCATGAGCTGCGCACCCCGCTGAATGCCATCGTGGGGTGGGCGGGCATCCTGCGCAGCGACCGCCGCAGCGCCTCCGTGGCCCAGGGGATGGAAGTCATCGAGCGCAATGCCAAGGCGCAGGCGCAGATGATCGAGGACCTGCTGGACATGAGCCGGATCGTCTCCGGCAAGCTGCGGATCGACCTGCAGCTGATCGATCCGGGGGCGGTGCTGAAGGCGGCGGTCGCCTCCATCCGCCCGAGCGCCGACATGAAGGACATCTCGCTGCATGCCGCGCTCGAGCCCGTCGGGCTGATCGACAGCGACGCCGGAAGGTTGCAGCAGATCATCTGGAACCTACTCACCAATGCCATCAAGTTCACCCCGCGCAACGGCACCGTCCGGGTGGGCTTGCAGCAGGTCGACGGACAGGTCGAGATCACGGTAAGCGACACCGGACAGGGCATCCAGCCGCAATTCCTGCCTTACGTCTTCGACCGCTTCCGGCAAGCGGACGCCTCGACCACCCGCCGGCACGGGGGCCTCGGGCTGGGTCTGTCGATCGTGAAGAGCCTGGTGGAGATGCACCAGGGATCGGTGGAGGCGCGCAGTGACGGGGACGGCCTGGGCGCTACCTTCACGGTCCGACTGCCACTGGCCCGTCCGCAAGCCGGCACCTTCTTCAAGGCCGAGCGAGTCGGACAGGCCGCTGAGCTGACACTGCAGGGGCTGCGGGTCCTCGTGGTCGACGACGAGCCGGATGCCCGAGCGCTGGCCCGCCGTGTCCTGGAGGAGCGTGGAGCGCACGTCGTAACCGTTGCCTCGGCACTGGAAGCTCTCGCGATCGTCGGTGGAGACATCGTGCCCAGCGTGGTCGTCAGTGACATCGGGATGCCCGACCAGGACGGATACGATCTCATTCGCAAGATGCGCGCGCTTCCGGGACTCGCTGGCCGGATTCCGGCAGTGGCCCTCACGGCGTTGGCGCGCGCCGAGGACCGGCAGAGAGCGCTGCTCGCAGGCTACCAGACGCACATCAGCAAACCGGTGGACCCGACAGAGCTCATCGCGGTCATCGCGAACGTCACCGATCTCACAGCACCCTCCGCGGTGCGGAGTGCGTCAAACAATGGAGTGGTGCATTGAGATAGAATCTGAACAGCTGACTTTTCTAATGTTCGTCGTCGGGGGATCTTTGCGGATGTTTCGTTCGTCCAGCTTCGTGCTCGTCATTGCCGCCTCGGTTTTCGCTGTAGCGCACGCTACGGCTCCGACTCCGGCCCCCAAGCCGGCCGCCGCGCCCGCCAACCTCGGAGCGCCGATTCCCAAGCCGCCGGATGTCAACGCCAAGGCCTACATCCTCGTGGATCACTTCAGCGGCAAGGTGATTGCGGAGAGTCATGCGGATGAGCGCATGGAGCCGGCGAGCCTCACCAAGCTCATGACCTCCTATGTGGTCTTCAAGGCTCTGAAGGAAGGGCGCCTGAAGCTCACCGATCCGGTCACCATCAGTGAGCACGCGTGGCGCTCGCAAGGATCGCGGACCTTCGTGCAGGTGGGGACCCAGATCCCGGCGGAAGTGCTCATCAAGGGCATGATCGTCCAATCCGGCAACGATGCGACCATCGCTCTGGCGGAGAAGGTGGGCGGCACCGAGCCCGCCTTCGCTCAGATGATGAACGAGTACGCCCGGCGGCTGGGAATGAAATCCAGTCACTTCGTGAATGCCGACGGCTTGCCTGCCGCCGGCCACTTCACGACTGCGCGCGACCTGTCCGTGCTGGCCAACGCGCTGCTGCGCGACTTCCCGGACCTGTACCAGTGGTTCAGCATCCGTGAGTACGTCTGGAACAACATCAAGCAGCAGAACCGCAACGGCCTGCTGGAGCGCGACCCGAGCGTCGACGGCATGAAGACCGGCCACACCGACAGCGCCGGGTACTGCCTGGTAACGGCTGCCAAGCGTGACGGCATGCGCCTGGTCTCCGTCGTGTTGGACGCGCCCTCCATCAAGGCCCGCGAGGATGCGAGCGAGACGCTTCTCAACTACGGCTACAACTTCTTCGAGACCGCCAAGGTGGAGAGCGCCGGCGAGCAGGTTCTGAAGCCGCGCGTGTACAAATCCTCCGAGCAGTTCGCAGTGCTGGACGTGCCACACGATATGTACGTCACCGTTGCCCGCGGCCAGGTCGCGAACCTGAAGACCAGCGTGCACGTCCTCAAGCAACCCCTGATCGCCCCCATTGCGCTCAACGAGCCCCTCGGCGACCTGACGATTACCGATCCGAGCGGACAGGTCATCGCCCACACGCCGTTGGTCGCCCTCAAGGCAGTGCCGGAAGGCGGCCTGTGGACGCGGATGACCGACGACGTGGCGCTCTGGTTTCAGTAGTGGCTGAGCCTTTCCCGACCTGCTATCTCAACGGGGCTTACCTGCCGATCGACGAAGCGCGCATCTCACCACTCGATCGTGGCTTCCTCTACGCCGACGGCGTGTACGAGGTCATGCCCGTGTACTCGGGGCGCCCGTTTCGCTTCGAGGCGCACTGCGACAGGCTGACTCGCAGCCTGCGCGAGATCCGTATGCGCGATCCCCACACGCGTGAGGAGTGGTACAGGATCATTGCCGGCCTCATCGAGCCAAACGGCGCCGTCGATCAGTACGTGTATTGGCAGGTCACGCGAGGCGCCGAACGCGGCCGCAATCACGCGCCTCTGCCGGATATTCCACGTACGGTGTTTGGGTTCTGCGCTCCCCTGCCCGTCATCGGCGCGGCCACTCTGCAATCGGGGCTGAAGTGCGTGACGGCAACCGACACCCGCTGGGCGCGTTGCGACATCAAATCCGTGGCATTGCTGGCCAACGTGCTGCTGCGTCAGCTGGCAGCGGATGCGGAAGCGGCGGAAACGATTCTGTTGCGCGATGGCGAAGTTCTCGAAGCCTCCGCCGCGACGGTGCATGTCGTCAGCGGCGGTTCGCTTCTTGCGCCACCCCACTCCCGGAACATCCTCCCGGGCACGACCCGCTCGGTGATCGAGCAGATGGCCGAGCGCGCCGGTGTGCCTTTCCGGTCGGTCTGCGTGAACGAGGCACAGCTACGCTCCGCCGATGAGATCTGCCTGTCCGCCGCCACCCGCGAGATCCAGCCCGTCACCTGGCTCGACGGTCGGCCGGTCGGCACGGGCCGACCGGGCCCCGTGTGGCGACGGCTCTTCGATGAGCTGCAACGCTACAAGCAGGAAGTGCAGTTCTCCCCGTGGTGAACGAGCTGCTGGTCTTTCCGGCCGACTACCCCATCAAGGTCGTCGGTCGCCCCTCTGACGAGTTTCGGGCACGTGTGCATGCGATCGTGCTGCGCCACGTGCCTTCGCTGGATCCCGATCGGATCACCGAGCGGCTGAGCGAGAACGGCAACTTCCTGTCCATCTCCTACCCGCTGCGTGCCGACAGCCGCGAGCAGATCGAAGCCCTGGTCGCGGAGCTCAAAGCCTGCGAAGGCGTCCTGATCATTCTGTAGGGAAGCAGGCCCGCTCCCACCCTGATAGCTTCCGGATCTGAACTGATAAGCAGAACGTAGGCGCCAGGGGGTCTCGTAACCCGATTGTTACCGCCCTGTCACCGGCCGGCCACTGACGCCCACGCCTGCCGGCCGGTAGCATGCGCGCTCGATCACAGCATAAAGCGGTGCGCGCACCGCCGCGGGCACCAGCCAAAACAAATGTCCATCGCACTCGATCAGGTCACCAAGCGGTATCAGGGGGTACCCGTCGTCAACGACGTCTCGCTCGACATCGGCGACGGTGAGTTCTTCGTTCTCCTCGGGCCCAGCGGAAGCGGCAAGAGCACTCTGCTGCGCGCCATCGCCGGCTTGGCGGGAGTCGACCACGGCCGTGTCGCACTGCACGGGCGCGACGTGACCCACGTGTCGCCGCGCGACCGCGGGGTCGGCCTGGTGTTCCAGAACTACGCCCTGTTCCGTCACATGACGGTGGCTGAGAACATCGAGTTCGCGCTGCGCGTGCGGCGGATGAGAGCGTCCGAGCGCAGGCAGCGGCGCCAGGAGATGCTGCGCCTCGTCTCGCTGGAGGGAATGGACAACCGCCTGCCCGCACAGTTATCGGGCGGTCAGCAGCAACGCGTCGCGGTCGCCCGCGCACTCGCCCACAAGCCGGAAGTGCTGCTGCTCGATGAGCCCTTCGGCGCCCTCGACGCCAAGATTCGCGAAGAGCTGCGCCGTACGATCCGCCAGGTCCAACGCGAGCTCGGCATCACCACGGTGCTGGTGACGCATGACCAGGAAGAAGCCTTTGCGATGGCGGACCGCATCGGTGTGATGAACCTCGGGCGGCTGCTGGAGATGGACAACCCGCACGAGCTGTATTCGCGCCCGGCGACGCGTTTCGTCGCAACCTTCCTCGGCGCCGCCAATCTGCTGCTCGCCCACCAGAGCAAGGAAGGCGTGCGGTTCGGAAAGACTCCGGTCAACGCGCATCCCGCGAACCCAGGTCACGGAGGTCGCGAACACGAGGTCGTCGCAGTCGTCCGTCCGGAGGAAATCGAGGTCGCGCCCACCCGCGAAGCGCTGCACGCCCGCTACCTGGCGCACGGAGCGGTCGAAGAGGTTCTCTTCACCGGCGCACTGGAGCGGATGCGCATTCGCATGGACGATGCGGAGGCCGCGCCACTTTCTAACAGCAACGGGTCTGGGATACCCCTGCTGGAAGTCACGCGCACGCAGCACGAGCAGCGAGCCTTCCAGGTCTCGCCGGGCCAACCGGTCGCCATCGGTGTGCGGCGTATCCACATCCTCCCGACGCCTCTGTCGAGTTTCACTGCGTGCGCACCTACGGAGCTTCAGGCGGCAACGCTGAGCCAGCACCCCTTGCTGGTCGAGCTGGCCACGCGCATGAAGACCCGGATCTCCACGCGCGTCGAGCCCCAGCTGGGCGTGTCGGGCGCCGGCTCCGAGGGCGACGGGGCCTTTGCGGGGACTACGGTCATCGCCGCGGAAGCGGATGTGGCCCAGCGCACCGAGTGGCTGTTGGAAAACGGTGCCGATGAGGTGCTGGTCCTGCCGCAGAACGCGACGTCCCCGCAGCGAGTGCTGATCCATTGGGCGGAGGAATCCGTCAGAGGCGCGACGCTCGCGGTTTCCGCGAGCGTATTACGGCACGTAGCGGCAGAGGCGACCTATGTCGGTATCTTCCCGGATCAAACCGCTGAGACCCAGCGACCGCATGGCGTGCGTGCATTGCTCGATGCTCGTTCCGAGGCGCAGGAGGTCCACGGCCTGGAAATGCGTACCGAGCTTCGCTTCGGGGACGTTGCGAGCGAGCTGGCCCGCCAGCTCGCGGAGGCTCCCGGTCAGATGCTCATTCTGGGTGTTTGCAGCATGACGGGCGTAGCCGAGAAATTCGGCTCGCTGCTCGCGGATGCCCGCTGGCCGGTGTTGCTCGTGCACCGGACCCCTGAAGGGGTCGTGGCGTGAGAATCAAGCAACCCAGCGTGCTCCCCGGCTTCGGCCTCACGTTCGGCTTTACGACGTTCTTCCTGTGCGCGATCGTGCTCCTGCCGCTGGCCGCTCTGGTCATCGTGGCCACCTCGACGACGTGGCATGACTTCGTGCACCTGGTGCTGAGCCCCCGCGCGCTGGGCTCCTACCGGCTGTCCTTCGGCGCCTCGGCGCTCGCGGCGACGATCAACCTGGTGTTCGGGTTCGTCATCGCCTGGACGCTGACGCGCTACGACTTCCCGGGCAGAAAGCTGATCGATGCGCTGATCGATATGCCGTTCGCCCTGCCGACCGCGGTGTCCGGCATTGCCTTGACCACTGTCTTTGCGCAGAACGGCTGGATCGGGCGGTATCTGGAGCCGTTCGGCATCAAGGTGGCCTACACCTGGATCGGCGTCACGGTTGCACTGACGCTGATCGGGATGCCCTTCGCGGTTCGCTCGATGCAGCCGGCGCTGCTGGAGGTGCAGCGCGACCTGGAGGACGCCGCCGAAACCCTCGGTGCAGGCCGCTTCTACGTGTTCCGGCGCATCATCCTGCCGACGGTGCTGCCCGCGCTATTGACCGGATTCACCCTCGCCTTTGCGCGCGCGGTGGGTGAGTACGGATCGGTGATCTTCATCGCCGGCAACCTGCCGATGAAAACGGAGATCACCCCGCTGCTGATCGTCATCCGGCTGGAAGAGTTCGACTACAAGGGAGCCGCGGCGCTCGGATTCGTGATGCTGGTGATCTCCTTCGTGGTGCTGCTCACCATCAACCTGCTGCAGGGCTGGGGACGCCGGCGCATCATCCAGGCGGCTCACTGATGGCCGCTGCACCGATCCCGCTGCAGGAGGACCTCGCCTCGCGCCCGGGCCGCGACACCATCGCGAGCCATCTGATCCGCTGGACATTCATCAGCGTATCGCTGCTGTTCCTGGCGGGACTGCTGTTTGCGCCGCTCGCGACGGTGTTCTTCATGGCGCTGCAGAAGGGAGTGCACGCCTACCTGCACAGCTTCGCCGATCCGGACACGGCATCGGCCATCCGGCTCACTCTGACGACGGCCGCGGTGGTCGTGCCGATCAATACCCTGTTCGGCCTGGCCGCCTCCTGGGCGATCGCCAAGTTCGAGTTCACCGGCAAGAGCTTCCTGATCACCGTGATCGATCTGCCGCTGGCGGTCTCGCCGGTCATCTCGGGCATGGTGTACGTGTTGCTGTTCGGCCTGCAGGGCTGGTTCGGAAGCTGGCTGCAGGATCACGACATCAGCATCATCTTCGCGCTCCCGGGTATCATGCTCGCGACCATGCTCGTGACGTTTCCATACGTCGCGCGCGAGCTGATTCCGCTCATGCAACAGGTGGGCAACGATGAGGAAGAGGCCGCGATCACCCTTGGCGCGGGCGGCTGGATGACCTTCTTCCGAGTCACTCTGCCGAAGGTCCGCTGGGGCCTGGTGTACGGGGTGATCCTGTGCAATGCCCGCGCCATGGGCGAATTCGGCGCCGTCTCGGTGGTCTCCGGCCACATCCGCGGCCTGACCAACACCATGCCCCTGCACATCGAGATTCTCTACAACGAGTACAACTTCGTCGGCGCATTCGCCGTCGCCTCGCTGCTGACACTGCTGGCCGTGGTCACCCTGGTGGTCAAGACGCTCGTGGAGCGTACGGGCTACCGTCGCCGATGATGGCCATCGACCGTATCCGCGCTTTCATCGGTGCCGCGTGGCAACGGCTGTGGCCGGAACCGGGCAAGACGACTCTCGGGTGGTGGCTCGTGGCGGTCCACGTGGGCATCGTGTTGATCGTCGCCGGCGGACTGTCTTACTCGGCCGTCGGGATGCTGCACGATCAGGCGGACGAGCAGGGCAAGGCGCGAGTGCAGCTCGCGAGCGCCATGGCGCGCGAGGACTTGCGGCGCCGGGGCGAAGATGAGGTCACCGCGCTGCGCGCGCTGGCCGATCGGCCGACGCTGCAACGGCTGCTCTCGGAAGGACGCACCGATGCGATCCCGCCGATCCTGCGGCGCTCCTGCGACACCGCCAACGTCGACGCCTGCGCCGTCGTGTCCGGCACGCAGATCGTGGCCGAGAGCGGCCCTACGCTCGACTGGGAGTCGATCATCACCTCCAGCAGCGAGCAGGGCTCGACTTTCCTCGCACTGCCGACGAACGTCCGAACGCCCGTGATGGGCTCATATGCCAGCCTGGGTGACACCGAAGGCACCCGCGTCTACGCGGTGCTGCTGCTGAACGACAAGCTCGCCAAGGCGCTCAGCGAGCGCGTCGGAGTGGCGATCAAGCTGGTCGACTACCGCTCCTTCACCAACGACCCCGTGAACGCCTACACGCCCCTGTATTCATCGGCCCTCGCAGACGGCCGCTCGGCCGTCCAGCGGATCACTTCCAGGGGCGAGTATGCGGCCAGCGTGCCCGTGTTCGCCTCGACGGGCGAAGCCATAGCGCTGCTGGAGGCCCTGCTCCCCACCGATGCCATCGACAGCTCCTCGGGCCGCCTGATCCGCAAGCTGCTGGTCACCACACTGATCCTCGCCGCCCTTGCCGTGTTTGCCGGTGTGCTGCTGAGCGAGTTCATCGCCGGACCCGTCAAGGCGCTCACGGATGCCGCGGTGCGCCTCGGGCAAGGAGACTTCTCCACCTCCATTCCCGTGGGCGGGGCGGCTGAGGTGGGCAAGCTCGCACGAACGATGGAGGACATGCGACGCAACCTGGTCGATCTGACAGGCGCCCTACGCCGCAGCGAGGGTGAAGCCCAGGCCGTCCTCACCGGCATCGTCGAAGGCGTCTACGCCGTCGACCGAAGCCGCACCATCCGCTACCTCAACCCGCAGGCCGCGCGGCTGCTCGGCGTAACGCCCCAGCAAGCGATCGGCCGCTTCTGCGGCGATGTGCTCAAGCCGTGCGACGTCGATGGCCACAGGCCATGTGAGAATCGATGTCCGATCCTGCTCGCCAGGAGCGATGGCAGCGCCAAGGCGGTCGAGCATCTGCAGGTCACCGAGTCCGAGCCGCGCATCACCGTCATCACGAGCTCCGGCATGGTCGAAGGACTGCAGGTGCAGGTCATCAGGGATGAGACCGAGCTGGAAGGCGTACGGCGCGCGCGCGACTCGGTGCTTGCGAATATCTCGCACGAGTTCCGCACGCCGCTGGCGGCCCAGCTCGCCTCGATCGAGCTGTTGCTCGAAGGGATGTCCACGGGTGCCCCGCAGCCGATGCCGCGCGAGCGACAGGAGGAGCTGGTGCGCTCCCTGGAGCGCGGCACCTTGCGGCTCACGCGCCTGATCGACAACCTGCTGGAGAGCGTGCGCATCGAGTCAGGACAGCTCAGCATTCGCCACCAGAGCGTCGAGCTGCGCGAGATCGTCGAAGACGCCCAGGCGCTCATCGGCTCGCTGCTCGCGCTGCGCCAACAGTCGCTGGAAGTGGATCTGCCGGAGGATCTGCCGCTCATCGCCGGAGACAAGCACCGGCTCACCCAGGTGTTCGTCAACCTGCTGGCCAACGCCAACAAGTTCGCACCCGAAGGCAGCACTGTGCGCATCGGAGCGCGTCCCGAAGGCGCGAACGTCACGACCTGGGTCGAGGATGAAGGTCCCGGACCCGCCGCAGCAGACACGGAAGCCATCTTTGCGCGGTTCCGGCGGGGCACGGAGGAAGAGCCGGAGCCGGGCGGCCTGGGCCTCGGCCTGTGGATCGTCAAGTCCATCATCGACCGCCATGCAGGTACCATCGCTCTGATTCGCACCGAGCTCGGGAGGACGCGGATGGTCATGACATTGCCGGCAGAGACGGGGACATGAAAATCCTCGCCGCGGACGACGATCGCGATCTGCGCGAGCTGATCGGCTTCACGCTGGCGCAGGCGGGCTATCTGGTCCTGAAAGCCGGCGACGGCCCGAGCGCCCTGAAGATGTTCGAGGAGGAATCCCCGGACCTGGTGGTCCTCGACATCAACATGCCCGGCGCGAGCGGCTTCCAGGTGTGCGAGGCGATCCGCAAGCGCTCCCGTGTGCCGGTCATCATGCTCACCGTTCGCGGCGAGGAAGAAGACCTCGTCCGTGCGCTCGAGCTGGGGGCCGACGATTACCTCACCAAGCCCTTCAGCCCGCGCACGCTGCTCGCACGCATCAAGGCCCTGCTGCGCAGAGCAGGCATGGAGAACACGGCGCCGCTCGCGATGGGTCGCGTGACCCTCGATATCGAGGAGCATACCGTCAAGATCGCCAGCGGCGAGCCCGTGAGACTGACGAAGCTCGAGCTGCGCCTGCTGCAGATGTTGCTCGCGAATGCGGGCCACACTGTCAGCTCCGATCGCCTGCTCATCCAGGTCTGGGGACACCGCAACTCCGGCGATCGCCAGCTGCTCAAGCAGCTCGTGCACCGCCTCAGGCAGAAGATCGAAGCGGACCCCGCGGTCCCACAGCTGCTGCAGACTGCGTCGGGAGCCGGTTACAAGCTCGTCGTCGACTAGGACGCGCCTGAGCCCGAGATGTCACCGGGTCTCTACCGGCTTGATACAGCCTATCCGCTAGGCTGATCGGAGGATCAAGCACAGGAAGCGCACTCTTGAACTCTCCGATTCGAACGATTGCCATCATCGGGGGCGGTTTCAGCGGCACCACCGTGGCTGCCAACCTCCTCCGCCTCCTCAACAGCGAACCCACACGCATCGTGCTCATCGAGCGCTCTCGCTGCATCGCACGCGGCGTCGCCTATGCCGACCGCGAGTACAAGTATCTGCTGAACGTTCCAGCAGGCCGCATGTCGGCGAATCCGCGCGAGCCGCTGGAGTTCCTGACATTCGCACGACGTCGCCTTCCGTATGCGACTGCGGAGGACTTCCTGCCGCGAGCGCTGTACGGGGAGTACCTCGAATCCTCGCTCGCCAATGCCGAGCTGACCGCGGGTCCTGACGTACAGCTCATCCGAGTGCGGGCCGAGATTGTCGATGTGAGCCGCGATGCGCATTCCGGTTCCGTTCATCTGCACGCAACCGACGGGTCCACGATCACCGCAGACGATGTGGTGCTGGCCGTGGGCAACCCTGCCCCAGGCTCGCCGCCGGCCCTGGACGGGCTACTGGGCTCCTCTCGATACTCGCAGGATCCGTGGACGGCGCCGTCCTCCTGCCGCCCTGGCGAAACGATACTGGTCATCGGCACCAGCCTCACCATGGCGGATGTCGTAGCGGCGACCTCCGTGAACTGCAACGATAACGTGACGATCCATGCGATCTCCAGGCATGGACTCCTGCCGCCCTCGCAGACTGCCTTCAGGCATGCGCCGTGCGAGGGAGACAGCGGCGCCCTGCTGCGCGAAGCATCGTTCTCGGTACGCAGGCTGATGCGTTCGATACGGCGCCTTGCCGCCGCCACAGAGCGCCAGGGCGGGGACTGGCGGGAGGCGGTCACTTTCGTCCGCAACATCGCGCCGGCTCTGTGGAGCCGTCTGCCGTTGCGAGAGAAGCGGCGTTTCCTACGCCACGTGCGCACTTACTGGGACGTGCACCGCCATCGGCTGCCGCAAGAGACCCTGGCCCAGATCCAGCAGATGCGCTTGCGGGGAAACCTGCGCATTCACGCCGGACGTGTGCTCTCCTGCGAGCGCTCCGGTGACAAGGTGCGAGTCACGTGGCGGCGGCGCGGCGCAACACAGCCCTCCAGCCTGCTCGTGGATCGGGTGATCAACTGCACCGGGCCGGAGTACAACCCCTACCGCTCCCGCGATCCACTGATGCACTCGCTGTTCGCGCAACGACTGGCCTCGGCCGATGCGCTGAGCCTGGGATTGCGCACCGCCGGGAATGGGGCGTTGATCGACTCCAGCGGGCGTGCGGCCGAGAACTTTTTCTGCGTCGGGCCGCAGTTGCGCGCCGATTACTGGGAGGCGACGGCGGCCGCCGAGCTTCGCTCGCACGCGGAGCGCCTGGCCACGCATCTGGCGGATGCCAGTCGCGTGCGGTCCGCGAGCGTCTGCTACGGCGCGTAGATCTGGTCGAAGATTCCGCCGTCGCTGAAGTGCTTCTTCTGGTTCGCCGGCCAGCCACCCAGCTCGGCGATGGTCACGAGCTTCAGCTGCGGATACTGCCCGCTGTAGCGAGCCGCCACCTGCGCATCGCGCGGCCGATAGAAGTTCTTGGCGACGATCTCCTGCCCTTCCTTGCTGTAGATGTATTTGAGGTATTCCTGCGCCACCTCGCGCGTGCCACGCCGCAGCACGACACGGTCGACCACCGCCACAGGCGGCTCCGCGAGAATGCTGATCGTGGGCACGACGATCTGCAGCTGCTCTGCTCCGAGCCGCTTCATCGCCAGTAGCGCCTCGTTCTCCCAGGCAATCAGCACGTCACCGATGTTTCGCTGCACGAAAGTCGTCGTGGCGCCGCGCGCGCCCGCATCCAACACCGGTGCGTTCTTGTAGAGCTTGCGTATGAACAGCTTCGCGCCGGCCTCGCTCCCGCCGGGCTGCCGTTGCGACCAGGCCCACGCGGCGAGGTAGTTCCAACGCGCGCCGCCGGAGGTTCGGGGATTGGGCGTGATCACCTGGACGCCGGGGCGGATCAGATCGCTCCAGTCCTTGATGCCCTTCGGGTTGCCCTTGCGCACCAGGAACACGATCGTCGAGGTGTAGGGGCAGCTGTTCTCCGGCAGGCGGCTCGCCCAGTTGATGGGCAGAAGCTTGCCCTGCGTGGCGATCGCGTCGATATCCGCCGCCAGCGCCAGGGTCACGACGTCAGCCTTGAGTCCCTCGATCACCGAGCGTGCCTGCTGACCGGAGCCGCCGTGAGACTGGTTGATCCGGATGTCCTGTCCCGTCTTGGCCTTCCAGTACCGCGCGAACGCAGTGTTGTAGTCCACGTACAGCTCGCGTGTCGGATCGTAGGACACGTTGAGGAGCGTGACGGCGGCTGCCTGTGCCGGCCGGGTGCCGAAGATCGTGGCCGATGCCAGGCCGGTCGCGACGGCGGATGTCAGGCGCAGCAGCTCGCGTCGGTGCATCGAGGATTCTCCGTTTGCTCGTGGGAGAATGAGCTTACGCGGAGCGCTTGCGGGCCGCAGTTACAGAGCGGTTACGAAGCTTGGCGGGCGTCAGATCTTTGCGCTAGTAACTCATAGCCGGCGGATGGGAGGCCAGCCCCAGCGCCCTGAGCAGAATGGGTTCCAGGGCGACCGCCGCGGCGGCAACCGTCGCCGGCCCGCCGAGCTCGCTCAACTGCGTCATTTCCAGTCCCTGGTAGCCGCACGGATTGATACGGCGGAACGGCTCCAGATCGAGCGCGACGTTCAATGCGAGTCCGTGGTAACTGGCGCCGCGTCGCACCCGGATCCCGATGCTCGCCAGCTTCTTTCCCTCGACATACACCCCGGGTGCGCTACGCCGGCTCTGCGCCGATATTGCGAACTCGGCGGCCAGATCTATGACGGACGTTTCCAACGCAGTGACGAGGTCGCGGACACCGAGTTGCGCACGGCGCAGGTCCACGAGCGGATAGACGACCAGCTGCCCCGGGCCGTGATAGGTGACCTGTCCGCCCCGGTCGATCTGCACGACAGGGATATCTCCCGGCGCCAGAACATGTGCGGCACTCGCGTTCATGCCGAGCGTGAACACCGGCGGGTGCTCGAGAAACCAGATTTCATCCGGCGTCGCTGCGTCCCGCTCATCCGTGAAGCGCTGCATCGCACGCCAGGTCGGCTCGTACTCGACCCGCCCGAGCTGACGAATCACCGCTCGAGGCAGTGCGGCGGAGGCTCGCGCGGGGACAGTGGAGGCTTCAGCACTCATGACGTCTTTCGCTGCTATTTGCCCTTCGCGCCGCCATTGTCGAGACCGGCGTTGTTGCGGTTCAACGCCTGCTCTGCCCGGTAGCTCGAGCGCACGAGAGGTCCGGACACGCATTCCAGGAAGCCTCGCGCCAACGCCAGCTCCCGATAGTTGTCGAACTCTGCCGGGGTGACGAATCGCTCGATGGGCAGGTGATTGACCGTCGGGCGCAGATATTGGCCGAGGGTGACGATGTCCACGCGCGCCGCGCGCAGATCATCCAGCGTCTGCACGATCTCCTCGTCCGTCTCTCCCAACCCCAACATCAAGCTGCTCTTGGTCAGCACGCTCGGGTTGTGTCGTTTCGCGTGTTCGAGCACGCGCAACGTCTGCTCATACCCCGCACGGGGATCGCGCACAGGATGCGTCAAACGCCTCACCGTCTCGATGTTCTGCGCAAACACTTCCAGACCCGAATCCACTACCGTCTCGACGTCGGCGAGCACGCCTTGGAAATCGGGCGTCAGTGCCTCCACGGCAGTCTGCGGGCTGCGCTCCTTGATGGCCCGAACGCAGGCCGCATAGTGGCCAGCGCCGCCGTCCGGCAGATCGTCGCGGTTCACCGAGGTTAGAACGATGTACTTGAGCTTCATCAGCTCGACCGTTCGCGCGGCGTTCTGCGGCTCGTCGGAATCGAGCCAACTACGCGGATTGCCGGTATCCACCGCGCAGAAACGACACGCGCGCGTGCACACGGCCCCCATCAGCATGATGGTCGCGGTACCCGCATTCCAGCACTCGCCTATGTTCGGGCACTTCGCCTCCTCGCAGACGGTGGCGAGACGGTGTTCCTTCACCAGTGCCCTGACAGTCTCGAACCCGGCCCCCGACGGGGCCCTCGCCCGCAGCCACGTGGGTTTGCGCAGCGCGACCTCGGCGCCCGCGGCGGCATGCGCCTTGATGCCGTCCCGGATCGCCGTAAATCCTTGAGGCGTCAGGTATTTTTCGCCACTCCGGGCCCGCGCAGCTTCGCTCACCAAGGGGATGTCTTTCAGGTTCGACATACCCTTATTGTAGGGCCAAACCCCCGGATTCACAGAAGGCCGCCGGTCACAACCGCGGGCCCCGGGTCAGTGCAACCAGCCGAACCCTTTGGCCATCAGGCCGGCAAGCCCCAGCGTCGCGGCAATCAGCGTACCGAACAGCAGACGGAAGTCGCGCTCCTGGTGCCTCCTCACGTCCTTGAGGTCCTGACGCACTTCACGAGCGTTCTCAGTTATCTCCCGCTTGAGATCACGCACATCGGTCTTCAGTACGGCAACATCGGTCTTCAGCACGGCCACGTCGGTCTTCAGCACCCCCATATCGGCCTGCAGCTGATCGACCTTTTCTTCGACGTCGCTCATGTGGACTTCCATACGTCACCGGTCCACACAGGCTAGGCAACTCGCGGCACACCCTCAACGGACTATTGATCGAACGCGGCTATCCAACTCCCTGAGCCGCTCGATGGACCCCACGTCGAACCACTCACCCTGATGCATCTGCCCGCGCAAGCGGTGCGCCGCGATAGCGCGCTTCAACAAAGGAAGGAGAGGAAACTTCCCGGGTGAGCAGCCAGAAAAAAACTCTGGGCGATACACGCCAACACCCGAATAGGTATAGCTCTGCCGCACGCCGTCGCGCTCGATCACCACGTCCCCGTCCAGTGCGAAATCACCACGCGAGTTGTGCGCGGGGTTGGGAACCAGCACGATGCACGCGTCCGCAGCATCGTCGAGGACGAGCCGGCCGAAATCGATATCCGTCCAGACATCGCCATTCACCACCAGAAACGGCTCCGGGCCCAAAACAGGCAGCGCATTGAAAATGCCGCCGGCGGTCTCCAGCGGCACCGGCCCTTCTTCGCTGTAGTGGATACGCACGCCATAGTCGTGGCCGTCACCGAGAGCGGCCT
>DATNEN010000115.1:0-36041 GCA_035552975.1 Steroidobacteraceae bacterium
CCGCGAGGCGAGCTCGACTCGATCGGTCGGAAAGCCGTCCTCCACGAGCCGTGTCCGCACGGCCACTGCGATCTGATGACTGGGGAACAATGCGGCCAGGACTGCGCTCATGATCTACGCTCCGCGGTTCGATGGCATCACCGAGGTACAACATGCCTGGTCGGCACTGGTTCCGCGGCTCCGCTCGCGTCGAATGAATGACCCTCATTGAGCCGATAGCCGCACGGCTTTGACAGCGGTCGTCGCTCACGCTATATACGAATGGATATAATGCGTGGGAGCTGTTGAATGACTGCGGACAGGCGCGGCGGCAATGTGTTGTTGCGGAGAGTTCTCGTTGCGGGGACGGGCTTGGGAGTGCTGCAGGCGGTTGCCGTGCACGCGCAGGATGCGGCTTCGAGCCCGAATCAGGCCAGGGAGGAGGTCTACATCTTCGGCCAGCGCGATGCATACAAGACCGATACGTCGAGTCTGGGGAAGCTCGTCACGCCGATCATCGACACACCGCAATCGATCGACACCATTTCCCAGCAGGTCCTGCAGGACCGCGGCGTCACCGATTTCAACCAGGCCCTGAAGACGGTCCCGGGCATCACCCTCGGCGCCGGCGAGTTCAAGTCGTTGGGCAATTCGCCGACCATCCGCGGCTTCGTCGCACGCGATGACATGTTTCTGGATGGTGTCCGCGACTACGGCGACTACTACCGCGATCCCTTCAATCTGGAGTCCATCGAGGTTCTCCAGGGTCCCTCGGGGATTCTGTTCGGCCGCGGCTCGACCGGCGGTGTGATCGAGCAGGCGAGCAAGATGCCGAGGCGCGAGCCCTTCATCGCAGCAACCGTCATGGGCGGCACGGACGACACCCGCCGCGCCACGATCGACGTCAATGAGCCCCTGGCCGCGCTCGGCGCGGGCGCTGCATTCCGGATCAATGGCATGGTCCACAAGGCGCAGGTGACCGACCGCGACGTCATAGACAATTCGCGCTGGGGAATCGCGCCCACGCTCGCTCTCGGCCTCGGGACGCCGACCCGGCTCACGGTCTCCTTCTATCACCAGTACAACAACGACATCCCGGACTACGGCTTGCCGTACCTGGGTGCCGTGCCGGCGGCTGTGCCGCGCAACAACAACTACGGCTTCCGCAACGACTCCATGCGCACGCGGACCGAAATCGGCACGATCCGGCTCATCCACGACTTCTCCGACACGTTCTCGCTGCAGAACGTGGTCCGCTACGCGGACTACGAGCGCGAGTTCCGCTTCAGTGAGCCGTTGACCGCGACGACCCTGCCGGCGACCACGCCCGTCAATACTGTGACCGTCACTCGCAACGACAACACCGGCGACAGCGATGACCGGATGCTGTGGGATCAGTTCTTCGGGACGGTGCGTTGGGACCTGGGTGCCATCAAGAACGTCTCGGTCCTCGGAGTGGAGGGCGGTCATGAGAAGGCGGCACCGGAGTTCTACAACAGCAGCGGCGTGCCCGGGACCAACCTGCTGAGGCCGGATGAGAACCAGTACTTCTCCGCGACGCGCACTTACCCGCGCTACAAGACGCACCTGATCGGCGGCAGTGCCGGCCCGTTCGCCCTGGACACCGCCACTTTCGATCGCTGGACGCTGATTCTGGGACTGCGATGGGACTACTTCCACGTCGACTACAACGACTACAACTTCTCGACAACCACGACCGGCCTGCTCACCAGGACCGACCACATTCTTCACACCGATGAAATGACCGGTTATCGCGGCGCCGTTTCCTACAAGCTCACCGACAACGGCAACGCCTACTTCTCCTTCGGGACCGCTTTCAATCCGTCCGCGGAAGACCTGTCGTTGATCAGCAGCTCGCGCTCGTTCTCTCTCAACAACGCGCAGCTCGATCCGGAGAAAAACAAGTCGTACGAGCTCGGCACGAAGTGGGCGCTGGTGGGCAACCGGCTCGATGTGAGCGGCTCGATCTTCCGGATCGAGAAGGACAACGCCCGCGTTCCCGACCCCGACAACGTCACGTTGAACATTCTGGCTGGCAGCCAACGGGTCGATGGCGCAGAGCTGCGTCTGGAGGGGCGGATCACGCAGGACTGGCAGATCACCGGCGGCTACATCTACCTGGACAGCCAGCAGACCAGTTCGACGCCGGGTGCCGTGCCGGTCGGCTCCCCGCTGATGAATACGCCCAAGCACGCTCTGACCTTCTGGAGCGTCTACCAGCTCATCCCGCGCTTCCAGATCGGCGGCGGCGGCCGCTTCGTGTCTTCGCAGTACACGCAGAACGTGCCGCCGATCAAGACTGTGCCGGGGTTCTGGGCATTCGACGCAATGGCCCGGTACGCCATCACCACCCGCATCGACGCGCAGCTGAACCTGAACAATCTGACGAACCGCTACTATTACGATCAGCTACACTTCTTTCATGTGGTGCCGGCGGAGGGCCGCACGGCATTCTTGAGCCTGAACGTACGCTTCTGATCCATGGTGCTGATTGTTCCCCGGTTGCTGAGCGCCTCCCAGGTCACCGAGTTCCGCAAGGCGCTCGAGACGGCTGAGTGGGTCGACGGCAAGGCAACCGCGGGATATCTCTCGAGCCGGGCGAAGAACAACGTGCAGGTGCCGGAGGGGCATCCGCTCGCCCGGCGCCTGGGCAACGTGATCCTGGACGAGCTGGACAAGAATCAGCAGTTCGTCGCCGCCGCCCTGCCGCTGAAAGTAGTGCCGCCGCTGCTCAACCGGTATTGCGGCGGGCAATCCTACGGCGGGCACATCGATGGTGCAGTGCGGCCCGTTTTCGGTACGCCGCATCGTGTGCGGACGGATCTTTCCGCCACGGTGTTCCTGTGCGACCCGGAAGAGTACGACGGCGGCGAGCTCGTCATCGGGGAAGCGGGTGAGGAGAAGCGCGTCAAGCTGCCCGCCGGCGACATGGTGTTGTATGGCGGGGGCACTGTCCATCGCGTCGAGCCGGTCACCCGTGGCGTGCGCTTGGCCGCCTTCTTCTGGGTTCAGAGCATGGTCAGGGACGACGCCCGTCGAGCCATCCTCTTCGATCTCGACAGCACGTTGCAGCAGCTCGTTCGCACCAACGCAGACCACGATGCCTGCGTTCGCCTTGCCGGCATCTACCACAACCTCCTGCGGCAGTGGGCTGACGCGTAGCGATCGCAAATGCCATTTTCGGCGTGATCCGCCCCAGCCCGGCCCGCGCGAGCGCCAGCCTCCCAACCAACATCAGGCGCGCCGCCCCGATGAGACCCATGCGTCGATGGATGCGGATACGCCCGGCGGATACGCCATGGCCCCTCGCCTTTTCGCTTCCGCGCGGGGCGAGTATGCCTGGGGGGCAGGTCGGGGGGCAGAGCTGGCCGGGGCGGCCGTTGGGGGGCCTGTCCGGCCAGTGGTGGCGCTCCATGCCCTTCCAAAGTTCGGCGCGAGTCCCCTTTAGAGTGTAGCCGCGATGTTGACACCGACACGTCTCAGGTGAGGTACCCATGACATCCATGCGCCGGGTTCTTGCTGTCGTTGCGATTCCAGTCCTGGCGGGGACGCTGTGCGTCGCCTGGGCACAGCAGAAAGTGCCGTTTTCCTTCGGCGTCCCGTTGGCGCCCACGGGCCTCGCCGACCAGCCCTTGCCGGATGGCCCCTTCGTCTACAAGACGGCTGAAGTGCAGGATATTCGAGTCACCGTGTTCACCAAGGGGCTGGACTACCCCTACAGCATGGCCTTCCTTCCGAACGGCGACCTGCTGGTGACGGAGCGGGTGGGGCAGCTGCGGCTCATCCACAACGGAGTGCTCGATCCGCATCCCATCAGTGGAGGGCCACCGTCGCGCTTCAGCGGAAAGTCGGGCGCGATCGGCGCGATCCACGGTTATATGAGCCTGGTGCTGCATCCGCAGTTCAGCAAAAACCACTGGATCTATTTCAGCTACAGCAAGTGGCTCCCGGACAAGAGCTCGACGGTCGCCGTAGCCCGCGCGCGCCTCGATAAAGGCTCGATGAGCAATGTGCGGGACATTTGGGTCGGCGACAACATGCACGGCGCCGTCAGTCTGGCCATGACGCCGGACAACATGTTATGGATCGCCACTGGCGGGGACACGGCGCAGGATCCGAGCTCGCTGGTCGGCAAGGTGCTGCGGCTGCACGATGACGGCAGCGTGCCGAAGGACAACCCGTTCGTCGGCAAGCAGGGCTATCGCCCGGAGATCTACACCCTCGGACACCGCAGCTCGATGGGCCTGACGGTACGTCCCGGAACCAGCGAGGTCTGGCTTGCCGAGATGGGGCCCAACGGGGGCGATGAGATCAATGTCCTCAAGCCCGGCCGCAACTATGGCTGGCCGCTGGTGAGCCTGGGCCGGACCTATCCGGGGCCCTGGCAAGTCAAGACGCACGAGCCGACGCATGCCGGCTTCGAGCCGCCGGTCATTTACTGGATGCCCTCCATCTCGGTGGCGGGCCTGACGTTCTACACCGGCGACAAGCTGCCCAAGTGGAAGGGCGACCTGTTCGTGAGCGGTCTGCGCTATGGCGAGGTCCCGGGCACCGGACGGCTCGACCGCATTCTCTTGAACGAGAACCTGGAAGAGCTGCGGCGTGAATCGCTGCTGGTGGATCTGCACCAGCGAATCCGCGACGTGAAGCAGGGCCCCGATGGGCTGCTGTACGTCGCGACGGACGAAGAGCACGGCGCGATTCTGCGTATCGAGCCGGCGAAGTGAGCTAGCCCCGCCGCGGGCGGCCCGCGCCGGGACGCGGTTTGCCGGCCGGGCGACGCGCCGGGCCCCGGATACGCTAATTTCCTGGCGCCGTCGCGCGGAAAAAAAAGGCCGGCGCAGGCTGTCCGCGCGCGCTGCTCCCGCACGTCCTGGGAACGAACCGTTCCACCCCAGGAGAGACCATGACGACCCGAACGCTCAATCTCGCCGCAGGCGTTGCACTGCTGGCGGCCACTGCGGGTACCGCCTGTGCCGAGGAAGCGCGCTACACCCTCGATCCGACGCATACCTATCCCAGCTTCGAGGCCGATCACTTCGGCGTGTCGAAGTGGCGGGGCAAGATGAACCACTCCAGTGGCACGGTCACCCTGGATCGCGCCGCGCAATCGGGCAGCGTGAATGTGACGATCGACCTGGGCAGCATCGATCGCCTGGAATCCGGCGCTGCTTCCGAAGGACTGGGGAACCGGCGTGCGGTGTCCGGGACTGCGGAAAGTACCGACGTGTACACGTCGCGTTTCGGCGCGAGCCCCCCTCCAGGATGCCCGGCCCGGGACGATAAAAGCGTGTTCTCGCCATTCCCCGAAGGACTCGCATGCAGCGCAACGTTGCGACGGAGACGCACTCGACCCCGAAGTCAGAAGGCCGCAGCGCGATTGCGTTGCCGGCAGACTGCACCATTGGCGCAATTGGCGTTCTGCACGAGCGGCTGCGCACGGCGGGGCGCGGCGACTCGCTAGACGGCTCGACCGTGCAGCGGATCGATACCGCCGGCCTCAAGCTGCTCGTGGCTTTCATGCATGAGCGGCGCGCTGCCGGCAGCACCATCGCGTGGCGAGGAATCTCCAGAGTGCTGAGCGAGGCTGCACAGAAAGTCGGCCTGGTCGAGGCCATTCGGCTGCCGAGCTTCCGGTAACCAACACGCACCTCTGCAATCGCGCCCTCGAATCTCCTCGAAGCCGACGCGCCTCACGGGATGTTGCGGTTTTCCGCAACTTCCCCGGCGAGCCGGCTTCGATATAGTCCGCCTCGGGCACTGACCTTCCGGGTACTCCACTACGCACTTCTCAGAAGCGTCAGGACCCTCCCACGATGCGCGAAGCGCCGCGGGAGTTCGCTGGATGGCGCGCAAATGACGCACGTCAGTGCGCTTGACAGCGCCACGAGGGGGGTGGGCAGGCGGCCTTGTTCTGCAAGGCCGCTCTGCTCAGTCGTTCACTGGCAAAAGTCGCCTCCGGCGCTTTTGCGGACATCAGCTCCGTTGCCGCCGGCAAAAAGCGTGGTTTTTGCCGGCTGCCTTGCTATTTCATTCCCATCATCTGCCGAAACAACGGCGTGATCGCCTGCGCGATCTCCTCGCGAGGCGTGCCAGTAATCAGTGCCTCGTCGATGGCGCCATGCAGGCCGCAGAACATGATCACTGCGGCGGCGCGCGGGTCCTGCACATGCCACGCTCCTGCACTCATGCCCGAACGCAGCAACTCGATCAGGTGCCGGACCGTCAGGTACTCCGAAACCAACTCCCGATTCGGCCCCTCGCTATCGTGGAACAACACATCGTGCAGCGGGTGCAGCTCGAAGTACGCCGCGATCATGCCCTCTACCCAAGCCGCCAACTTCTCCGACCAGCTCGCATTGCCGCGCCGCTCGACACTGGCGGCGACACGCTCACGAAACTCAACGGCAAACCGTGTACGCACCGCCGCCAGGATGTCGGCCTTGGTGCGAAAGTAGTGATAGAAGCTGCCCTTGGACAATCCAGCGCGAGCGGCGATGTGATCGATCGTGGTCGCGTCGACGCCGCGGGAGGTGAACAGCTCGGCGGCGGCGCTGGTGAGCGCGGCGCGGCGCAGGTCGGGCTGCCTCGGGCCCGGCGGCGCCCCCGACAAGCCTGCCGGCTGACGTGCGATCATCCGTCTCAGATCTCGTTGGCAGTAAAATAGACCCAGAGTATATTCTCCACGCTCAAGTGGCGGTAGACCACGGTCGGAGGTTCGAGTGCTGCTGCGGCGTGCGCCCGTTCGATCCCGCATCAATCCCACTTGGGGGGTGGTGGTCGGGTTCGTAGTTCTGTGTGTCGTGATCTCGGTATGGCGCGGGGTTCGGACCGCTCCTGCGCCGCAGCCTCCGGCACGGGCGGTTCCAGTGACCGCGATCATGGTGAAGCCGGCGCGGGTTCCCATGACCCTCGAGGCCATCGGCACCCTGCGTGCCGTGCGCGAGGTAATGCTGGCGCCGGAAATCGCAGGCCGCGTCGTCGCCATCCATTTCGAGCCCGGACAGCATGTGCCCGCGGGTCAGGCCCTGGTCGATCTCTATCAAGCTCCTGAGGAAGCCGATCGCGCGTCGGCCCTGGCCCAGGCGCACTACGCCAGCATTCAACTGGAGCGCTCGCGCAAGCTCGCGCCGAGCAACGTCGAGCCGCGGCAGCTGCTGGAGCAACACGAGGCCGAGCTGGAGGAGGCGCAGGCCGCCGTCCGCCAGCTCGATGCGAAAATCGAGCAGCACCACATCCGGGCACCGTTCGCCGGTGTGCTCGGCATCCGGCGGATCAATCCCGGGCAGTACCTCAACGCCGGGGATGCCATCGCGACGCTCACCGATCTCGATCAGCTCTATGTCGACTTCAACCTGCCGCAGCAGGACCTGCCGCAGGTGCGCGTCGGGGCGAGCGTGCAGGTCAAGACGGACGCCTGGCCGGGCCGCACCTTCGAGGGCAAGGTCAACGCCCTGGAGCCGAAGGTGGAGGAGCAGACGCGCAACGTGAGCATCGAGGCCCTCCTGCAGAATCCAGAGCATCCCCTGCACCCCGGCATGTACGTCACGGCCGTTCTGGACCTGCCGCCGCAGGACGGCGCGCTGGTGATTCCGCAGACCGCTATCCAGACCTCCGCGCTCGGCGACACCGTCGTGGTGGTGCGCGGGGCCAATCCTTCCGAAGGCGGTGACGCGCAGACGATTCCGGTGACGGCCGGTCGCCGCGTAGGGGAGGGCGTGGTCGTCACACAGGGGCTGAAGGCCGGGGACATCGTGATCACCGAGGGCCAGATTCGCGTCCACTCCGGCTCCCCGGTGCGAGTGGAGCACCTGCTCCCGAACCCGGAACACTGATCGCCATGGCGTTCACCGACAGATTCATCCGCAGGCCGATCCTGTCGATCGTGCTGAGCCTGCTCATTCTGCTGGTGGGCTTGAGCGCGGTGTTCCTGCTTCCGGTGCGCCAGTACCCGTTCATGCAGAGCGCCACCATCGTCATCGATGTGAACTATCCCGGCGCCACCGAAGCGGTCATGCAGGGTTTCGTGACCACCCCGATCTCGCAAGCGGTGGCGACCGCGAGCGGCATCGAGTACCTCACTGCGGTATCCGCCGCGGGCCGCACGGAGATCAAGGCGAAGCTGGTTCTCAACGCCGACAGCAATCGCTCGATGACGGAGATTCTCGCCAAGGTTCAGCAGGTGAAGTATCTGCTGCCACCGGGAGCTGAGGATCCGATCGTCACGAAGATCACCGACGGCACGACGGCCGTCCAGTACGTCGGTTTCGTCAGCGACACGCTCAGCTCCGCGCAGATGGCCGAGTTCGTCACCCGCTTTGCCCAGCCGCTGGTCGCCTCCGTGCCCGGGGTGGCCTCGGCGGACATGCACGCCGGACTGATGATGGCGATGCGCGTCTGGGTCGATCCCATGAAGCTCGCGGCGCGCGGGCTGTCCGCAACGGACGTCTCGGCGGCGCTCAAAGCCAACAATGTGCAGGCGGCGCCGGGTCAGCTCAAAGGCGCCGACACGGCGATCAACATCACGGCCTCCACCGATGTCACTGGAGTGGAAGGCTTCCGCAACATGGTCATCAAACGCCAGGGAAACGCCGTGGTGACCCTGGGCGATGTGGCGACGGTGGAGCTGGGAGCGCAGACCTACGACAGCCTGCAGCTCAGCAACGGCCATCGGTCGGTCACGCTCGCCATCTCGCCGACGCCCGACGGCAACCCGTTGGAGATCGTCAAGCACGTCAAGGAGCTGCTGCCGCAGATCCAGCGAGCGGCGCCGCCGGGGTTGGAGGTCACCAGCAAGTACGACATCGCCTTCTTCGTGAACGCCTCCATCGAAGAGGTGATCCGCACGCTGATCGAGGCCGTCGCCATCGTGATCGTGGTGATCTTCCTGTTCCTCGGGAGCCTGCGGGCAGTCGTCATTCCCGTAATCACGATTCCCTTGTCGCTGATCGGCACGGCTGCCCTGATGCTGGTGGCGGGCTTTTCGCTCAACCTGCTGACGCTGCTGGCCATGGTGTTGGCCACGGGGCTCGTGGTGGACGATGCCATCGTGGTGGTGGAGAACATCCACCGGCACATCGAGGAGGGCCTCTCTCCCATCCGCGCCGCCCTCGTCGGGGCGCGGGAGATCTTCAGTCCCGTGATCGCGATGACCCTGACACTGGCAGCGGTCTACACGCCCATCGGCATGATGGGCGGATTGACGGGTGCTCTGTTCCGCGAGTTCGCGTTCACCCTCGCCGGCGCGGTCGTCGTGTCAGGGGTCATCGCGCTGACGCTCTCTCCGATGATGAGCTCCTGGTTGCTGAATGATCGCGTCAGCGAGGGCCGACTGGCGCGCGCCATCGAGCATCGTATCTCCAGCCTCACGGCGGGCTACTCGCGCTGGCTCGATGTGACGCTCGCTGCGCGGCCGGCTGTGCTGCTCGTCGGTGTCGGCGTGCTCGGTGCGATCGTCGTGCTCTTCACCGGAGCGCAACGGGAGCTCTCCCCGCCGGAGGACACCGGGACGATCTACGTTCAGACGAAGGCGCCGCAATACTCGAATGCCGCGTACGGCATCCGCGCCGCCCATGAGGCCGTGGATCTGATGAGCAGCGAGCCGGAGTACACCTCGAGCTGGTTTGGCACCGGCGGGGATTCCCTCGGGAGCGGCTCCGGCGGCATCAATCTGAAGAACTGGGCCGATCGCAAGCGATCGGCGGCCCAGGTGCAAGCGGAGATCAATGCGCGGGGAGCCGCTCTCACGGACGTGCGAGTGAGCGCGTATATGGGCTCGGCGCTGCCGGCTGCCAGCAGCGGCCTCCCGGTGCAGATGGTCATCCGCTCGCCGCAGGACTTTCCCGCTCTCTACACTTCGATGGAGCGGATCAAGACCGCTGCCCGCAACAGCGGACTGTTCGTCTACGTCGACAGCGATCTGGCCTTCGACAGTCCCGAAGCCCGGCTCACGATCGATCGTTCGAAAGCCGGCGAGCTGGGCGTGAGCATGGATGAGATCGCCAACACCCTGGCCATCATGGTGGGCGAGAACTACATCACGCGATTCAACTGGCACGACCGCTCGTATGATGTGATTACGCAGGTGCCGCAAGCCTGGCGCGACACGCCCGATGAGTTGGGTCGGTTCTACGTGAAGTCGGCCGGCGGGGCGCTGCTGCCTCTGAGCACGGTCGTCAAGATCAGCATGCGGCCGCAGGCCAATCAGTTGCCGCAGTTCAATCAGATGAACTCCGCGACGCTCTCGGCGATTCTCGCTCCGGGGGTGACCATGGGACGCGCGGTCCAGTTCCTGAAAGCGCAACCGCTGGGTCCGGGCGCCACGCTCGACTGGCTGGGGGAGAGCCGGCAGTACGTGACCGAAGGGGATCGGCTCACGGTGTCGTTCCTCTACGCGCTGGTGGTGATCTTCCTGGTGCTCGCGGCGCAATTCGAGAGCTTCCGCGATCCGCTGGTCATCCTGGTCACGGTGCCTCTGGCGGTGTGCGGGGCGCTCGTGCCGTTGTATCTGCAATATGCGACGCTGAACATCTACACCCAGATCGGCCTGGTCACCCTGATCGGCCTGATCTCCAAGCACGGCATCCTCATGGTGTCGTTCGCGAATCAGCTGCAGCACGAACAGGGGTTGGATCGGCTGGCGGCGATCCGGCGCGCCGCCGCGGTGCGCATGCGCCCGGTTCTGATGACCACGGCGGCGATGGTGGCGGGACTGGTGCCGCTGGTGTTTGCCTCGGGAGCGGGGGCGGCAAGCCGCTTCGCCATCGGGATTGTGGTGGCGACCGGCATGCTCGTCGGAACACTCTTTACTCTGTTCGTGCTTCCGACGATGTACAGCTTTCTCGCGCGCGATCATCGCGCTGCGATGGAGAGTCCTCGGCAACGTGAGCTTGCCGAGGTTCCCCCCAGCCTCGAATCAGACCTTCCCGCATCGCCCACCGCCTGATTGGATGCGTTGTTCCGGCAACACGCCCATTCCGGGATGCGCACACGGGTCGGCGCCGATCCGCGACTGATAAACGCTACAGTATGTAGCGTAAGGTGCGCAAGCGCGGCGGCCACTCTACGGTCGCCGGAGCGGGCAGAGCGGCTGCCCGATTGCTACCATCCGGCCTTTCCCGGGATACGGGTGTGGCGATGAAAGCAGGCCCCAAAACGCGCTCCGGCTTGTCAGCCTCACCGGCTGGCCAGGCGGCGCCGGTCGAGCACGGGCTCGGTCGGCCCCGCGACGAGCGCATCGATACGGAAGTCGTTTCCGCCGTGCTGAGCGTCTTGCGGACCCGCGGCTATCGCGCGGTCACGATCGACGGCATCGCCCGCAAAGTGAAGCGGGCACGGACCAGCATCTACCGTCGCTGGCCGAGCAAGCGGCACCTGGTGGCCTATGCGGTCCTGAGCGAGCTGGGAGATAACCCGGCGGCGGATACCGGGGCGCTGCGCGCGGATCTGGAAGCCGCCGTCGGCACTCTGCAGAGCGGCTTCGCCGGGCCTCTGGGCCAGGCGCTCGCGGGCCTGGTGACGGACATGGCGCAGGATGCGGAGCTCGCGCGGACGATCCGGGAGGAAGTCCTTGCTGCGCGCCGCAAGTCGATGCGCGAGGCGTTCGTAAGGGCGAGGGCGCGCCGTGAGGTTCGGCCGGATCTGGATATCGAGCTGGTGCTCGATATGCTCACCGGGCCTTTCTATTACCGCACGCTTTTCGGGCACGCACCGGTCACTCGGCGCATGACCCGCGAAGTGGTCGCATACGTGCTGCGCATGGTGGCCCCGGAGGCCGACGCCTGAAAAAAACGAGGCGATCGCAGCGGGAGACTTGTCTGCTGCGATCGCCTCTGTCGGACACCGCTTGGGATCAGCCTTCCCGCGGTGCCCGCCTTCGTGTGTCAACGCCCGCCAGGGCCGGCCCCGGAGGGCGCAGCCCGGCAGGGCCCAGTCAAGTCCGCCTCAGGCGGTGACCTTGACCACCTGACAGTGCTGATGCTGCTTCTTCAGCGTTCCGCACGCGGACTCCGCGTCCTTCTCGGTCATCGGTCCGGAGCGCACCGTAGTGAGCTTCTCGGATGCGGTGGGGGGAACGACGACCACACTGTGCAGCAGCTTGCCGAACCTGGCTTCGAGCTTCGGCCGTGCCTGATCGGCATCCTTCTGCGCCTTGAAGCTCGCGACCTGCACGCGGTACTGCTCAGTCTGCAGCACTTTCAACTGGGCATTCGCCTGGTCGGCTTCCTGTCCCACCGGATATTTCTTCAGGAAGGCCTGGATGGCCTCGGTGGTGTTTGCCGCTTGCGCGGTCTTCCAGGCGTCGGCGCGCTCAAAGCCGGTGATTCGATCACGCGCGTCGGCTGAGTGCATGCCGCTCGGCTGGGCCTGCAGATACTTCTGGTAGGCCTCCAGAGTGTTGGCCTTCTGGGCATCGGTCCAAGCCTGATCGTCCTCGAGCGCATTCAGCCGGTTCTGCGCCTGCACGGTGAGATCCGTGTTCGGGTGCTGCTTGAGGAAGTCCTGGTAGGCGGCGACGGTGTTCGCCGCGCTTGCCTTCTCAAAGTCCTGGCGCGCCGAGCTGCACGCAGCCAGCGTTCCGGCCGCGATGCACGCCGCGACGGCGAAACCCAACCAGCGAAATCTATTCACTACGACCTCCGCTTGAATCGAGCCGGCGGCGCCGGCGACAGATTGTCCAACCTATACGCTACAATATGTATCGGAATTGACGCAACCGTTTTGCGCGACTTTTGCTGGGCCGGCGCGGCACTTCGCCGCGCCGCGGATGTCCATGGAGAATCGTCGGGCCGATGGCCTGACATAACGGGAGTGCCTTCGCATGATTGCCCATGAACGCAGTCGCCGCTGGGGCGGCCGGGTCAGTGTCGTGCTCGGTGTGCTGCTTGGATTTGCGGCGCTGCCGCAGATCTCGGCGGCAGCGGCTCCCGCGCATGCGCATACGAGTGAATTCGGATCCGGCTGGGAGTGCGATCGCGGGTACATGCAGCAGGACAATTCGTGCGCGCGCGTAGCCGTGCCGGCGCACGCCTATCTCGATGACAGCGGCGATGACTGGGTCTGCGAGCGCGGCTATCACCGGGCCCGGGGCGGATGCGATGCCATCAAGCTTCCCGTACACGCGCACCTCTCGGGCTTCTCCGATCTGCGCGGCTGGGATTGCGATCGCGGCTATCGTGCCGATGGCGGGAGTTGTCGGGCCATCCAGGTGCCGATGCACGCCTACCTCGTAGCGAGCGGTGACGACTGGGCCTGCAGGCGCGGTTACGTCAAGCAGGGGAATACGGCCTGTACGCCCGTGGCCGTGCCGGCCCACGGGCATCTCACCGACACGGGGGACTCCTGGGAGTGCGACCTGGGCTTCCGTCAGGACGCGCAGAGCTGTGCTGCCGTGGTGGTGCCTGGGCACGCCTTTGCGACTTACGAGCAGTACGACACCGGTTGGGCCTGCGATCGCGGATACCGCGCATCGGGCTCGCAATGCGTGGCTGTCAGCGTGCCTGTGAACGCGCACCTGGGGGCGTCCGGTGACAGCTGGGAATGCGACAGGGGATACAGCGCGAACAGCGACCACGACGCCTGCGTGCCATTACGCCTGCCAGCCAACGCTCACTTGGATTTCTCAGGTCATCAGTGGGAGTGCGATCGCGGGTATCAGCAGCACGAGCAGGCGTGCTCGCCCGCGCACATCTCCGGCTGACACGCGGGCGCATCGCGGTTGTCCAGCGTCACGCGGGACCGCGGTTCAACTGCAGGCCAGGCTCCTGGCGACGGCGATATGAATGTTGCCACTTGATGTGGCACGTCACCGGGTCGATCGCGAACGTGTCGCCGCTCCTCCCCGCACTGACGAGTGCACGATAGCAGTGTATAAGCCTTTCTACCATGGACGTGGCAGGCGACGCTGCCGGATCGACGCGTATCAGGGAAGCTGATATCCTTGCCGCGAGAATTCGTGCATATCGAGGTGAGAGATCTCCGGTGTACAAGCGGCCCGTCGGTACGATTTATCTGGTGAAGAGAGTGGAGCTCGCAGTGCGCAGCTGCATGGAAGTCGCTCTGGCTGAGTTTGGCCTGACCCCTGCGCAACTTCTGATGCTGTTTCGCATGCGCGACCACGCCGAGCTTTCGAGCGCCGCGCTGGCGCGCGATATCGGCGTGCGGCCGCAGTCCATGATCGGGCTGATCCGGCCCCTGGAGCGGAAAGGATTTCTGGAGCGCGAGCCGAGCCCGGAGCATCAGCGCGTGCTGCACATGCGCCTGACCCCGGGAGGCAAGAAGCTGGTCGCCAACGCCATGCGAGTGGCCGGGCGCATCGAGAGCGAGCTGCTCGCCGATCTCAGCGACAAGGAGATTGCATCGCTGCAGGATGTCCTGGCGAAGATCTGGCAGCGCGCGGAAGGGCACGAGCTGCACCCGGGCTCGATCCGTGCGAAGGCGGAGCGCTTCCTGCGTGAGCGCCTCGCCACGACGCAGCGGCGGGGCTCGCGAGCCGGTGCGCGCCAGGCTACTCGCCGCGGGTGAGCTCTTCCGCGGTCACGAATCGTGGCGTGATATCGACGGGTACAGCGCTCAACCGATCGAGCGCCCGTTGCGTCTCCGGCCGGATCTTCACCATCTTCTGCAGAAGTGCGCGCGTACCCTCGTAGTCCCCGCGTGCCTGCAGCGTCATGATCTGATGAGTGAGGTCCCTGACGGCCTGCTTGGTCTTGGGAATATCGAGCGTGAACGTGCCGTCGGGAGCGACATGGATCGCGTTGTGGTCGAACAGGTTGTTCACCTGCAGCGCCATGCCCTTGGCATGCGCTTCTCCCAACCCGAAGCGCAGCGTGCGGAAGGTGGAGACCAGGAAGGTCGTGTAGACCGAGCGCTCCTGTCTCTTGTCGAGCACGCCTTTGTCCATCAGGTACTGCAGGGCCCACAGGCCTGACACGTCTGCCTTCGCTTCCTCGATGGTGCCGTAGACCTCCTTCAGCTCCAGGCGCACCGTCGTGGCGCGGCCAGCGATGCGGATGTTTTGAGGCCCCAGGCCGTGCATCAGCTCGTGCATCAGGATGTGCGTGAAGAAGGGCTCGAACGAGACGGCGCTGCGGTCCGCGGGCGCCAGCACGATGTGGGCGATCGGTTGCATCACCGCGTCGAACTTGGCCTGCTGGAAGTTTCTCAGCAGCACGCGTTTGGAGCCCTTCGCTTCGACCGTTCGCTCGTCGTTGGGCAGGTTGTAGGCGGCCGCCGGGCTGCCGTGATTACCGTCGCCGGCGGCGAACACGACATTGACGACCCGGATCGGCGCCTGCCCGCCGAGCTTGGGCCGGCGGTATTGCGGGTCGATGGGAAGATGGTTCTCCAGCTCCTGCAGCTCGCCGCCGAAACGGGTCAGCTTGGCGGTCTCCTCGGCATCGGTGAGCCCGATGTAAGCTTCGAACGCCGCCTTGTAGTTGAACCAGCTGTCCAGGTACGTCTCGTAGGGACCGATGGTCGGGTCGATGGAGGCGTCCAGGTCCAACCAGGCAACGTCGCTGTCCTGGTAGTCGTTGCTCAGGAAGGCCGCAGCACGTTTGTCGAGGAAGGTCTTGAGAGTGGGCTGCGTAGTGAGCGTGGCTGCCTCACGCAGCAGGCGGGCGACCTGAGTCAACTCTCCCTGGTACTCGAGAGAATACGGGACTGCGATCAGCTTGCCGTGGGTGTCACGGCGGATCGTGGTGAAGAATCCTGCCGCATCCTCATGCTCGCTCCTGGGGAGGGAATTCATCCACGTTTCGACTTCGGAGCGCGTGGCATCGGCAGGGTAGTAGTTGGCTTGCGGCGGCTTCGCGGGCACACCCGGAAGAAAGGGCCGGTCCTCGTCCAGCTCCGACCAGGGCCCTTTATTCATCAGAAAGTAGTGCAGGCGCGCTTCACCGAGCGGTGTGTGGTCATCCAGCAGGTCGAGCAAGCGTGACGGGTTCTGCGGGGACACCTGCCTCAGATACAACGCGTCCAGGATCTGCGCGGCCTGGATGATGCGGATCAGAGACTGGCGCTCGCTCGCCGGCAGGCGCGACACAGCGACGCGCACGTCGACGGGCGCGTAGCGCGCCGTCATGGCTTTCAGCTCTTCGAGTCCTGGCGTCGCCGCTCGAGCACTAATCATCGCCAGTAACCCGAAGGCAACGATCACCCATCGTGCGCCATGTCTCATTGTCGAGCTTGTAGCACATCGCCAGCGCGTTCGCTTCAGCTCCCGGTTGCCGCTTGCCTGCGGGCCCGCCGCCGCTCCTCGACGGCCTTGGCGAGACGGTCCAGCAGGGGCACGGAGGTCTCCCAGTCGATGCAGCCGTCGGTGATGCTCTGGCCGTAGACCAGCGCCCGTCCGGGCGTCAGGTCCTGGCGCCCGGCAACCAGGTGACTCTCGATCATCACGCCGCCGATGCGCGAGTCCCCGCTTGCCATCTGCGCGGCGATCTCCTCGATGACGGCGCGCTGATTCTCCGGTCGCTTGCTGCTGTTGCCGTGACTGGCGTCGATCATCAGGCACGTCGAGAGCCCCGTGGCAGTGAGCGTCTTCCACGCCGCCGCGACGCTCGCCGCGTCGTAGTTGGGAGCTTTGCCGCCGCGCAGAATGACATGACAATCGGAATTGCCGGTGGTCGTGGCGATCGCGGTGCGCCCCTGTTTGGTCACGGCCAGGAAATGGTGCGGTTGCGCAGCCGCTTGCACCGCATCGACTGCGATCTTCACGTTGCCGTCGGTGCCGTTCTTGAACCCCACCGGGCACGACAAGCCGGAAGTGAGCTCGCGGTGCACCTGGCTCTCGGTGGTGCGCGCGCCGATGGCGCCCCAGGACACCAGGTCGGCGATGTATTGGGGCGTGATCATGTCCAGAAACTCGCATCCGGCAGGCAGCGTTATCTGATTGATGCCCAGCAGCAGGCTGCGTGCCAGCCGCAGTCCGCGGTTGATCTGAAAGCTGCCATCGAGTCCGGGGTCGTTGATCAGCCCTTTCCAGCCGACCGTGGTGCGCGGTTTCTCGAAATAGACACGCATTACGATCTCCAGCGTGTCCTTGAGCCGCTCGCGTTGCTGGTGCAGCCGGCGCGCGTACTCCATTGCCGAGTCCGTGTCATGAATCGAGCACGGTCCGATCACCACGGCGAGGCGGTCATCCATGCCATGAAGGATGCGGTGCAGGGCCTGTCGAGCGCCGCTCACAGTTGCGGAAGCGGAGGGCGAGCAGGGGTATTCCCGCGCCACTTCCTCTGGCGTCGTGAGCTCCCTGATATCGCGGATGCGCAGGTCGTCGGTGCGAATGTTCACAGTGGCGGCTCCGGTTTCTTCAGGCCACTGGCGAAAAAAAACCGCCAGGGGTCTGGCGGTTTCTCGGGTTGGTCCTGTCGTTACGTTTCAGTCAAGCACAGCCCGTTTACCGCCCACCGTGAGTGGCCAGTAAAAGTACGCAAAGGAGTACGAGCGAGTGCTTGGCAACATGGCAACAGTAATAACATAGGTTTGGACGCCGACACAAGCGCCCGGGCCGTTTCGGGGGTCGATGGGCTAATACTCGGGCTGCGTGCTCGCCATTCCCTCTGCAGCCGTCCCCCGGGTCGCCAGCCAGGATCCCAGCAGAATCAGCGCGAATGCGACGTACCCGCCGGCTCCCAGGCGCTCGTGCAGCAACAGCACTCCGAGAAGTGTCGCGATGGCGGGGTTGATGTACGTGATGACGGTCGCGCGCGATGCGCCGGCATGGCTCACCAGATAGAACATAAGGAGCATCGCTATCGATGTGCAGACCACGCCGAGGATTGCGATCGAGGAGAGCGCGACCGTCGAGGGAATTTGCGAGGGAAGGTTGAGGAGAGCGGGAACCAGCAGTACCCCGCTGGCCACGACCAGGCTCACAGCGATCGGACCGATTCCCTCCAGATGGCCCAGATGGCGTTGGATGATCAGCGGGCCGATCGCATAGCCGAGCGTGGCCAGCAGCATGCACCCGACACCTGCCCAGCCGAGCGGGCCGGAGATGTTCCCGAAACCGACCAACGCAATCACACCGCACAGGCCGAGCGCCAGTCCGAGCAGTCGCCACGTGCCGAGCTTCTCGTGCACGCCGAAGTGGCGCGAGATCAAGGTGACGGTGAGCGGGACGGCGGCGATGAGGATGCCGCTCACGGAAGAGTCGATCCAACGCTCTCCGATCGAGATGGCGGCGAAGGGAATCGCGAACTCGGCCAGCGCGAAGGCTGAGATGGCCACTTTATGACTCCCCAGGGAGCGCAGGGCGCCGCGCCGCCAGGCGATCGGCAGCAGGATGAGGGCGGCGAGGGTGATTCGGCCCCACGCCACGACGAACGGCGAGACCTCCTGCACGGCCAGCTTGATGAAGAAGTACGGCAAGCCCCAGATGATTCCCAGGGCAGCGAACGCGCACCATCCCCGCCAGGTCACAGTCTCTCCTGTACGCTCCAAGACGCGCCCGATGCTAGCAGTAAGTGCCGTTCGGCCAGCGCTTTCGGCCTCGTCCGATCTGCGGGCGGGAGAAAGCGTATCATCCTCCAGTGTGAGTTTTTGCAGCGGAAAGGCTGGTAGTGGCGGCACCGCGAATCTGGGTTGATGCAGACGCCTGCCCGAACGTCGTCAAGGAGATGCTGTTCAGGGCTGCCGAGCGCACCGGCGTCACGGTGACCCTGGTTGCCAACCAGACGCTGCGCGTGCCCCGCCTTCCCAGCGTGCGTGTCATGCAGGTCCCCTCCGGTTTCGATGTTGCCGATGCGGAGATCGTCAAGAACGTGCTCCCGGGGGATCTGGTGATCACCGCGGACATCCCGCTGGCGGCGGACGTCATTGCCAAGGGAGCCGGCGCGCTCAATCCTCGCGGTGAGCGCTATTCTCCTGACACCATCCGTGGTGTTCTCACCATGCGCGACTTCATGGAGACGATGCGCTCCAGCGGCGAGCAGATCGGCGGGCCGCCGCCGCTCACGCCGGCCGATCGCAACGCCTTTGCCAGTCAGCTCGACAAATGGCTCGCGACCAACATCGTGCGGCAGCTGAATACCGGCCAGCCTCCCATGGGTCGGCCGAATACGGGCCGCCCGAAGTGACCGATCCGGATAGCCGTCCGGACGATGCGACATCCAGTGAGCGCGATGCGGCGCTCAGCGAGCCCGTGGTGGTGCCGCACACCGAGCTGCGACCAGAGCTGCTGCGCAGCGTCGTGGAGTCCTTCGTGCTGCGGGAAGGCACCGACTATGGCGAGCGGGAAGTGTCCCTGGACACCAAGATCGCCCATGTCATCCGACAGCTCGAGCGCGATGAGGCGCAGATCGTGTTCGACCCGCAGAGCGAGAGCATCGACATCGTGGTCGTCAGGGCCGGCGCACGGCGCCCTCAGGCTCGCTGACAACTTCACTCACCGGCAGGCGTATCGTGAACGTGGAGCCCTTGCCGGTGCCGTCGCTGGAGGCACGGATGGTGCCGCCGTGCAGCTCCACCAACTGCTTGCAGATCGACAGCCCGAGGCCCAGTCCGGAGTGCTGACGGGCGATGGAGGGGTCTGCCTGGCGGAAGCGGTCGAACACGAACGGCAGGAAGGCGGGATCGATGCCGATGCCGCTGTCGCGTACGGAGATCTCCGCATGGGGCGGGCGGTGCTCGATGCGGACCTGGATCCAACCGCCCTCCGGAGTGAACTTCAGCGCGTTGGCGAGCAGGTTGGCGATCACCTGCTGCAGCCGGTCCGGGTCGCAACTGGCCGCACCGAGCGAAGCCTCCGCCACCCTGTCGATGGTGATGCGCTTGGCGTGCGCGGCGGGCTGGATGGGGAGGATCGCCGAGTCCACGACCTTCTGCAGATCGACGCTGCGGATATCCAGCCGCGCCATGCCGGCGGAGATCCGGCTCATGTCCAGAAGGTCATCGACGATCCGGGTCTGCGCACGGGCGTTGCGCTCGATGACCTCGAGGCCCCTGACGACCTGCGGAGGTAACGGTTGAGTGTGCAGCACCTGCGCCCATCCGACGATGGCGCTCAGCGGATTGCGCAGCTCGTGCGAGAGAGTGGCGAGAAACTCATCCTTCATCCGGCCGGCGCGCTCGGCTTCCTCGCGTGCCTGGCGCTCCAGGGCCAGGAGCTCGGCTCGGCGCTGCTCGACCTGGCGCAGGCGAGCGGCAATGATCATGATCAGCGTCGCCGACAGCACGAACATCAACAGTGCCCAGGCGTCGGAGACGGGTAAATAAGAGTTGGCACCCCACCCGCCGCGCCACGAGGTGAACGCGACCAACACGGTGATGACGGTGCTCATCACTGCGGGTCCGACGCCCGCGTACAAGGCAACCGCGATCATCGCCGGGAAGAATGGCATGATGACCACACGGCCACCCGTCACCGCCTGCATCACAAGACTCGCGAGCCAGGCGAGGCCTGTCAGTCCGAGACCGACGAAGTAGCGTTGCCAGCCGGCCCACGACCGAGGTGCAGCTGCTGCACTCGGCGCGGGAGCCGCCATTATCCGGCCAGCCTCACGAGACGCACGACTGCCTCGCGATCGACTTCCTTGCGTGCAAGGCACATGTCGTACAGTGTCACCACGAGCATGGACTTCTTCGTCGAGGGCAAGTCGAGCGCGGCGTTGCGCAGCTCGACGTCGACGGCGTCCATGATCCCCTCGAGCAGGGGATAGTCCAGCGCGTCATGCCCGGAGCCTGCGTAGGGAGGCGTGGGAGTCTCCTGCAGCCCCGAGTTCGGGGCCTCGCGGCGGCCGCGACCGGTCACCAGCCATTCGATGCTGGTCTGGGTCTCCTCGCACAGGGAGCGCAGGTCGGTCACGTTGGGCTCCGACTCTCCGCGCAGCCACTTGCGCACCGCGCCTTCGGAACGGTCGATCGCCTTGGCAATGCCGTTCGCGCTTCCATGGGCTTCCACGACCGACCGCAGCCGGGCTGCGAAGCCCCCGTGCTCCTGTCTTTCGCGTCGTCCCGCCATGGGTCTCCATGCCTCCCGAAGCCGCTACAAATGTAGCGTCCGCCGCCTCCTTCGCCAAGTTGCAGCACATAAGTGTTGACTTCTCGTACTAATGTAAATATGGTGCCCGCCACCACTTGAGGGACGTAAGGGAGAACCGCCATGAGGAGCCTGATACCTGTACCACCGCGGGAGGCGGAGCTGGGAATGAGCCGGCCGGAGATGGGCCAGCCCGGAGCGAGTGCGCTGGGAGCGGGTTGGCTGAGCGAGCTGCTCCTGCATCTGCACCAGATCCAGTCGGCAGTGGTGGTGTCCGCGGCGGCGCTGCGCCGCCAGAACTGCGAGCTGGACGATGACATCGCGAACGTCCTGCAGCGCAGCGTTGCCGACAGAATCCAGGACCAGATCGAGCGTGCCGAGGGGGCTCTGCAGGGTCTGGGTCAGCTCCGGAACTCGTAGGCGGTTTCTGCTTGGCGTTGTGGCGGGAGGGCGCGGCCGGCGCAGCCGCTGGGGCGACTGCAATGTTTCCCGCTATAATGCGGGGGGCCACTAGTTGAAAACAGCGGCGGAGAAAGCCCGGACCAGAGTGAGCCACGAGTGTCGCGGGTTGGCCCGGGCGGCCCGGCTGTGCACCCGCGCGAAAGTGGCGGAACTGGTAGACGCGCTGGCCTTAGAAGCCAGTGGGGTAACCCGTGAGGGTTCGAGTCCCTCCTTTCGCAGTCCCCTAATGCGCCGCATCATCGTCGAGGATCATAAGTCATCATGCAGGTATCTTTATCCGCCACCGGCGGTCTGGAACGGCGGATGGAAGTCGCCGTGCCGGCGAGCGAAGTCGCCGCTGAAATCGAGCAGCGCCTCAAGCAGCTCTCGCGCACGGCCCGTCTGAAGGGGTTCCGCCCCGGCAAGGCGCCGCTGCCGGTCATCCGCAAGCAGTTTGGCGATCAGGTGCGCGATGAGGTCGTGAACGACCTGGTGCGCACCTCCTTTGCCAAAGCCGTTACCGAGCAGAAGCTGCAGCCGGCGGCGGGGCCGCGCATCGAGCCCCTGAGCCTGGACCCCGGCAACGACCTCAAATACGCGGCCGTTTTCGAGGTCCTGCCGGAGATCAAAGTCAAATCCCCCTATGACGTGGCGATCGAGCGTCCGAGCGCGGAGGTCACCGAGCAGGACGTCGACGCGATGCTCGAGAGCATGCGTCGACAACGGCCCGTCTTTACCGCCGTCGAGCGCGGTGCAGCAGAGACCGATCGGCTGATCATCGACTACGACGGCAAGATGCAGGGTCAGCCGTTCGAGGGCGGCGAAGGTCGCGACATGCAGCTCATCGTCGGCTCCGGCCAGGCCCTCCCGGAGCTGGATAAGGAAGTCCGTGGCATGAAGGCTGGGGAACGCAAGAGCATCACCGTTGCTTTTCCTTCAGGCCACCCCAATAAGGCCCTCGCAGGCAAGACCGCGGAGATGGACGTCAGCGTGAAGCGTGTCGAGGAGCAGACCCTGCCCGCACTGGATGACGAGTTCATCCGCAGTTACGGAGTAGAGGACGGCACCGTCGACTCGCTGCGCTCGGAAGTGCGCAAGAGCATGGACCGGGAGCTGGCGGGAGTGATCCGCAACCGCCTGCGCTCACAGGTGCTGGATGCCCTCTACAAAGAGAACGTCATCGAAGTGCCCAAGGCACTGGTTGACGAGCAGGTGCAGCAATTGCAGTTGGACATGGGCCGCCGCATGGGCGCCCGCGATGTGAGCCAGCTACCGCCGCGCGAGCAGTTCGTGGATCAGGGCCGCCGGCGTGCTGCGCTCGGCCTGCTGCTGAGTCAGATCGTGCAGAACGAAGGATTGAAGGTCGACCGCGAGCGCGTGCTCGCGCGGCTCAACGATCTGATCACCAGTTACCCGAATCCGGAGGAAACCCGGCGCGCGTATTTACAGAACCCGGATGCGATGAAACAAATCGAATCCGCAGTACTCGAAGATCAGGTCATCGATTGGGCGCTCGAGAGGGCGCGGATCACGGACAAGCCGATGAGCTTCAGGGAGCTGACCGGTTTCGGCCAGACGGAAGCACCGGTGGCCGCCTGAAGGACGCGTTGCGAAACTTTTGTATAGAGAAGCAGCCATGAACGAACGTGCTTTGAATCTCGTTCCCATCGTCGTCGAGCAGACCGCCCGCGGCGAGCGGGCTTATGACATCTACTCGCGCCTGTTGAAGGACCGATTGATCTTCATCGTCGGGCCGATCGATGACTACATGGCGAACATCGTGGTCGCACAGATGCTGTTCCTGGAGTCGGAAAATCCGGAAAAGGACATTTCCCTCTACATCAACTCTCCGGGCGGCGTGGTCAGCGCCGGCTTGGCTATTTACGACACCATGCAGTTCATCCGGCCGGATGTCTCGACCGTCTGTACCGGCCAGGCCGCCAGCATGGGAGCGGTACTGCTCGCCGCGGGCGCCGCCGGCAAGCGCTTCTGCCTCCCGCATGCCCGCGTGATGATCCACCAGCCCCTCGGCGGCTTTCAGGGCCAGGCTGCGGATATGGAGATCCATGCGAAGGAAATGCTCGAAACCCGTGATCGACTCAACAAAATCCTGGCCAGGCACACCGGCCAGAGCGTCGAGCGGATCAAGCAGGACACCGACCGCGACCGTTTCATGGACTGGAGCGAGGCCGTCAAATACGGCCTGATCGACAAGGTGCTCGAGAAGCGCAGTGACCAGGGGCCGACCACGTCCAAATAGCCGGTACCTCAACGCAGGGGTGCTATGCCCGGCGGGACTCGGCAGTTCCGGCGCATGGCGCTCAGCCCCGGCGTGCCACCCTCCACCGGTTGCCAACCGGGTACGCCGCTTGCCGCTGGGAGCGCATGCAGGGCGGGGAGGGCAGCGGCGGCGGGAGTCGCTCAGACAGTGAACTGCGTCCTACAACCTGCACAGATACAACGAGTTATCCATGCGCCGATGCTTTGCCTAGCGCAGCCGCACCGTGCTATAAGAACCTGGCGCCCACGCGTGCGCAGCGACTATTTGAAGTGCGCGCCCGGGGCCATCATGAGGACCTTCGATGAGTGAAGATTCCCGCGGCCGCCACGACGACGGAAAGCTTCTCTACTGCTCGTTTTGCGGGAAAAGCCAGCACGAGGTGCGCAAGCTGATTGCCGGCCCCTCCGTGTTCGTCTGTGACGAATGCGTCGAGCTGTGCAACGACATCATCCGCGAGGAGCTCGAGGACCGCGCCGAGCGTGCCCGCGACAAGCTCCCCAAGCCGCACGAGATCAAGAAGGTTCTCGACGAATACGTCATCGGCCAGGAGCGCGCCAAGAAGGTGCTGTCCGTGGCGGTGTACAACCATTACAAGCGTTTGCAGACCCGCACCGGGGCCACGCGCTCCAAGGACGATGTGGAGATCGCCAAGAGCAACATCCTGCTGATCGGCCCGACCGGCTGCGGCAAGACGCTGCTGGCCGAGACGCTGGCCCGGCTACTGAACGTGCCGTTCACGATCGCCGATGCGACCACGCTCACCGAAGCGGGCTACGTCGGTGAGGACGTCGAGAACATCATCCAGAAGCTGCTGCAGAAGTGCGACTACGACGTCGAGAAGGCACAGACGGGCATCGTCTACATCGACGAGATCGACAAGATCTCCCGCAAGTCGGACAACCCCTCGATCACCCGCGACGTCTCCGGCGAGGGTGTACAGCAGGCACTGCTGAAGCTGATCGAAGGCACGATCGCCTCCGTTCCGCCTCAAGGCGGGCGCAAGCACCCGCAGCAGGAGTTCCTGCAGGTTGATACGTCCAATATCCTTTTTATCTGCGGCGGGGCCTTTGCCGGGCTGGAGAAGATCATTCTCAACCGCACGCAGAAGAGCGGCATCGGCTTCACCTCCGAGATCCGCGACATGAGCCAGCGGCCCCACGGGAGCGACCTGTTCCACGACGTCGAGCCCGAGGATCTGATCAAGTACGGCCTGATTCCGGAGTTCGTCGGGCGCCTGCCGGTGGTCGCGACGCTGGACGAGCTGGACGAGGCAGCGCTGATCTCGATCCTGACCGAGCCCAAGAACGCGCTCACCAAGCAGTATCGCCGGCTGTTCGAGATGGAAGGCGCCGAGCTCGAGTTCAGGGATGAGGCGCTGCGAGCGGTCGCCTGCCGGGCCATGCAGCGCAAGACCGGAGCGCGCGGCTTGCGAACAATTCTCGAAACTGTGCTGCTCGACACGATGTACGAGCTGCCTTCGATGCGTAATGTCGCCAAGGTCGTCATCGACGAGACCGTGATCGAAGGGCAGACCAAGCCGTATGTGGTGTACCGCTCGGAAGATGAGCCCCGCCGCGCATCGGGTTCGAATCATCACTGAGCCTGCTCTGAGTGCTGCGCGGGCCAAAGGCGCCGCCTTTGCCCGCTTGTCCCTGCTACGGTTCAGGCGCGCGCCGTTGAAACACGGCGCCGCAACCTCATTTCCCGCTAGACTAGCTGTGAAACGCTGTCGGTCTCCGCTCGCACCGGAGGCCGTGTCCCATTCGCCATCGAGGGCTTGAGCGTGTCCGATCCCACCTCCCCGACTCCTCCGTCCACCTCCGCCGTTACCACAGGCCTGTCGAACGTGCCGGTGCTGCCGTTGCGGGACGTCGTCGTCTATCCGCACATGGTGATTCCGCTGTTCGTCGGCCGTGAGAAATCCATCTCCGCCCTCGACGTGGCCATGAAGTCGGACAAGCGCATCATGCTCGTCGCCCAGAAGCAGGCGGACGTGGATGACCCGAAGGCCGATGACCTCTACCGCATCGGCACCGTCGCGACCATCCTGCAGCTGCTGAAGCTCCCGGACGGCACGGTCAAGGTGCTGGTCGAGGGTGTCGACCGCGCGCGGATCGAGAAGCTGACGGCCTCCGACTACTACTCGGCCGACCTGACCCTGCTGCCGGATGTGGAGGCCTACGACGAGCGTGAGATGGACGTGCTCGCCCGTTCCGTCATCTCCCAGTTCGAGCAGTACGTGAAGCTCAACAAGAAGGTGCCGCCCGAGGTGCTCACCGCGCTCGCCGGCATCGAGCACGCCGGCCGCCTCGCCGACACCGTCGCTGCGCATATGTCGCTGAAGCTCGCGGAGAAGCAGAAAGTCCTGGAGATCATGGACGTCCGCAAGCGCCTCGAGCACATCCTCGTGGCCATCGAAGGCGAGATGGACGTGCTGCAGATCGAAAAGCGCATCCGGGGCCGCGTCAAGGCGCAGATGGAGAAGAGCCAGCGCGAGTACTACCTGAATGAGCAGATGAAGGCCATTCAGAAAGAGCTCGGCGAAATGGACGAGGGTGGCAACGAGATCACCGATCTCGAGCAGAAGATCGCCAAGGCCGGCATGCCCAAGGAGGCGCGCGAGAAGGCCTCCAGCGAGCTGAACAAGCTGAAGATGATGTCGCCCATGTCAGCCGAGGCGACGGTGGTGCGCAACTACATCGACTGGCTCGTCAAAGTGCCGTGGAAGAAGCGCACCAAGATCATCAAGGACATCGCCCGTGCGGAGAAGGTCCTGGATGAGGACCACTATGGGTTGGAGAAGGTGAAGGAGCGCATCGTCGAGTACCTCGCTGTGCAGCAGCGGGTCGACAAGCTGCGCGGCCCGATCCTGTGCCTCGTGGGTCCCCCGGGCGTCGGCAAGACCTCCCTGGGCCAGAGCATTGCTCGCTCCACGAACCGCAAGTTCGTGCGTATGTCCCTGGGCGGCGTGCGCGATGAGGCCGAAATCCGCGGTCACCGCCGCACCTACATCGGCTCCATGCCCGGCAAGATCGTGCAGAACATGTCGAAGGCGGGGGTACACAACCCGCTGTTCCTGCTGGACGAGGTCGACAAGATGTCCATGGACTTCCGCGGCGACCCCTCATCGGCGCTGCTGGAGGTGCTGGACCCGGAGCAGAACTCCACCTTCAACGACCACTACCTCGAGGTCGATCTGGACCTCTCCGAGGTGATGTTCGTCTGCACCGCCAACAGCCTGAACATTCCGGCGCCGTTGCTGGACCGAATGGAAGTCATCCGCCTCCCCGGTTACACCGAGGATGAGAAGATGAACATCGCGCGGCGCTACCTCGTGCCGAAGCAGATGAAGAACAACGGCCTGAAGGATGACGAGCTGAAGGTGTCGGATGCGGCATTGATGGATATCGTGCGTTACTACACGCGCGAGGCCGGCGTCCGCAACCTGGAGCGCGAGATCGCCAAGATCGGCCGCAAGGCCGTGAAGCAGATGCTGCTCCACAAGAAGGACCAGAAGTCCGTCGCCGTCACGCCGCGCAATCTGGACAAGTTCCTGGGTGTCCGTCGCTTCCGCTACGGCAAGGCCGAGGATCTGAACCGCGTGGGGCAGGTCACCGGGTTGGCGTGGACGGAGGTCGGAGGTGAGCTCCTGTCGATCGAGGCTGCCGTGGTGCCCGGAAAGGGCAAGCTGCAGCACACCGGCCAGTTGGGCGAGGTGATGCAGGAGTCCATCCAGGCGGCCATGACGGTGGTGCGCAGCCGTGCCCAGGTACTGGGACTGGAGCCCGAGTTCTACCAGAAGCACGACGTGCACCTGCACATCCCCGAGGGCGCCACCCCCAAGGACGGACCGAGTGCCGGTATCGGCATGTGCACGGCGTTGGTGTCGGCACTGACAAAGATTCCGGTGCGCTCCAATGTCGCCATGACCGGCGAGATCACCCTGCGCGGGGAAGTGCTGCCGATCGGCGGGCTGAAGGAGAAACTGCTCGCGGCGCATCGCGGCGGGATCAAGACGGTGCTCATCCCGGATGAGAACCAGAAAGACCTCGTGGAAATCCCCGACAACATCAAGGGGAACCTGGAGATCAAGCCCGTCAAGTGGATCGACGAGGTGCTGGCGGTTGCACTGACTCAGCAACCCTTGCCACAGCAGGCCGACGGCACGGCGACTGCCGCAGTCGCCGCCGCCGCAGCGGCGGGTGAGGACAAGCGGGGCCGGCGGAACGGCCGGCGCACTCTCAAGACGGTGGTGCCGGCGCACTAGAGCGCCGGTATCCGACGATGATGTCGGCGCCTGGCGCGCCGGCATCCCGGCGGCTCACCGCCGTCTTCGGCCCGGGGTCCTCCTGATAGAATCCCGGGCGCCAAAGAGTGCGACTCGGGCGCTTAGCTCAGCTGGTAGAGCGTCGCCTTTACACGGCGAATGTCGGCGGTTCGATCCCGTCAGCGCCCACCAATCCCGACCGATACTCGCAGCTCGTCGGCGATCCGCCAGTAACTGCTGCACCAGCCTCCTTACGCTCGCCGGCTCGCGCGTAGCCTCGGGATCTGATCAGGACTGAGCGCGACGCTCGCTCGCCGCCTCATAGGCACCGGCAACCGCCAGCACACGGGAATCCGCAAACGGAGGGCCACTGATCTGTAACCCTATTGGCAGGCCGTCGGAGGAATATCCGCACGGCACTGAGATCGAAGGCAGCCCTCCGACGTTGGATTCAAAAGTGCAATATCCCAAGGCGAACGAGGCTTGCGCGTCGCTGATTCGGATGGGCAGGGTCGGTAACGTCGGGGCAACCACGACATCGAACTCTGAGAAGGCCTTGCCCACCTCTTTGCGGAACGCGCCAAGGGCGGCGCGAAGCTCGCCGAGGTCCACGGCAGGGCGAGACTCGTCGAGCTTCAGATGTGCTCTGATGCGGGGATCGAACGCGTCCCGTGATGCCTGAACGTAGGGGGCAAAGTGCTCGTAAGCCTCTGCATCGATCAGAGCAGCCAGGTGGTTTGCGGAGGGCATCGTGGCGGGCACTACCGACGTGGCCAGGCTTCGCAACACCTCAATGGCCGCCTCGACGCTGGCGGCGACTTCCGGCTCCACGGCGCAGGAACACACCGATTTGGGCGGCACCACGCCTATTCTCAGCGGTTTGACGCTAGGCCAAGCCGCCGGATCGCACGCGCGAGCAACCGGGTGATCCGAGATCGTCCGCAGCAACTGAGCCGCGTCCGAGACCGAAACCGTCATGGGGCCAATGTGGTCGAACGATTCCGATGCGTACATCAGCCCCGCAGTCTCGACCAGCCCATACGTGGGTTTGAATCCGATGATCCCGCATGCCGCGGCGGGAATACGGACCGAACCTCCGGTGTCGGTTCCGAGGGCGCCCAAGCATAGCCCCGCAGCCACCGCAGCCGCGGAGCCGCCGGAAGACCCACCGGTCACGCGCGTGGGGTCGTGAGGGTTTTTAACCGCACCGAAGAAACTGATCGCGGACGTGGTGCCGATCGCGATCTCGTGCATATTCGTCTTGCCCAGTATGACGGCGCCGGCGGCGCGTAGACGACTGACCACAACTGCATCCTGCGCGGGTATGCGGTTCTCGAACACTCGGCTGGCGGCCGTTGTCCGCAGATTCGCGGTATCGATGTTGTCCTTGATCGCCAGGGGAATACCCTGCAGCGGGCTTCGCCATCCATCGAGCTTTGCATCGTGGTCGGCTTGTTTTGCGGCGCCGATTGCTCCCTCGGCGTCGATCGTGATGTATGCGTTGAGCGTCGGATTGAGGCGCTCGATTCGCTTGAGGCACTCGCGCGTCAGTTCCTCCGAGGAGCAGGATCCCTGCCGCAGACGTGCACCTGCTTCAGTAATGCTCAGCATCGCCATCTTCTCCGCTTGCACGGAGTAAGACTATAGCAAGTGCCGTGGGTACACCGCGCGGTTCTGCGCGTGCGCGTCAGCGTGCGATATGTCGCGGCGTGTTGCGAGGTTCGGGATCAAAACTGCGTACACGCCTAGAAATGAGCTCTCCCTGAGGAGCCGCGACGAGTCTATGCTGTCCTCATGAACGCTCAACCTGTGACGGAGGATCGAATGAGCGACGATGGTCGGATCATCAGGTTGGAAACTGAGATGGGTCACGTTCGCGCCGAGATCCAGGGACTCAAGGGGTCCGTCGAGGACGTGAGGACGGAGCTGCACGCGTTTCGCGCAGACGTCGCCAAGGAGTTCGGTTCCGTCCGAACGGAAATGGCTAAGGAGTTAGGTTCAGTCCGGGCCGACATGGAAAGGCAGTCAGGGTCTCTCCGAGCGGAGATGGAAAAGCAGTCAGGCGCTCTTCGAACCGAGATGGCGACTCAATTGGGGACCTTGAAAACCTCGATGGAGCGCTACATGCGTTTGATCATCACAGCGGGACTGGGGATTGTGGCAACCCTGATCACAATGTTCGCCACCGTGGTCCACGCGCTGAAGTGGTTCTAACCGGCGCCGCCTACGGTGGCACCCATCCAGCATCGCAAGTCTGCTGCTTCAGCAGAACCTGTGCGGATGTTTAGCCTACCAGCATGCACACTCTCCGGCACGTCAGTAACTCTCAAGCCGACAGCGCGTTCTTTCACTTTCATCCGCTGTATGGCCGGAATAGTATGTGTGGATCAGAGGAGGGCGGGGTCAATGACTGAGAAGATATCGAGCCCTGGCGCGCGAACGCGCGTGCGCATGATCAAATTCGCCGCCGGCGTCGGACTTGCGATGGTTCTCAACACCGCCGCTGCACACCACTCTTTCGCGATCTTCGATGCCAAGAAGTCCGTCACCCTGCACGGCGTGGTCAAGCAGTTTCTGTGGACCAACCCTCATGTGTTCATTCAGCTGATGGCCGACGGGGAGGCGGGTGCGGCGGCGACGGAATGGAGCATCGAGATGTCGAGCCCGGAGCACCTGGTGCGCGCCGGCTGGAAGCCGGGCACTCTGAAGAGCGGAGACCCGGTCACGCTCGTCATTCATCCGGTTCGCAATGGCATCAAGGGTGGGCAATTCGTCTCGAGGATCGCGGCGGACGGAACGCAGATCGACCTGCCGGCCACGGCACAGGCGCCGGAGTCGAAATGACCGCACCTGCGGTACTCGTGAAGGCAGCGTTGATGGGTTGTGCGCTGTTGCTCACCGTCACAGCAACAGGCGAGGCAGCCACACCCGCTGAAGAGCGTGCACACGCGTTCGAGCGTCTGCCCAACTGGACCGGCCAGTGGGAGATCGTCGGCGTCACTCCGGACGCACAGGGCGGCTACGTACAGTCCCTGGACGAGGTAGTGAAGGAGATGCGCAAGTGGGGACCGCCACCCTACAAGCCGGATGTCAAAGCCGCCTTCGAGAAAACAGCGGCGGAGGTGAAAAGGCGCTCGGACGCAGCGGCGAACGGCACCGACGCGCCCACACCGGGGCTGCGCCCGGCGTGCTCCTTCGGAGTTCCGATGCTGATGTTGTTCTCGCCGCTGATGTTTGAAGTACTCACCACACCCGAGGAGACGGCGATGATCTTCTCGGGCCGCGAGATCCGGCACATCTACACCGATGGCCGCCCGCATACCGCGAAGGAAGACCTGTGGCCGACGTCCTGGGGCGACTCGATCGGCCACTGGGAAGGCCAGACCCTGGTTATCGACACCATCGAGGTGAGCAACCCGCCGGGACTGGGCGGCGGCGGGCCGGTGATCATTGCAGGGGGCGGAGATAATGACGCAGTGGCGCTCGTGGCCGCTTTGAGCCCGGACGTGCATTTCATCGAGCGCATTCGCATGGTCGATCCGAATCATCTGGAAGACCAGATGACTATCATCGATCCGAAGAGCTTCACCGCTCCGTGGCACATCAGCCGGCAGTACAGCAGGGTGACCCGCATTCACCGCATGGTGCACGAGGACTGCGAAGGAGAGGAGCGCAATCCAGTCGTCGGCGGGCGATTCACCATCGCGCCCCCGCCGAAGCAATAGCCTGCGGCAAAGCGCCGCCGCAGCGAACCGCTACTCCACCTGCTGAACGATCGGAGGCATGCTCTCGCGCAGAAATGCGATGAGCGTGCGAACCGCGGGCCGGCTCATCTTCATCCGCGGGACCATCAGCTTCATCCAGTACGGCGCGACGGGAAATTCCTCGAGCACCTCCACCAGCGCACCGGTACGCAGATCCTCCTCCACGAGCGCTTGCGACAGGACCGCAATCCCGGCGCCCATGCGCGCGGCGTCGCGAATCATGCGGCTGTCGCTCGACTGAATTCTCGAGTGCACTTCGACGGTCATCGCGCCACGAGCGTGCGTGAACGGCCATGTGCTGCGAAACAGCGAGGTCGACAGGCACTGGTGATCAACGAGATCCGTCGGGTGTCGCGGAGGCTGTTTTCCCTTCAGATACGAGGGCGCGCATACCGTCACCAGCTCGTAGCGAGACAGCGGAACGTCGACCACGTTCGGATAGGAGACGGGCCACGCTCCGAGGGCAATGTCGTAGCCTTCCTCCAGAGGATTGACGGAACGCTCCATCAGCGTGACGTCCAGATCGACCAGTCGATGCCGCATCTGGAATTTCACCAGCAGGCTCCCGATCAACATGGAGGTGATGGTGGGCGGGGTGATGATGCGCACGAATCCCTGCACGCTCTGCTGGTTCGAGCCCAGGTCCTTGAAGATCTCATCGTGTGCGGCCAGGAGTCGCACGAAATACGGCAGGTAGCGGTCGCCGGAGGCCGTGAGGGTCACGCCGCGGGTGGAGCGGACGATGAGGCTCGTGCCGACCTCTTTTTCCAGCTGCGAGATGCGTTTGGCGATGACGGAGGTCACTGCGTCGAGCTCGCGTGCGGCGCCGGAGATGCTGCCGAGCCGGGCCACTCGCAGGAATGCGCTGATGTTGAGAATGGTATCCACGGCGTTCCCCTCGATGCTCAGCTCATGCGCTGATGTCGGCACCTGCCAGTTGTGAGGCTTGATCTGCCGCCTGGCGGGTGAGACGGGCAAGCTCCTCCTTGCGCTTGCTGTTGCTTTGATAGACGAGTGTCAGAACATAGCGCAGGTGCTGGCCTGCATCGAAGACCGGCGCCGCGATGGCCGCGTAGCCGGTCAGGCTGACGCCCGAGGAATAGGTAATCGGGTCGGCCTCGGCGATGCCTTCCTTGCGGATCGTGGAAGCCACGGCTTCGAGCGCCCGCACCTGCTTCTTCTGATCGGCTTTGGAGAGGCCGGCCGCGGCGAGCTCCTCCGCCAGGCGCTGCCAGGTCTGATCCTGCAGGCCGAAGGCAAGAAAGATGTGGCCGGTAGCCGTGCTCGCCAGGGAAGTCTTGCCGCCGATCTGAAATTGCAGCGGGAGCGGGCTGCTACCCTCGCTGCGGGCCACGACCATGACCCCGTGGGCGTCCCAGGCACACAGCAGGACCAGGGCATCGGTCTGCTTCTGGAGCGAGTGCATGGTGGCGGTCGCGACCTCCATCAGGTCCATCCGCTGCAGCGCGCGCGTCCCCAGCCGCAGGGCGTACGGCCCCAGCGCATAATGGGCCGAATCCGGGTTCTGCACGACCAGGCCGGTCTCGATGAAGCTGATGAGGTACATGCGAGCCTTGCTGGGCGACATCCCGCTCAGCGCGGCGACGGCTTTGAGGGACAGGGGTACGCTTGCCTCGGCGATCGCCTCCAGCAGTCGGAATCCCAGCAGAATCGACTGAATACCCTTCGCCACGGCCGCAATTATATTGAATTGCCGCAATTGTGCTGCATGCGGCAGGCGCCGGGTTCGGTGTGGCGGCAGGCGCTGCGGCGCTCAGCGCGCCGCAGTAGCGGCGATCACTTGGCCAGGGTCGCCTCGAGCGCTGCCATGGCTTCCACGGCAGAGGGAATGCCGCAATAGAGCTGGCTGTGCAGGACCAGCTCGCGCAGCTCTTCCGGGGTAGCACCGTTCGCCAGCGCCCCCCGCAGATGAGCCGGGAACTGCAGAAACCGCCCGGTACCCAGCAGCATCGCGAGCGTGATCAGGCTGCGGGTCTTGCGATCGAGCCCCGGGCGCTGCCAGATCTCGCCGAAACAGTAGCGGGTGACGATGTCCTGCAGCGGACGCGACAGCTCGCTCGCTGTCTCGAACGCGCGCTCGGCGCCCGCCGGTCCGAACATCTCGTGCCGCAATGCCATTCCCTTGTCGAAGGTCTCTTTGTCCGTCATGCGTCATCTCCTCTCGTCATTGATCACCCACCAGGTGCTAGGTCCACGTCAGGATCGCCTTGGAGTGATCCTCCGCCTCACCGAGCGCATCGCGCGCGCCGACCCAACGCTTGTCTGCAAGCTGGATGAACGGTGTGTCGCATCCCAACTGCGTGCTCAGCTCGGCGGCGATGGTTGCATCCTTCGAGATCAGTCCGATCTTGAAGCCGGTGTTGTAGGTCTTCGGCATGACGAACTGTTTCATCACCACCGTCGAGACGAACGATTGGCCGGTCGAGGCGTTGACGATATCGACCAGCATTTTCTGATCGATTCCGTAGTGGTCGGCAACGATGAGCGCCTCGGCGAGCACTGCATAATTGCTGGCGCCGACGACGTTGTTGAGTGCCTTGGCAGCATGGCCCGAGCCTAGCTTGCCGACCTCGAAAAACGTGGTGCCCATCGCCGCCAGCACCGGTTTCACTTTCTGGATCGCGCTCGCGTCGTCGCCGCCGATCATGATGGTGAGGGATCCTTGAATGGCGCGCTGCACCCCGCCCGACACCGGCGCATCGATCAGGATGATTCCCTTTGCGGCAAGCGTGGCGCCGGTCTCGCGCGTGATCAACGGTTGACTGGAGCTCATATCCACGAGAATTGTGCCGCGCTTCGCGGTAGTCGCGATTCCACCGTTACCCAGAGCAACATCGCGCACCGCTCTGGCGTCCGGCAACATCGTCACGATGACATCGGCGGCGCCGGCGTCGGCGGCGCGCTGCAGGGGCTGCGCGCCGATTTCGCCTGCAACCTGCGCCGTGCGCGCGGAGTTGGAATCAAACACGGACAGCTCGTGACCCGCCTTCACGAGGTTAGCGGCCATCGGTTTGCCCATGGTGCCGATGCCGATAAACGCGACTTTCATGTTGATGATCATCCCAATGCAGACCCGAGAGTGAAAACGATCCTAACCTGCGCGCAAGCCCGAGGTCTACGGATCCACCGCCGGCACCGTTCTCACGAGTGTTTGCTTTTCGCGAAAACGGTTGGCGCAGTTGCGTGGCTTCCGGCGCGAGTGGCACGGCGCTAGCATCCTCGAAACTTGAATGCGCACGGACTGCGATCGTGACACGCGCGCGGCGACTTGACCGAGAGGTCGGGATGGCGGCGCAGTGGAGGGCCGGATTGAATGCGCAAGCCGTGTGGAGCAATGGTTGGCGATAGCACAGTGCCGTTGTGCGTACGCCACGGTATTCGATGAGTAAGCAATCCATAGGCTTCGTGGGACTGGGCGTCATGGGGCTGCCCATGGCGCGGCATCTGGCGTCCGCCGGATATCCATTGGCGGCATACGACATCGATTCCGCCGCACAGGAGCGCCTGCGGCGCACCAGTCCGGGCGTGAATCTCGTGTCGAGCCCGAGGGAAGTCGCCGAGTCGTCCGAGATCATCGTGACGATGCTGCCTCACGGGCGCGCAGTGGAATCCGTCGTATTGGGCAAGAAGGGGCTGATCGAGGGTTTTCGCGGCGGCAGCCTGCTGCTGGACACGTCCTCCTCAGAACCATGGTACACGCGCAAAACGGCACAACGGCTGAAGGACGTCGGCGTGGACATGGTCGATGCGCCGGTGTCGGGTGCGGAGATTGGCGCGCTGAACGCGGAGTTGATCTTCATGGTCGGCGGAGAGCCGCAGGCGGTCGAGCGGGCGATGCCGCTGATGGAAGTGCTCGGCGAGCGCGTTTTCCACCTGGGCCCCATCGGCAGCGGCCACGCGATGAAGTCGATCAACAATCTGATCACCGCCGGGACTTTTCTGGCCACGGCGGAGGGGCTGGCCATCGGGGCCAAATACGGCCTGGAGCCAGCTGCGATGACCGGTGTTCTGAATGCGTCGACGGGCATGTCCTGGATCAGCCGCACGCACATCGTGCGCCGCATCCTGAGCCGCAAGTTCGACGATCCGTTTCGCTTCGACCTGATGATGAAGGACATCGACATCGCGCTGCAGCTGGCTTCGGATCTGGGGCTGAGCATGCCGCTGTCGAAGGCCAACCAGGAGCAGTGGCATCAGTCTCAGGGGGAGATTCCCGCCGGAAGCAGCGTCAGCGAGCTGGTGCGCAGAGTGGAAGCTCGCGCCCAGGTGGAGCTGTCGTTCCCG
>DATNEN010000116.1:0-4079 GCA_035552975.1 Steroidobacteraceae bacterium
CTTTCAGGGCCGATTTTCGAGGATTGGCTGCCCATCGTGCGGGTCAGCGGTTGCAGCCCGGGCGCGCTCCGCAGACAGCTGCGCAATCTGTGTCGCGATCTGCCGGCGCGCATCCGGCAAAGCCAGCCGCCCGCTGTCCACGTCCCTGACCCGTTCCAGGATGTAGGCTGCTTCATCCGGGTGCAGCTCTCCCACCTTGAGGGTCACGATGCGCGCCCGGCTATCGGTGAATACGGTAAACGGCAGAACCGTCTCCATGCCGAATGCCCGCACCGCCTCGAAACCGTCCTGCTCACCGACCAGCACAGGATAATCGATGTGCATGTCCTGTGCGTACTTCAGCACGGCATCACGGGAATCGACGGCGATGCCGACCACTTCGACACCGTCAGCCGCATGTTCGTGGCGCAGCTTCAGCAGCAGGGGGATCTCCCGCCGGCAGGGCTCGCACCAGGTGGCCCAGAAGTTGAAAAGGGTCGGGCGCCCGCGCCATTCAGAAAGCTTCCGGCGCACCCCGCTGCGATCGGGCAGGGCGAGCTCGGGTACGACCTCGGGGACCTCCTGGGGGGCAGGGGCCTGCGCGACCGGAGTCTGAGCCTCACCAGACGGGACGGTCGCAGCGGGTGCGAGCGTGATGGTGGCGGTGTGTCTGGCCGTTAGCCGATAGCCGAGAAAACCGGCGCCGCCCGCGATGACGATGACGGCGATCGCTTGAACAACACGAGTCAGGGCCGTCATCCCGCTGTGAGGGCCGCCTTGTGCAGCAAGTTGGTGAAATCCGCGGCCTTCATGTAGCCGACGACGCGGAAGTTGGGGCGCTCCTGGCCGTCGGCGCCATACAGCGCGATGGTCGGCGGCCCGTAGATGTGAAAGTGTTGCAGCAGGGCCTGATCGTTCGCGTCGTTCGCAGTGACATCGGCGCGCAGCAGAACCGTGCCGCGCAGCGCCGATTGCACGCTGGAGTCAGTGAAGGTGTAGCGCTCCATCTCTTTGCACGACACGCACCAGTCTGCGTAGAAGTCGAGCAGCACGCCCTTGCCCTGCGATTTGGCGTCAGCCACCTCACGTTGCAAGTCCGCGACGGACTTGATCGTGCGGAACGGGAGATCGTGCCGCGCCGACACGACGGTCCGGGTCAGAGGCGACAGAGGGTCGGTATTGCCCATGAGCATTCCGGCGACCAACGCTCCGGCATAGATCGCCGCCGCAGCGCTTGCGACGCGTACGAGCACGAGGTTGCCCCGCAGGCCCCGGGCACCGGTCCACAGCACGACGGCGGCAGCCACGCTGGGCACGATCCACAGCAGCAGCGAGAAGCGGTCGGAGACGATGCGCTCGAGCATCCAGGCGGCGACCGCCAGCATGAGCGCTCCGAACAATCGCTTCACCAGATCCATCCACGGTCCGGCCTTGGGCAGGAGCTTCCCGGCCGAGGCTCCGACGACGAGCAACGGGACACCCATGCCGATGGCCATCGAGAACAGCGCGATGCCGCCGCGCAGCATGTTGCCGCTCTGGCCTATGAACAGCAGGGCACCGACGAGTGCGGGGCCGACGCAGGTGGTGACGATCAGCGAGGAGAGCGCACCCATGATCGCGACTCCGCCATAGGAACCGGCGGACTGGCGATTGCTCATCGTGGCGAGGCGCGTCTGGATCGCCGCGGGCATCTGCAGCGTGAACAGCCCGAACATCGACAGGGCGAGGACCACGAACAGTGCGGCGAACAGCACGATGACCCAGGGCTGCTGGAATGCCGCCTGAACCTGCTGTCCGCCCGCGGCGACCGCGATCCCTGCCGCGGTGTACGTCAATGCCATGCCCAGCACGTAGCTCACGGAGAGGCTGAACGTCCGGCGCACCGTCACGTGGGTACCGTCGCCGATGATGATGCCGGACACGATGGGCACCATGGGTAGAACGCAAGGAGTGAACGACAGGAGGATGCCACCGCCCAGGAATGCCAGCACGACCCACATGATGTTGCCGTCACGGAGCACGGAGACGTAGCGATCCTGATCCGAGACGAAAGCGGCAGCAGTCGATGCCTTGGCCGCGGCGGTCGTCGAGGCGGCACCCGCGCCGGAGTCGATTCCGGAGCTCAGCGTCGTCCCTGCCGCGCTGCCGCCGGCGCCGGGCAGATTGATGCTCACGGTCTTGACGATGGGCGGATAGCAGATCCCCCGGCCGCATCCCTGGTACGTCACGCTGAGGGGCAGCTCCAGCGCCGAGCCTGCCGCCCTCGCGACGGGGACGGAGGCAGCGAGCTGGTGGTGGTAGATCTCCTGTTTGCCGAAGTAATCGTCCTGCTTGATTTCCCCCTCAGGTAGTTGCGGCGCTCCGAGCTGCGCCCGGTCGCTGCGGGTCTCGATCTTGATCCGGCTGCGATACAGGTAGTAGTCGTCGGCGATCTGCCAGACCAGCCGCACGCGATCCGGGCCGTCCGGGAAGGCCGCGAAGCGGAACGCCTGGTCGGGGGGCAGAACATCGTTGTCGCCGGAGCTGGCCCGGCCCTGCGCGACCACCGCGTCGAGGCCGTTTGCCGGGGCGCTCGCGGGCGAGGCCGCCGGAGCGTCAGCCGCGAAGGCCGCGGCCGCGCCCGAGGCGAGCAGAAGGGCGGCGAGCAGGCGCCACCAGGACCGTTGCCATCCAGCCAGTTCGTTCATGTTGCCGCCGTCCGCAGCCACGCAAGGTATTCGGAAGAGCCCCCCACCACCGGCAGGGCGATGATTTCGGGTACTTCATAGGGATGAAGTGACTTGAGCCGCATTTCCAGGGCCTCGAAGCGGGTGGCGAGGGTTTTGATGATCAGGAGCACTTCCGGTTCGTCCTGCAGGCGGCCTTCCCAACGATATGTCGAATACGCCCCCGGCAGACGGCTCACGCAAGCCGCCAGCCCGGATTCGACCAGATCGCGGGCAATACGGGTGCCCGTCGCCTCATCGGGGCAGGCGGTCAGCACGAGGATAGCTTCGGAGCTCATGCAAATGGGGGCCGATCTGTCGCAGCACCCCAGCATAGATGTTCCCGGGGATCAGCGTCATCCGCCCCCGGCAGGCCGGGCCGGAGGGGCTCGGGTGCGCTCCCGGTGTCGGGGCGGGGGGCCCGGCGGTGCGAAAAAAATCACCGCCGCGGTCTTGAAATCGCTCCCTTCCCGCCTATCATTAGCAGCCGCCGGGGGAGAGTGCTAACACCCCTCCGGGGCAGTCCCCCAATCACATCAAAAGCTATTGAAGGAGCGTCCCCCATGAAGATTCGTCCTCTTCATGACCGCGTCATCGTGAAACGTCTGGAGGAGGAGCGTACCTCCCCGGGCGGCATCGTGATTCCCGATAGCGCGGCTGAAAAGCCGGTGCAGGGCAAGATCGTCGCGGTCGGCAAAGGCAAGATTCTCGAAGACGGCAACGTCCGTCCCCTCGATGTGAAGGTCGGCGACAAGATCCTCTTCGGCAAGTACAGCGGCACCGAGGTGAAAGTCGACGGCGACGAGCTGCTGGTCATGCGCGAAGAAGACGTCATGGCCGTCATTGAAGGCAAGTAAGGCTCTACAGGAAACACACCAATGGCAGCCAAAGAAGTCCGTTTTTCCGACGATGCCCGCAACCGCATGGTGAAGGGCGTCAACATCCTCGCGAACGCCGTGAAGGCGACGCTCGGCCCGAAGGGCCGCAATGCCGTCCTCGAGAAGAGCTTCGGCGCGCCCACCGTCACCAAGGACGGTGTGTCGGTCGCGAAGGAAATCGAGCTGAAGGACAAGTTCGAAAACATGGGCGCGCAGATGGTGAAGGAAGTCGCGTCCAACACCTCCGATGAAGCCGGCGACGGCACCACCACCGCCACCGTGCTTGCGCAGGCGATCATCCGCGAAGGCCTGAAGGCCGTCGCCTCGGGCCGTAACCCGATGGACGTGAAGCGCGGCATCGACAAGGCGGTCATCGCTATCGTCGAGGAGCTGAAGAAGGTCAGCAAGCCGTGCTCGACGAGCAAGGAAATCGCGCAGGTCGGCTCGATCTCGGCGAACGCCGACGAATCGATCGGCAAGACGATCGCCGAGGCGATGGACAAGGTCGGCAAGGAAG
>DATNEN010000117.1:0-3761 GCA_035552975.1 Steroidobacteraceae bacterium
CGAGTCCCGCTTTGACCGATTCCTTTACGCGGCGGTTCGAGAAGATCCGGACGGCACGCCTCTGACGATGCTATCGGTCCTCGCGCGCCTGGACGTCGACCCCTGGAAGGAGGCCGCCAGGTTCGCTCAGCTTCCAGGCGAGGCCGCCGCTCGGGCGTTGGCCATACTGATTTCGGCCTTACCCAACAGCTCCGCGACACCTTCGGACAGCGAAACGATCGCCGCTCGGCTGATCACGCTCTTGCCGCGCCGGTCGGAGCAGGCGCTCGCACCGCGAAGGGACGCCTCCGGTGGACCGCACGTGAACCGGATCCCGAACCGGGCAACGATTGTCGCGCAAGCGGTGCTGTGTCTGATTGTTCTCGCCCTGCTACTCGTCAGCCAGTGCCTCGCGGTGCGCCATCTGGCGCCCCAGCCGGCAAAGGGGCCGCGGGCGGCACCCGCCATGGTGGGTCCGGCACCGGCAGCACGGCCTGGGCCCGACGCTTCGCGGGCGGCCGCGTCGTCAGCCTCCTCTAAAGCCGCAGGCGCATCACCCATCGGAAGGAGGTACTCATCCGCAACCCCGCGCTAGTCGCGATGAGCCGGCTGTAGGCGTACTGGACGCACCAGTCGGGTGCATAGCGAGCATCGCTGCGGATCGGCGCTGCCGCGAGGTTATCTCCGGCTCGTCAATGCGCGGCAACGCACCGACGTTACCATGTCGTGAATCTATGATTCGGAACAGGCGAATTTGCCTCAATATGCTTCAGGTGAGCCGTGACCATCGATATACCGATTCAGTTAGGCCGTCTCGCTCCAGGTGCGCCCGGCATTGAAGCGCGCTGGACGTCGAGCGCCAAGGTCGGCGTGGGCACGGCGCTCAGCAACAACAGTCACGTCTGGTTCACGCTCAGCCACGGCATCTTCAACGAGATCTATTACCCGCGCATCGACCAGGCCTGTGTGCGCGACATGGGGCTGATTGTCACAGACGGCAGGACGTTCTTTTCCGAGGAGAAGCGCGACGCCGACTCCAGCGTTCACTGGTTGGTCGACGGCGTACCGGCGTTCGGACTGATCAACGTCAGCCGGGACGGTCGCTATCGCATCGAGAAGCAGACTCTGACCGATCCGCATCATGACACCGTGCTGCAACAGGTCCGGTTCATTGCGCAGCAAGGGAGCTTGTCCGACTATCGCCTGCACGTCTTGCTCGCGCCGCATTTGGGCAATCAAGGCGGCGGCAACACCGCCTGGGTGGACGACTTCCAGGGCACGCCGCTGCTGTTTGCGCGGCGCGAGGGCAATGCCCTCGCACTGGGGTGCTCGGCTGCGTGGGCGAAGCGGTCGGTAGGCTACGTCGGATCGACCGATGGCTGGCAGGATCTGAAGGCGCACAAGCGGATGACGTGGGAATACGAGCGCGCCGAGAACGGCAATGTGGCCATGGTGGGGGAGATCGATCTGCTCAAATCGCAGGGAGATTTCGTACTCGCGCTCGGCTTCGGCATCCAGCCCGAATCGGCAGCGCGAAACGCTATCTCCAGCCTGCGCCGAGGGTTCGCCGCGGCACGCAAGGACTATATCGCGGGTTGGCAGGGATGGATCAGGACCCACACTCCGCCGAAGACGCAGGCGGCCAATTCCGGCGATCTCACCGATATCAGCCTCGCCGTATTGCGCACTCACGAGTCCAAGGCCGTGCCCGGCGGGCTCATCGCCAGCCTCTCCATTCCGTGGGGATTCAGCAAGGGCGACAATGATCTCGGCGGATACCATCTGGTCTGGCCGCGCGACATGGCGGAAACGGCAGGCGGCTTGCTCGCCGCCGGTGCGCACGAGGACGCTCGGCGCGTGCTGCTGTTTCTGCAGGCCACGCAGGAGGCGGACGGACACTGGCCACAGAACATGTGGCTGGATGGATCACCCTACTGGAACGGAATTCAGATGGATGAGACCGCGTTGCCGATCCTGTTGATGGATCTGATTCGCCGCGAGGAGGCGCTGACCCGCGGCGACATGATCGCGTTTTGGCCCATGGTGCGGCAAGCCGCCGGCTATCTGGTCCGCAATGGTCCGGTGAGCCCGCAGGATCGTTGGGAGGAAGACCCCGGCTATTCGCCGTTCACGGTGGGCGCGGAAATCGCCGCACTCCTGGCAGCCGCGGATCTAGCCGACCTGTGTCACGAAGCATCCGTGGCCGTCCATCTGCGCGAGACGGCCGATGCCTGGTGCAGCTGCATCGATTGCTGGATGTATGCCTCGCCTACCGACTGGTGCGAGCGGTTCGGCGTCAACGGATATTACATCCGCATCGCCCCGCCGGGCGTGGGCACGCCGTTGCGACAGGAGATCGTGCGAATCAAGAACGTCGCGGCCGCTGAGGACACCCGCAACGCGGCTCATATGGTTAGCCCCGACGCTCTAGCCTTGGTGCGCTTCGGCGTACGCGCCGCCGATGACCCGCGCATGCGCGACACGGTCAAAGTCATTGACGCATTACTCAAGGTCGAAACGCCGTTCGGCACCACCTGGCACCGCTACAACGGCGATGGCTATGGCGAGCATGAGGATGGAGCGCCTTTTGACGGCACCGGGATCGGTCGCGGGTGGCCACTGCTCACCGGTGAGCGGGCGCACTACGAACTGGCGGCAGGCCGCATCGATGCGGCAACACGGCTCCTGACCACGATGGAAGCTTTCGCCAACGAGGGCGGCTTGATCCCGGAGCAGGTTTGGGGCGCGGCCGATATACCGGAGCGAGGACTGCGTGCCGGCCGGCCATCCGGGTCGGCCATGCCGCTGGTGTGGGCACACGCCGAGTATCTCAAGCTGCGGCGCTCCCTGCGCGATGGTCGGCTGTTCGATCTCCCGCCGCAAACCGTGCAGCGCTACCTGGTTGAAAAAGTGGTCTCACCCCGGCGAATGTGGCGATTCAATCATCGAATCCGCTTTCTGCCTGCCGGCAAGATGCTGCGCATCGAAACGCTGGCGGCCACCTGCATTCACTGGAGTGCGGATGATTGGAGCAGCGTCCAGGACCTGGCGAGCCACGATCCCGGACTCGGGGTGCACATCGCCGATTTGCCGGTCCAGGCCCTCGCAGAGGGAGCGCGGATCAGATTCACATTCCGCTGGCTCGAGGCCGATCGCTGGGAAGGAGCAGACTTCCTGGTGCTCATCGGTCCCCCATCATGAGCAGCGCAGATCGAAAGACGGATTGATGCCGGCGCACAGAGGCCGGCGTCACGATGATACTTCATTGCAGCAGACAAGGAGACACAGGTGAGCAAGACAGCGTCGACCGGAGACATCAACAAGCCATTCCTGACCGACGTGCAGACACTCCGTGATCGCGCGCGCAACCATCTCGAGACCGGCAACGTGACGCAAAGTTACAAGGGCGATGTCATTCAGGCGATTGCGATCCTTCAATCGGCGACCGTGCCGATCAGACCATCTTCGCGGGTACTGGCGTCTCGAGCGACGCCGGGTCCAGATTCGGCAACAGGCGGTCGGTCTCTCTCTTGACCACGGCGTAGCACTCGCAGCACGTCTGCTCCAGACGTGGCCGGTCGAGCACCGTGATGCGGCCGCGGGAGTAGCGGATGATCCCGAGCTTCTGCAGCTTGCCGGCAGCTTCGGTAACCCCTTCACGGCGCACGCCGAGCATGTTCGCGATGAGCTCCTGGGTCATGGTCAATTGGTTGGAGGGCAGCCGGTCGAGTGACAGCAGCAGCCAGCGACACAGTTGCTGATCGACGGAGTGGTGCCGGTTG
>DATNEN010000118.1:0-9103 GCA_035552975.1 Steroidobacteraceae bacterium
GCTTGCGCCTGCCACTATGGATTGTGGTTCGCGTCAAGCAGTCAGAAAGTCCTTTTCGATTAGTAGCTTGAGAGCTTATTCTCACGCCGTCTCCACCTTGACCACGACCCGCGTCGCGCGCGACTCTAGGTGCACTATGGCTACTGATGCCCGGTCCATCGCTTCTCTCACCATCTCCTTCGGACTCGTGGCGATTCCGGTCAAGCTGTACTCAGCCACCGTCGCCTCCGAGCGCATCTCCTTCAATCTGCTGCACCAGAAGGACGGCTCCCGCCTGAAGCAACAGTACGTGTGCGCAGCGGAGGGCAAGGTCGTGGATCGCTCGGAGATCGTCAAGGGATACGAGTTCGCCAAGGACCAGTACGTGATGTTCACGCCGGCGGAGATCAAAGCACTCGAAGAGGCGGGCTCCCCCGAGATCGCCATCGAGGAGTTCGTCCCGTTGGATTCGGTGGATCCGGTGTACTTCGACAAGACGTACTACCTGACACCCGACAAAGGCGGCCCGAAGCCGTATACGCTGTTGACGACCGCGCTGCGTGAAGCGAAGCGGTGCGCGATCGGCCGTTGGGCTGCGCGAGGCCGTGAGCACATCGTGGTGATCCGCGCGCTCGAGTCGGGACTGGCCATGCATCAGCTGCACTTCCAGGCGGAAGTGCGCACGATCGGCTCGATGGGCATCGAGCCCTCGCAAGTGACGGACGCGGAGCTGAAGCTCGCCCACCAGCTCATCGAGGCACAGACCGCCAAGCGCTTCGAGCCGTCTTCCTACGTGGATGAGTTCCGGGGGCGCGTCGAGGCGGCCATTCAGAAGAAAGTCGAGGGCAAGGAGATCTCGCTGTCGGAAGCGCCCGCGGCCGCCCCGAGCCGCAACGTCATCGACCTGATGGAAGTGCTGCGCCAGAGCATCGAGGCCCGCGGCGCAAAAGCCACCGACGACCTGAAAGCGCGCAAGCCGCCCAAGCGAGCGGCGAAGAGCGCCACCGCGCGCAAATCCTCCAGGGGCTGAAGGCAAGCGTCCTGGCGCCGGCCAGATGTGCGATCCTTTGCCGCGTGAAGTGCTGCAGAACTTCCAGGGCGTGACATGCATGCCTTTGGCACGAAGGATCTCGTAGGGCTGGTTGGAATCTCGCGCTCGCGCATCCGGGCGCTGATCCGCGCCGGCCACGTGCGCCCCGGCAGAGGCCGTCGCGGTGAGCTGCGCTTCTCGTTCCAGGACCTCATCATCCTGCGTACCGCCAAGGCGCTCGCCGCGGCATCGATCCCCGTGCGCCGCATCAACCAGTCCCTGCGCCAGCTGCAGGCGAGCCTGCCGCCGGAAGTGCCCCTCAGCGGGCTGTCCATCACCTCCATCGGCGATCGCATCGCCGTCCGCGAGGGCCTGCAGCAGCGCGAAATCGATTCAGGCCAGTACGTGCTGGCGCTGAACATCGTCAATGACGGGGGCGAGGTCAGGATCATCGATCACAGCGCACGTGCTCCCACGAGGGCGGATCACCAGAAGGCGCGCGGGAGCGCGCGCGCGAGCGAGCGAGCGGGTGACTGTGGCGCCAGTGGCCTTGATGCGGCGGCCCTCGGCATCCTGGAGGATCGCGACAGCGACATGCTGTATCTCGCAGCGGCTTCCATCGAGGACGAAGACCCTGCGGCGGCCATTGCGATGTACTCGAAAAGCCTCGCCGCTAATCCGCATCATCAGGATGCCCGCTTGAACCTGGGGCGCCTGCTGCACCTCGCCGGGCGATTGCCGGAGGCCGAACGCGTCTACCGCACCGCGCACGGCGGCGACGCGACACTGCTGTTCAACCTCGGCGTACTGCTCGAGGACATGAACCGCAGAGCAGACGCGATGAGCGCCTACAGAGAAGCCCTCGATCTGGATGCGACCTTCGCCGACGCGCATTTCAATCTCGCCCGGCTCTACGAGCGCGAGCACAATCGTCGGGAAACGCTGCGCCATCTGCTGGCCTATCGGCGCCTCACGCGATAGCACCGAAACGAGGCAGCGTTTGCGCATCCGCTACGCGGACGCCCCGCCGCCGGCCTGTCGGACGATATTCGACCAAAAGCTCCTGGAACCCTACAGATTCGGCCCCATGTTCCGATCAGGATAGGCATCGGCGTTTGGGTAAGGAGGTTTTATGAGAAACCCGCTTCCGACCGCTCTCGCAGCGCCTCTGCTGCTGTTTGCCGGGGCAGCCCTGTCGGCCCCGCATGACCCGCCGAGCCATCGGCTGGACTTGAGCATGCCGAATTTCACCAGCCCGCAATGGCAGGAGCGGCTGCAAGGCCCGACCGTCGATCACCAGGACATGCCGATGGAGTCGGTGATCGTGACGCCGCCGTTGGACAACAAGGCCTACGTGACGGTCGCGCCGGCAGGGGTCGGCTCGGTCTACTGGGCGCTGAGGCATCCCACCGAATCCTGGCGGATCCTGCTGCCTTCGCAGCCGGGGGATGAATTCCACACCGAGCGCGAAATCGCCCTCGCCTACAACGACCCGCTGTCGGACTGCCCGGGCTTCCCCGGCACGCTGAACGTTCGGCCGGAGTGCAACTAAAGCAGTTTCTCCCACAAGCGCCAGAACTGCTCCCGCAGCTTGGTCAGCGCGCCGCGCTTGCGCCAGGACTGCAGGTCGATGGCGGTCGCTTGCCCCAGGTCGCTCTTGAACAGCGCGGTGAGCTGCGCTCCGGTGCCGGCCCCGAGCACCACGGCATCCACCTCGTCGTTGAAGAGGATGCTGCGATGGTCGAAGTTCGAGGATCCGACGATCGACCAGACGCCATCGACCACCACGGTCTTGGAGTGCAGGATGCCCTCCTCGCGCTCGTAGATCTTCACTCCCGCCTTCAGCAGCGCACCGTAGTGGGAGTGCTGGACTTGCAGGGCGGCGCGGGAATCGCTATGAGCGGGAACGAGCAGGCGAACGTCCACACCCGCTCGCGCGGCCTGAATCAACGTGCGCATCTCCTGATGCGTCGGCACGAAGTACGCGGCTGTGATCCAGATACTGCTCTCCGCATTGCTCATCGCTGTCAACAGTGTCACGTAGTAGCGCGGGGTGCCGTGCCTGGGGGTGCTACCGATAATGCGCACGACCTCCTGGCCGGCGGGCTTTTGAGGCTCCGCGCTCGGGAGCTGCAGCATCGACCCTCCCTGCTCACGCCAGTGCTCCATGAACAGCTTCTCCAGCTCGCGCACGACGGGCCCGGCGATCTGCAGGTCCGTGTCATGCCAGACATCGGACTTCCGCGCCCCCGGCGCGGATGTTTGCGCTGACCCCGGCGCGCTCTCGTACGTGGTGCTCAGATTGACACCACCGACGATCACCAGCGTGCCGTCGGCGATCAGCATCTTGCGATGATCCCGATCGTTGATGGAAAAGTGGCGCCCTCCCTTGAGCGGGTTGGGCGGATTGAACTGCACCAGCTGAACCCCTGCGGTCCGCAGACGGTCGACGAACGTCGCCGCCGTGCCGATGGAGCCGATGCCGTCGTAGATCACATCGACCTGGACGCCGGACTGAGCCTTGGAGACCAGCAGGTCGGCCAGCTGCTCCCCGTTGGAGGTGACGTCCTCGAAGATGTAGTACTCGAGCAGCAGGTAGTGCCGTGCCGCGTGGATGGCGGCAAACATTGCCGGGAAGGTCTGGTCGCCGTCACGCAGGATCTTCACCTCGTTGCCGGCTACCAGTGGGGTCTCGGCAACCGCTTGCTCGATGGCGAGGTGCCGCTCCAGGGCGCCGGCATTGGGTGCCTGCGCGGCCAGGCGGCTGAGGATCGTACGGGACTGGCGCGCCGAGAGGGGCCCCCGGGCGCCTTGTATGCGAATCTCGCTCGATGGGTGGACAGCGGACTCATCGACCACCGGCACCGTGGCGCAGCCAGCCAGGGACAGACACGCCAACAGCGCACCGATTGCCAGGCGCACGCCCCCAGGGCTCGATGAACTCAGGAGATGGCTCATGGGAGTCGCGCGGCAAGTACTGTTCCCGCAGCGCTCAAGCCCACCGTCGGTGCGCGCACGCTTCAGAAGATCTCGCGGATGGTCCAGCGAGCCACGAAATAGATGAGCAGGGCCTGGCCCGCGAACATGAGATACCCCACCACCGACAGGCCGATCGCCGCTCGACGGGTCGGCTTGGTGACGATTTTCGTGCGTACCAGCGCCTCCGTCAGCCCACGCACGGCAAAGAACGACAGGTTCCCCATGACGAATGCGGCGACGAACATGCCGGCAAAAAAGTAGGCAACGGTCTGCCACGAGAGCACCTGCGCCTCGGGCTCCGCGTGAAACAGCCATACGCCGGCCACGACCCAGACCAATGCCGCGAACGATCCATGGTTAGGCTTCATGTCGCTCCTATTCCAGGGCGACCGGCTCGGCCGGTCCTGATCGCTTGGGCGGTGGGCGCACGAGCACCAGCAGCGGAATGACGATCAAGGTCAGCACGAACATGAACAGGAAGTCATCGACGTAGGCGATCATCGCGGCCTGCCGGGTCACCTCGTCGTTCAACGCGATGAACCCGGTCGGTTGCGGCAGATGGAATGCCGCGGCCAGCGCGCTGTTGCTCAAGGTGGGGTTCGCGGCGCTCACGTTGGACACCAGGCCGGCATGCGCAAGCTGGGTGTTGCGTACCAACAGCGCCTGCGAGACCGAGATGCCGATCGCGCTGCCGATGTTGCGCAGCAGGCTATAGATGGCCGTGCCGTCGGCGCGCATCTGCGGCGCAAGTGTCGCGAAGGCCACCGCGCTCAGCGGCACGAAGATCAGGCCCAGCCCGATGCCCTGGATGATGCTGGGCCAGATGATCTGCTGCTGCGTGATCCCCAGGTTGTAGTGGGTCATCTGCCACAGGCTGAGCGCGGTGACCAGGAACCCGACCCCCACCAGCAGCCGCACGTCGAGCTTGCCCACCAGGCGACCCACCACGAACATCGCCAGCATGGTGCCGATGCCGCTCGGGGCCAGCAGCACGCCGGCCAGGCTCGCCGGGTAGCCGAGCAACCCCTGCAGCATCGTCGGGATCAGCGCGCGGGTGGAGAACAGGATCACCCCGATGAGGAAGATGAACACCAGCCCGGAGACGTAGTTGGAGTTCTTCAGCAGGCGATAGTCGAAGAACGACTTGCCCGCGGGCATGGCGGCCGTGTGCACCACGAAATAGATGAAGCTGATCGCCAGCACGATCGCCTCGCCCCAGCTCTCCTTCGCGGCGAACCAGTCGTTCTGCTCGCCGCGATCCAGCAGCAGCTGCAGCGCGCCGATGGCAATGCTGAGGGTGATGAAACCGAACATGTCGAACTTCACGCGCCGGGCCGGCGGCATCGATTTGATGTAGCGGCCGATTCCATAGAGCGCGAGCGCGCCGACCGGCACGTTGATGAAGAACACCCAACGCCAGCTCCAGCTCTCCGTCAACCAGCCGCCGAGGGCCGGGCCGACGATCGGCCCGATCATCACGCCGATTCCCCAAACGGCCATCGCAGAGCCATGCTTCTCGGGAGGATTGATATCCAGCAGCACGGCCTGCGACAACGGCACGAGGGCCGCGCCGCACAACCCCTGGATCAGCCGCGCGAGCACGATCTCCCCGAGCGTGCCGGCCACCCCGCACAGCACCGAAGCGAGCGTGAAGCCGGAGATCGAGAACAGGAACACCTGCTTGAGCCCGAAGCGATCCGTGAGCCAGCCGGTGAGCGGCGTCGCGATGCCGGCGGCGACGATGTACGAGGTGAGCACCCAGGTGATCTGGTCCTGCGAGGCGGACAGATTGCCCTGCATGTGCGGCAGGGCCACGTTGGCGATCGTGCCATCGATCGCCTGGATCACGGTGGCCAGCATGATCGACACCGTGATCATGCGCCGCTCGAGGGCTGGGCTGGATTCGCTGCTGGCTGCGACTGCTCCGGCTGAGTTCATTCCACTCAAAGTGTACACTGCCCTGTGTACACTGCCCTTCCTGTCTCCACGGACGATTCCCCATGCGCTGGGATGACCTGCGTCGCAGCTCGAACGTCGAGGACTACCGGGGCACTTCCTTCGGCGGTCCCGGCCTGAAGCTCGGAGTCGGCGGTACGCTCGTGGTGGCCGCGATCGGCTATTTCCTCGGCATCGACCCGAGCGTGCTTCTCGGACTCGCCAGCTCCGTGCCTACGCAGACGGCCGCGCCGCAATCCGGTACGCCCAGCGATGAGCAGGGGCAATTCATCGCTGCGGTGCTGGGTGAGACCGAAGACACCTGGAGCGCCATCTTCGAGCAACGCGGCGCACACTACTCTCCTCCGAAGCTGGTGCTGTTCAGCCAAGCCATCCCTTCCGCATGCGGCTTTGCGAATTCCGCCGCGGGTCCGTTCTACTGTCCCGAAGACAGCAAGGTGTATCTGGATCTCTCGTTCTTTCAGCAGCTGGCGGATGAGTTCCAGGCGCCCGGGCAGTTTGCGCAGGCCTACGTGATCGCCCACGAGGTGGGACATCACGTGCAGAATCTCCTGGGCATCGAGGCGCAGGTGCGCGCCCGGCAGGAACGCGCTTCGGAAGCGGAAGTGAACCAGCTGCAGGTGCGCATGGAGCTGCAGGCCGACTGCTTCGCCGGAGTGTGGGCGAAGCATGCCGACCAGGTGCATCACATTCTCGAGCAGGGCGATGTGGAGTCCGCGCTCCGTGCGGCCGCCGCCGTCGGCGATGACACCTTGCAGAAGCGGGTCCAGGGCTACGTGGTCCCGGAATCCTTCACTCACGGCACGGCCGCGCAACGCACGAGTTGGTTTCAGCGCGGCCTGGCCAACGGGACGATCGGCGACTGCGACACCTTCGGCGCCTTCGGTACGATTTAGTTTATTTATCGGCGAAATTCCCTGCGGGACTTTTCGCGGAGGGTGAGGCCCTCAGCCAGCTCGGGCGGCCGGCGAAAAGCGTGGTTTACGCCGGCGTGCCAGGCCGTCACTTGGTCGAGGGCATCGAGAAGTCCGCGTGTGTCGGGGTCTCGTCCGGCCAGCGCTCGGTGACCGTCTTCAGGCGCGTATAGAAGCGCACTCCCTCCATGCCGTAGGCGGCATGGTCGCCGAACATCGAGTTGCGCCAGCCGCCAAAGCTGTGGAAAGCCACGGGTACGGGAATGGCAATGTTGACCCCCACCATTCCAGCCTCGGCGTCCTGCACGAAGCGCCGCGCCAGCTCGCCACTGCGCGTGAACACCGCCGCTCCGTTGGCGTATTCGTGAGTGTTGACGAGTCGCACGGCGGCGGCATAGTCCGGCACGCGCACGACACACAACACCGGGCCGAATATCTCCTCCCGGTAGATGCGCATATGGGGCTGCACGCGATCGAACAGCGTCGGGCCTAGAAAGAATCCCTCGCTGGAGGAATGCTGCGGGATCTGGCGGCCGTCGACGACCAGCTGGGCACCCTCGCGCGCGCCCGCTTCGATGTACTCGCGAACGCGACGGCGGTGCGCGTCGCTCACCAGAGGTCCCATTTCGACGCCGGGAACCTCCGCAGCACCCACTTTCAGGTGTGACAGCCGCGCCTTCAGCCGCTCGATGAGCCTCTCTGCGGTCTGCTCGCCCACGGCCACGGCGACCGAGATCGCCATGCAGCGCTCACCGGCGGCTCCGTAGGCGGCCCCGACCAGTGCCTCGACGACCGAATCGAGCGGCGCGTCCGGCAGGATCACGGCGTGATTCTTGGCTCCGCCAAGAGCCTGAACGCGCTTCCCGGAGGCGCTGGCCTGACTTTGAATCCGACGCGCCACGGCCGTGGACCCGACGAAACTGATGGCGCTGACGAGCGGGTGCGCCAACAGCGCATCGACCGCGGCCTTGTCGCCCTGAACGACGTTGAGTACGCCGTCGGGCAAACCCGCGGCCTGCGCCAGCTCGGCGAGCCGCAACCCGGGGGACGGATCGCGCTCGGAGGGCTTGAGGACAAAGCTGTTGCCGCACACGACCGCGATGGGAAACATCCACAGCGGCACCATCGTCGGGAAGTTGAACGGAGTGATGCCGGCCACCACTCCCAGCGGCTGCCTGAGGCTGTAAGTGTCCACCCCGGTGGCGGCGTTGTCGCTGAGCTCGCCCTTGAGCAGTTGGGGGGCGCCGCAGGCAAATTCCACTACCTCGATCCCCCGGGCGACCTCTCCCTCGGCATCCGCGAATGTTTTGCCGTGTTCCTCGGAGATGAGGCTCGCCAGGTGCTTTTTATCCTGCTCGAGCAACTCCTTCAGGCGGAACATCACGCGCGAGCGCCGCTGGGCGGGTATCTGCGACCAGCTTTCCGAGGCGGCCGCGGCAACCCGGACTGCCCGGTCGACGTCCGCTTCCGTGGCAAACCCCACGGTGCGGATTTTTACCCCTCGCGCCGGGTTGAAAACCGGCGCCAGCTCCCCCGCCGGCCGCACCCGGACACCCCCGATCCAGTGCCCGACGACGGCCAGGCCCCCTTCCGATCGATCTTCATTCATATGGTCTGCATCCAAAGCGCCTTGAGGACGCATCTCCACTCCAGGACACTTCGCAAGGTGCCGGCGAGGGCACCGGGAGAGAACCGCATGGGTCAGGTTATTGGCGCAATCGCCGTGGCTACCTTCTGGCTATTCATCACCATCGTATCTGTAGCCGCCATCATGTACGACTACCGAAAGAAACGCCTGGTGGTCGACACCGTGCGGCACGCCATCGAGCATGGCGCACAGATCGATCCCGCGCTGCTGGACCGGCTGCTGTCGCATCAGAAGCACACGGACGCCCGGGAACAGGCACTGGACCCGCGGCTGCTGAAGATGGGGTGCAAGCGGACACAGCGACGCTCTCGGCCGCGAGCGACACGCGCCGCCTCGTCGGTGCAGCCAGCGGCTTTACCCCCCTGTCTTATCAGGCCACCGTCGCTGAGAAGCTCGACCTCGACCGCGCGCTGACGCTCCTGCCCGAGCACGCGCGCCTCTGTATAGTGGCGCTCAATTCGCCCACCGGCTGGGCAGGCTCGCTGCTGCTCGGGGCATGGGTGCTCAAGCGTGCCCATGTCTTTGAAAGGTAAAGGCAGATATATCAAGAGCCCGGCGATACAATAGCGCCCGAGCGGGACTCTCGAGGGGACAGTA
>DATNEN010000119.1:0-15161 GCA_035552975.1 Steroidobacteraceae bacterium
GAGACCGCCAGCCCCCCAATGATCGCGCGGGCCAGCGGAGCGTAGGCCTCGCTCCCGGTGCCCAGCTTCAACGCCATCGGAATCAGGCCAATCAACGTGGCAAGCGAAGTCATCAGCACCGGGCGCAAGCGCACGCGGCACGCGAGGGATACCGCTTCGCGCAGGGTTCTCCCCTCCTCGCGCAGCCGGTTGGTGAACTCCACGATCAGAATGCTGTTGGAGACCACGATGCCGACCATCATGACGACGCCCATGAGCGACATGATGTTGAGCGTCGTATCGGTGATGTAGAGGATCGCGAGCACGCCCGTCAGACCGGTCGGCACCGCCAGGAGAATCAGCAGCGGATCGACGAACGACTGAAACTGGGCGACCAGGATGAGGTACACGAGCACCGTAGCGAGAATCAGGCCGAGCCCGAACGAGCTGAACGAGGTCTGCATGGCCTGCGCCGAGCCACGGACGGTGACGCGCACGCCCTGTGGCAACTGCAATCCCTGGATGATCCGATTGACGCCGCTGATGACGTGGCTGAGGTCCTCGCCCGCGGGCGACACATACACGTCCATCTCGCGCCGCAACTGGTAGTGATCCACCTCCGTAGGCGATTCGATGTGGTGCAGCGTGCTGACGTTGTCGAGCTGCGTCGGGTCGCTCGAGCGGGAGCCGCGCAGCGGCACCGAGGTCAGATCGGTCATGCTGTGGATGAAATTCTCCGGATACTGCACCGTCAGCATGTAGTCGTTGCCGCTCTTGGGATCGACCCAGTAGCTCGGGGCGATCATCGCGTTCGAAGTGAGCGCCGTGATGACGTTGCCCACGACCTCTTTTTCGTTCAGGCCCAGCTCACTCGCCCTGACCCGATCGATGTCGAGCTTGAGGGAGGGATAGTTGATGTCCTGCGGCACGTACACGTCGCTGACGCCGCGCAGCGCGTGCGCCTGCTCGGCAATCTTGGTCGCGACTTCGTGCGCCGCCTCCAGATTGCTGCCGCTCACCTGAACGTCGAGCGGCGCGGGCAGTCCCAGATTGACGATCGCATCCACCAGGCCGCCGGTCTGGAAGTACGTCGTCAGCTCCGGCAGACGCTTGCGCAGCTTCGCGCGCACCAGGTCCATGTACTGGAAGCTGCTCAGGGTGTGGTCGTCCTGCAACCCGACCTGCACGAACGCCGTGTGCGGGCCGGAGTTGGAGGTATACATCGAGGAGAAGCCGGGCTGCGTGCCGATGTTGGAGACGACGATCTTCAGCTCATTCTTCGGCACGACCTCGCGCACCACCTGCTCCACCTGATCGACCAGCTTGTCGGTGAGCTCCAGGCGGGTGCCCGTGGGGGCCTTGAGGTCGATGACGAACTGGCTGGGATCCGTGCGCGGGAAGTAGGCCTTGCCGACGAGGGGGTACAAAGCGAGGCTGAGCACGAAAATGCCCGTGATGCCCAGCACGGTGGCGGCCGGTCGCAGCAGCGCGCGCGCAAGACTGCCCTCGTAGTTGTCCAGCATCGTCGTGAAGCGGCGATTGAAAGCGGCGTTGAACCGGGCGCCCCAGGATCGGGGTGTGACGGCTCCGCCGAGGGCCTTGCCGCCGCCCACATGCACAGAGCCGCCCGCGTGAGCCTTGCCTTCCGCCTGCGCCTCGGCGCTCGCCTCCGCGTCAGCATGCGCCTGATGCGGCTTGATGAGCCGGGCACAGAACAGCGGCACCACGGTCATGGCGACGAAGTAGGAAGCGAACAGCGAGAGCACCACCGACAACGCCAGCGCGGTGAACAGGAAACGGCTGACGCCGTAGAGAAAGGTCACAGGGAAGAACACCACGGCTGTCGTCAACGTCGCGGCCAGCACCGGGATCGCGACCTCCTGGCCACCTCGCTCGGCGGCGACCTCCGGGCTTTCACCCATCTCCATGTGACGGAAGATGTTCTCCAGCACGACGACGGAATTGTCGATCAGACGCGAGAACGCCAGCGCCAGTCCGCCCAGGATCATGGCGTTGATGGTGCTGTCGCCCATCGACAGCGCAATGAAGGCCGCCAGCGCCGACAGCGGAATCGAGAGGAACACCGCCACGGTTGCGCGCATGCTGCCCAGGAAGACCAGGATCATGACCCCCGTCAGCAGTAGTCCGATCGCGCCCTCGTGGATCAGGTTCTCGATGGCGCTGCGCACGAACACGGACTGGTCGAAGACTACCTTGGCGATGAGCTGCCTGGGCACGTCCAGCAGGTGCGACACCCCCTCCTTGATCCCGTCCACCACGGCGATCGTGTTGGCATCGCCACCCTGTTTCATGACGGGGAGGTAGACCGAGGGTTGGCCGTCGACGCGCACGATGTTGTTCTGGATCTGCGCTGCGTCCTCGGCCTTGCCGACATCCGCCACCAGCACCGAGGCGTTGCCGACCGTCTTCAACGGCAGGCGGTTGATGTCGGACATCGAATTGATCTGGCTGTTGGCGTACAGGTTGTAGTCGTACGGGCCGATCTTGACGTCGCCCGCCGGCAGGATGAGGTTCGCCTCGTTCACCGTGCGCACCACGTCCATGACGCTCAGCTGGTGCGCCTGCAGCTTCAACGGGTCCACGTACACCATGATCTGGCGGTACTTGCCCCCGAAAGGCTGCGGAACCGAGGCGCCAGGCACGTTGGCGATCTGGTTGCGCACATCGTACTGGCCTTCATCGCGCAGCTTCGCCTCGCTCAGTCCGGCTCCCTTGAGCGTCACCAGGCACACCGGGAGGCTCGAAGCATCGAACTTCAGCACCACCGGAGGCAGCGTCCCGGGTGGGAGCTTGCGCAGGTCGGCCGTAGCGAGGTTGGCGATGCTGGTGACGGCCGAGTCGGGATCGAAGCCGGGCTGGAAATAGATTTTGATGAGGCTCACGCCCGGGAGGGAGCGCGACTCCATGTGGTCCACACCGCTCGCGAGAGTGAAAAAGCGCTCGAAGCGCCCCGTAATGTCGGTCTCGATCTGCTCCGGGGGCATGCCATTGAAGAACGTGGCGACCACGACGACGGGGATGCGGATCGGGGGAAACAGGTCCACCGGCATCTTCACCAGGCTCGTCACGCCCACGACGCAGACGATCAGACAGGCGACGATGATGAGATACGGATAGCGCAGGGAGAATCTGGACATGGCTCAACCCTGCAGCGGCCGGGCGATCAGCTCGCGCAGCTTCTCGACTGAGAAGCCCGGCGAGTTGCATAGCGCAATCAGTGAACGCTCGCGCGCGGAAATCCGCGTCGCGACATCGGGAATCTTCGCAGCGATGCTCAACGGCACGGATTGCACTCCGTGGACATCCCCGTGCAGCAGATCTCCCGAATGCACTGCGAGCCCGCCAACACTGACCGGCGCTCCGAATTCGATGAGGTGCACATAACCGTGCGAGACCGAAGCGCTTCCTGCGAAATAGTGGAAGCCGGCCGCGTGCGCCGCGGGAATGTCCCGGACCGAGCCGTTGGTGAGGACACCCACGCAGTCGAGGGCACGCAGGATGTTCATGTGCACCTCGCCGACGAGCGAGCCGAGGCCGACACGAGTCGCAACGTCCTGCACGACCAGCACGCGCGGCGCGGGCACGCTCAGTACGTAATCCCACCAATCGGTTCGTTCCGGATACTCGCGCTCGGCCGTCGAAGGGGCGGAGCCCCGGATTCGCACCGTCGCCGCGTATCCGACCATCGGCGGCAGGTCCGAGAACAGGCTCCGCACACTGCCATCGACGAACCCTTCATTGCGCAGCCGCTCGTGGAACGTCTCGATGGCGTTCGCCACGAGGCAGGAGTTGAGCCCGCGCAGCGCCAGTAGCTGCTGTGCGGTGAGCGGTGATGCGCTCATTGCGCCGCCAGAGGCTGGGTGAGCTGCGGTTCGACCTTCGCGCCCACGGGAAGTTGGTCCGGATTGCCCAGCATCACGCGGTCCCCTTCGTTCAGGCCGCCCAGCACTTCATAGGCCGAGGCGGTTTCCATACCGAACGTGACTGCGCGCTTCTGCACCTCGTTCGCGCCGTCGACCACGAGTACCGACTTGGAGCCGGGGGCGGCCGCCTCGATCGGCACGGCGAGTGCGTGCGGATGTTCGATGGTCCTCAATGTCACCGTGGCGTACATGCCAGGCACGAGCTCGAGCGTCGGATTGGGCACCTCCGCCTCCACCGTCATGGTGCGCGTGCTGTCATCGACCTTGTCGGTGAAGCGCGCGACCTTTCCCGAGAGATCCTTGCCCTGCAGCGACTCCACGCGCACGCTGACCGATTGCCCGATCTTGATGCCGCCGACGTAGTCGACCGAAACGGGGAAGTCGAGCCTGAGGAGCGTGTTGTCGGCCACGCGCACCAGCGGCATTGCCTGCGTCTGTGAGGCGGTGCCTGCCTGGATCAGCGCGCCCGGATCCGCGAACCGCTTGGTGACCACGCCGTTGAAAGGCGCGGTGATGCGGGTATAGCTGACCATCGTCTCGTACTTACCGACGTCCGCCTTGGCTTCGGACAAAGCGCCGTCCGCGGAGGCATCCTTGGCTTGCGCCGTGTCCAGGTCTTGCTGGGCGATGAGATTCGGATGCTCCTTGTTGACGGCGACCAGCCGCGTGTAGGCGAGATGCGCATCGCGGTATTCGGCATCCGCGCGCCGTACGGCAGCTCGGGCGCTGTCCAGCTCATCGGTGAGCTCGGGGACTTCCAGAATGGCGAGCAGCTGCCCCGCCTTGACACGGTCACCGATGTCGACGTTCATCTTCTTGACGAACCCGGAGACCTTCGCGTGCACCTCCACATCGGTGTAGGGCCGGAACTCGGCCGGGACCTCGATCTCCTTGAACAGATCCTCGCGTGACACCTTGGCGACGGCAACGGTGGGCACCACCGCCGTGTCGGCGCCTCGAGCATTGGCCGGATGACGCCAGGAGCGCGCCAGGATCGCTCCTCCCACCACGAGGCAGGCGAATACCAGACCGACGACGAGCCGCGTACGCATAGGATGGGTGCTCATGTAGATGAATGTGTCGAAGCAGCGCTCGCCAGCGGCTGGCGCACGCGAAAGCGGCTGCCTTTGCCGAGAACGCTCGAGACCTCGACCTGTGCGCCGTGGGCCGTACAGATCGACTGCACAATCGACAATCCGAGGCCTGCGCCGCCGCCGTCGCGCGCGTCGCGCGACCGCGAATCATCGACGCGGAAGAAACGCTTGAAGACATGTGGCAGCGCCTCGGCCGGAATTCCAATTCCGTCGTCCGCGACGTCCAGCACCGCGTAGCCGTCCTGACGCGAGATCTGCAGGCGAACGGTGCCCCCACGCGGGGTGTATTTGATGGCGTTGTCCAGAAGATTGACGATCACCTGCTTGAGGCGGGCGCGATCGCCCGTCACCGTGATGCTCGGTGCGGCATCGCAGGTAACGGCGATGTTCTTGTCCTCGGCGAGCAGGCTCATCTGATCCGCGGTCGTCGCGGCCAGCTCGGCGAGATCGAACGGCACCCATTCCTCCTGGGCCTCGCCCGCATCCAGGCGCGACAAGGCCAGCAGCCCTTCGACGATGCCGCTGAGACGCGTCACCTCCTCGAGCATGCTGCCTAGAGCTTCTGGCGTGAGCGTCTTCAGCCCCCGCTCCTGCGCCAGGCTCTCCAGCTCCCCACGCAGCACGGTGAGCGGAGTGCGCAGCTCGTGGGAGGCGTCGGCGACGAAGCGCTTGGAGGTCTGGATCGCGTCCTCGAGCCGGTTGATCATGTGATTCAGCGACACCGAGAGTCTCTCGAGCTCATCTCCCGTACGCACCACGGGCAGCCGGTCGCTGAGATTGTGTTGACTGATCTCCTCGGCCTTGCGCGCAATGCGGTCCACGGGCACGAGCGCTCTGCGCACCAGAATGAAGCCCCCGGCCACCGCAACGATGACCGCGACCGGCAATCCCACCGCCAGCATGAACAGGACGTCGTTGAGTGTGGCTTCGGTCCTGGCGGAGCTCACCCCGACCTCCACCAGGTAACGGCGCTCGCCGACGCTCTGCGGTACGGCGGCGATCAGGAGGGCGCCGCTCGTCAACTGCTCGCGGCGATTGAACTCGCGCGAGCGCCGCAGGGAGACCCCCGGCACATCGGCCGGATCGAAGCTGCGGTCCTTCGGCGCGCCCGATGCGTAGATGACGTGCCCGTCGTCGCGCGTCACCCGCAGGAAGCGGTCATTGGCCTCCGGCGAGTACAAACTCTCGATCTCGTTCGCGACCGTCGCCTCGCCGGTGCGGCCGATGGCGGCGACCAGGGTGTCGGCGATCTGGTGGGCCCGGCGCGCCTGGATGTCCAGCAGGTTCGACTCCAGGTAGTGCCGGACGAGCAGGAAGGTGAGCGAGCCCAGGAGCACGAACACGATGGTCAGCAGGCCGGCGTACCAGGTGACGAGCCGGAAGCTCAGGGAGCGAGAATTCATGCATCCACCGCTTCACCCAGGGAGTAGCCCACCCCGCGGACGGTGCGGATCAGCTTGCTGGGGAACGGATCGTCGACCTTGCTGCGCAGGTGGCGCACGTAGACGTCGACGATGTTCGTCAGTCCCTCGAAGCTCTGGTCCCAGACGTGCTCGATGATCATCGTCCGGGAGAACACCCTCCCCGGATTGGTGGCCAGGTACTCCAGCAGCGCGTATTCCTTGGCCGTGAGCTCGATCCGGCGGCCGGCCCGCTTCACCTGCTGGGAGAGGCGGTCGACCTCCAGGTCCCCGACGCGCAGCACGCTCGAGCGGGTCACGGGTCCGCGGCGCAGCAGTGCCTTCACGCGCATGAGCAGCTCCGCAAACGCGAACGGCTTGGTCAGGTAGTCATCTGCCCCCGCCTCGAAGTTGCGGACCTTCTCTTCGGTGGCGTCCCGGGCGGTGAGGATCAGGATCGGAACCTTCTGGTTCTTCGCCCGGATGCGGCGCAGCACTTCGGTGCCGTTCAGGGAGGGGAGCATCAGGTCCAGGACCACCAGGTCATAGTCGTAGGAATCCGCCAGCTCCCATCCGGTGAGGCCATCGTAAGCCGTGTCCACGGCGTAGCGCTCGGCCTTCAGGGCGCGCTCGATGAGCTCGCAAAGCTTCTTTTCGTCTTCGACCAGCAGTATGCGCATGGTGTTTTCCCGCTGCTGCCCAGCAAACCATCCCGGGATTAAAGAGCGGCCAACCGCTCATTAAAATCCGTTCAGAAAGCGCCCTTGGATCCCCTCCCCGGGCAGCCGATCACACTCTGGAGCGTGGTAGCATCGGTTGCTGGGGAACCCGCGAGCCCCAAGCCGCCTCGGAAGGGGCCGTGCACCTCCGCGGTGCCGCTGTCATGAGGCGCCCTGCCGAGTGCCGTCCGTGCGGCGCGCTGACACAAAACTGTCATTTGACTGCACCTGAATCGTCATACAACTGACGCACAGTGTGCTCCGCCTAGCTTTTGCGTGACACGAGAGCCCGTTCAAGTCGGATCCGCATGTCGGGCCCGGCTGATGGAACCTGATGTGCGTCGCGCCTGAAGGGCGCAGGTCCATCACTTCGCGTGCTTTCGTGTCCTTCTCCAAAAACACGACAGGAAAGTACGAAATGACAGTCATCCGTCCCGAATTGCATCGTGCCCCGGTCTCCAAGGGGCTCACGGGAGCCGCGGTTGCGCGCCGCTCGAGCACCGTCGCGGCCGCCGTCGCAGCCGTGCTGGGAGCGGCATTCGCCCCGCATGCGCTGGCACAGCAAGCCACTGCGGAACAGCTGCAGACGCTGAAGGACCAGATCAATCGCCTGCAGCAGCAGGTCGAGCACCTGCAGGAGCAGCAGGCCCAGCAGGCGCAGGCCCAGCCGGCCGCCCCGGCCGCGGCTCCGGCGGCAGCACCCGCCGCTTCCAAGAGCGCTTCCCCGGCCTTCAAGGCCGGTCCGGTGACGGTCACTCTCGGCGGCTACATGGCTCTGGAAGGCGTGTATCGCGACAAGAACCAGACGGCGGACATCGGCTCGAACTACAACGGATCGATTCCCTACGCCTACCAGACGAACGACCACATCGACGAGACGCGCTTCAGCGCCCGCCAGAGCCGCTTTGCGCTGCTGGCGCAGGGTCCGGTGTACGGCGGGCTCACCGGTGAGGGCTATCTGGAGACCGACTTCCTGAGCGCCGGAGTCAGCTCGAACTCCGCGGAGAGCAACAGCTACACGCTGCGCATGCGCAATTTCTACGGTGTGGTCCGCGATGCGGATGCCGGCTGGTATTTCCTGGGCGGACAGAGCTGGAGCCTCGCGACCCTCTACGGCAACGCGCAGCTGAGTCCGCGCGGCGAGCGCATCCCCCAGACCATCGACGCGCAGTACGTTGCGGGGTTCAACTGGACGCGCAACGCCCAGGTGCGCTTCGTGAAGAGCTGGGACAAGGTGGCCTCCTTCGGCATCTCCCTCGAGAGCCCCCAGGCTTCGATCTACACCGGTTGCAGCGGCGTCGCCACGCCCGCGCCGACCGGCTGCGGATCGGTCTCTGCCCTGGTGACGAACACCGGCGGCAGCCTGCTGAACAGCACGACCAACTATTCGATCGACTTCGCGCCGGATGTCATCGCCAAACTGGCCTTCGATCCGGGCTATGGCCACTACGAGGTGTACGGCCTCGCGCGCGGCTTCCGCGACCGCTCGCCCAACAACGCCTCCGGGACGAACAATACGACCTGGGGCGGCAGCATCGGCGCCGGCATGATCCTTCCGCTCGGACCGCTGCTCGAGTTCCAGCTGAGCGGGCTCGGGGGCAGCGGCAACGGCCGCTACGGCTCCGCGCAGCTCCCGGATGCGACGCTGAAGTCCGACGGCAGTGTCGTGGCCATCAAGGAATATCAGGTGCTGGCCGGCTTCGTCCTGAAGCCCGATCCGGCCTGGACGTTCTACCTGTACGGCGGCAAGGAGCAGGCCAGCCGGACGGCCTACAACGTCGGAGCCAACGGCTATGGGTACGGCAACTATGCGTACAACAACGGCGGCTGCAACCTGCTGACGGGCTCGGCGGCCACCTGTATCGCCAACACCCGCGCGGTCGAGATGGTGACCGGTGGCACCTGGTGGAAGGTCTACCAGGGTGACATCGGCAATTTCCAGATCGGCCTGGAGTACAGCTGGCTGGAGCGGCAGAGCTTCAGCGGTGTCGGCGGCGATCCCAGCGCCAACATCGGCATGGGCTTCGTCTCCTTCCGCTGGTACCCGTACCAGAAGTAACCCGCCCTCCGCGCACCGCCCGGTCTCGCTTCACGGCGGGACCGGGCGGTATCGTTTTGGAAGCTGCTGAGGCAACGCCCGGGTTGCGACGGGCGCCCGCGGAGCGGCGACGGATCAGCCCGGGACGCTCGTCCCGAGGCCGCGGTGCTTCAGCCAAAGCGCCCGGTGATGTAATCCTCGGTGAGGCGGGCGCGCGGGTTGGTGAACACCCGGTCGGTCTCCCCCACTTCGATCAGCTCGCCCATGTGAAAGTAGGCCGTGCGCTGCGACACGCGTGCCGCCTGTTGCATCGAGTGAGTCACGATGACGATGGCATAACTGGCGCGCAGCTCATCGATCAGATCCTCGATGCGCGCGGTCGCCACGGGATCGAGCGCCGAGCACGGCTCGTCCATCAGAATCACTTCCGGCTGGATGGCGATGGTGCGGGCGATGCACAGGCGCTGTTGCTGACCGCCCGACAAGCCGGTGCCGGGGCGCGTGAGGCGGTCCTTCACTTCGGTCCACAGACCCGCCCGCTGCAGGCTGGTACACACGATCTCATCCAGATCCGCACGGCCGCGGGCCAGACCGTGGATTCGCGGCCCATAGGCCACGTTCTCGTAGATCGACTTCGGAAAGGGATTGGGCTTCTGGAACACCATCCCAACGCGCGCGCGCAGCTGCGCGGCATCCTGGCTCCGGGCGTGGATGTCCTGGCCGTCGAGCAGAATGGATCCGGTGACGCGCGCGCCGGGGATCGTCTCGTTCATCCGGTTCAGGCAGCGCAGGAAGGTCGACTTGCCGCAGCCGGAGGGGCCGATCATCGCCAGCACCTGCTTGCGCCCGACGTCGATGCTCACACTCTTCAGCGCGTGTTTGGTACCGTAATAGACATTGACGTCGCGGGTGGAGAATACGGGGTTCTCGACCGTCACCTGCCCGAGCGTACGACCGCCTTGCGCGCGCTCTTCCGTGAGCGAGCTCGCTGCGTGTATGCGACCACTGGGCTTGAGATTCAGCCCGCCGTCGGCCGCCGCGATCCGCGGATTGGCGCCACCGGAGCCGCCGTCCGAATCCGCTCTTCTGCGCTCCTGCACTGGCTCGTCTCCTGGGGTATTCATGGGTAGGCGCGCTGCCTCAGCCGAAGCGACCGGTGACGTAATCGTCCGTGCGCCGGTTCTTCGGGGAGGTGAAGATCTGCTCCGTCGGACCGACCTCCGCCAGCTCGCCCATGTACATGAAGGCAGTCACGTTCGAGACCCGCGCGGCCTGCTGCAGATTGTGCGTCACGATGGCGATGCAGTATTTCTCGCGCAAGCTTTGCAGAGTCTCCTCCACTCGCAGGGTCGAAATGGGGTCCAGCGCAGCCGTCGGCTCGTCGCACAGAATGACCTCGGGCTGAAGTGCAATGGTGCGCGCGATGCACAAGCGCTGCTGCTGTCCGCCCGACAGCCCACGACCATCCTCGTGAAGCTTGTCCTTGACCTCGTCCCACATCGCCGCATCACGCAGCGCAGCCTCAACGCGCTCGCCGAGCTCGGTGCGCGAGATGCGGCGCGCAAGGCGCAAGCCAAACGCCACGTTATCGAAGATCGACATGGGAAAGGGCGTGGCTTTCTGGAACACCATGCCGACTCGGAAGCGCAACATCGCGATATCGACGGTGGGCGCCAGGATGTCTTGGCCGTCCAGGAGCACGTCTCCGGTAGCACGGTGTCCCGCATACAGGGCATACATCCGGTTGAACACTCGCAGCAACGTCGACTTCCCGCAGCCCGAAGGCCCGATGAACGCCGTGATGCTGCGGTCGTTGAGGGTGAGATTGATGTCCTTCAACGCCTGCGCCCGGCCATAGAAGAAATCCAGGTGGCGCACCTCGAACTTCGCCTTCGGTGCCTGAAGCGCTCCCACGGGTGCCGCCGAGGCGTTCATCGACGGTTGCTCGCGGGACCCAGGGCCGCCAACAGAAAGCGCGCCACGATGCTCAGGAAGAGGATGGCCAGGGTGATCAACAAGGCCCCCGACCAGGCCAGATCCTGCCAGTTCTTGTACGGGCTCATCGCGTAGATGAAGATGACGATCGGGAGATTCGCCATCGGCGCGTTGAGGTTGGTGCTCCAGAACTGATTGTTCAACGCCGTGAACAGCAGCGGTGCCGTTTCCCCGCTGATGCGGGCGATGGACAGCAACAGCCCGGTCACCAGTCCGCTGCGGGCAGCCGGATAGATCACGGCGGTGATCGTCCTCCAGGGGTAGGCGCCCATTGCAGTGGAGGCGTCCTTCATCCCCTGCGGCACGAGATTGAGCATGTCCTCCGTGGTGCGCACCGCTACCGGTAACGCGATGACGGCCAGCGCAACCGCACCGGCGATCGCGGAGAAATGGCCCATGCGCACGACGAGAATCTCGTAGACGAACAGGCCCACGATGACGGACGGAGCGCTCAGCAGGACATCGTTCACGAAGCGGATGACGGTGCTCAGCCGCGAGCCCCGCCCGTATTCCGACAGATACGTGCCGGCGAGCATGCCGACCGGAGCGCCGATGAGAATGCCGATCAACGTCATCACCACACTGCCGTAGATGGCATTCAGCAGCCCGCCGGTGCTGCCCGGGGGCGGCGTGCTGGCGGTGAAGATCGGCGCCGACATGCCGGCGAAGCCGTTCTTGAAGAGCGTCCAGAGGATGGCCGCGAGGAACGCCAGGCCGATGAGCGTCGCCACGCCCGAGAGGCTCAGCGCCACCACGTTCATCACCTTGCGACGGAAGCGGCGACTCATACGGAGGAGAGCGCTTTGCGGTCCAGGCGCAGCAGCATGTAGCGCGCGGCGGCGATGACCGCGAAGGTGATCAGGAACAGCAGTGCGCCCAGGCCGATGAGGGAGGAGTTGTACAGCTCTCCGGTGGCCTCGGTGAACTCGTTGGCGATCGAGGCGGAGATGGTGGTGCCCGGGGCTAGCAGCGAAGTGCTGATGCGGTGGGCGTTGCCGATGACGAACGTGACGGCCATGGTCTCACCGAGCGCGCGACCGAGACCGAGCATGATGCCGCCGACCATGCCCGCCCTGGAGTGCGGCACGACGACCTTCCAGATCACCTCCCACGTCGTGGCCCCCAGGCCGTAGCCGGACTCCTTGAGCACGTCCGGCACGGTCTCGAACACATCGCGCATGACCGCGGAGACGAACGGGATCACCATGATGGCAAGCACGACACCGGCGGTGAAAATGCCGATGCCGAACGGCGGTCCTTGGAACAGGGGACCGATGACCGGCAAGTCACCGAGTGTGTCGATCAGCCACGGCTGCACCGTGTGCTGCAGAACAGGAGCCAGAACGAACAGCCCCCAGATGCCGAAGATGATGCTCGGCACCGCCGCCAGCAGCTCGATGGCCACCCCCACGGGTCGACGCAGCCACACCGGCGCCAGCTCGGTGAGAAAAACGGCAATGCCGAAGCTGATCGGCACCGCCAGCAGCATCGCGATCAGGGAGGTCACCAGCGTGCCGTAGACGGCCGCCAGCGCGCCGAACTTGTCGGTGACCGGATTCCAGATCGTCTGGGTGAGGAAGGCGAGCTTGAAGTGGGAGAACGCCGGCCATGCGCCGACGAGCAAAGAGATGGCCACGCCGCCCAGCAGCGTCAGCACCAGAATTGCGGCAACGAACGTGGCACCGCGGAAGAGCTTCTCGCGCAGACGCTGAGCCGCCGCGTGCCGCGGTTCAGCCGCAGCGACCGTCGATAGCATACGGCTTCGCCGTTTTCCTAACGGGGCCCCTGCCCCGAGACCGTCCAGGGGCTTCGCCCCAACTTGTCAACGGGGCCCCTGCCCCGAACTCTTCACGGGGTTCGGGCAGGAGCCCGAACCCCGTCCATTCAGCTAAGAGCTAGCCATGCTCAGCTCCGGAGAAGGATAGCTTAGTTCGCCGCGAGGGTGACGCCCTTGACGTCGGCCTTCCAGGTGGCGCGCACCTGCTTGATCAGGGTCGCGGGCAACGGCACGTAGTCCAGCTCGGCCGCCATCTGGCCGCCGTTCTGGTACGCCCAGTTGAAGAACGCCAGGGCTTCGGAGGTCGCCTTGACGTCCGGCGGGGTCCGGTACAGGAGGATGAAGCTGGCGCCGGTGATCGGCCAGCTGGTGGCTCCGGGCTGTTCGGTCAGGATCAGGTAGTAGCCGGGCGCATGCGCCCAATCACCATTGGCGGCGGCGGCCTGGAAGGCCCCGGCGCTCGGGCTGACCGCCTTGCCGGCCTTGTTGATCAGCAGCGCGTACGACATGGCGTTCTGCTTGGCGTACGCATACTCGACGTAGCCGATGGCCCCGTCGGTCTGCTTGGACATGTTCGCGACGCCCTCATTGCCCTTGGCGCCGATGCCGACCGGCCACTGCACGGAGGTATTGGCGCCGACCGCGTCCTTGAACTTCGGGCTGGACTTGGAGAGGTAGTCGGTGAACAGGAAGTTCGTGCCGGAGCCCTCGGAGCGATACACCGGAGCAATGGCCGTGCTGGGCAGCGCGAGCTTCGGGTTGAGCTTCTTGATCCGCGGGTCGTTCCACTTGGTGATGTCGCCCAGATAGATGCTGGCCACCGTAGCGCCGTCCAGCACGAGCTGGCCGGCTTGAACGCCTTTGATGTTCACCACCGGCACCACGCCCCCGATGATCATCGGGAACTGCACCAGGCCCGCTGCATTGAGCTCCTCGGGCTTCAGCGGCATGTCGGAGGCGCCGAAGGTCACCGTCTTCGCCTTGATCTGCTTGATGCCCGCGCCGGAACCGATCGACTGATAGTTCAGTCCGATGCCGGTCGATTTCCTGTAGGCATCCGCCCACTTCGAGTAGATCGGATACGGAAAGGTGGCGCCGGCACCGGAGATGTCCGCTGCCTGCACGGCTGCGGCGGCCGTGGCGAACGCCACCGCCCCCACTGCCGCAACCCAGATCCGCTTGGCTGTTCGATTCATGACGACTACCTCTTGCGAGTTCTCGATCGATGGGCGCGGACCGGCCGTGCGCACCGCTTCCGCCTGGAGGCGCATTAAATGATTGCAATGTGACGTTCTGATGACATTCCGCCGCCTGGCCGGCAAGCGCAATTCCAGGGGTTATGGCAAGCGCCGGCGCGAGTGTGGCCAGTGAGCCACGAGCGCCTCGGGCGCCTCGGGCGCACATTTCAGGTTTGTGACGCGATGTCGCTCGGTGCGTACACCGAAACGCCGGCCCAATCTCGCTTTGGGCTTGCCCGCGTGCGACAGTGGCCGTATAACGCGAGCCGCTTGCGACGTCGTTGCAGAGCAGCCGCGGGTCTGGCGCCCGCGGCCCGAGAACGGGCAAAGACGCAGGCTTTTGCTTAATCTTCCGCTTCAGCGCCTTGGCACCAGGACAGCACGCCGCATCGATGTCTCAAACCCTCGAGCTGACTCAGAATCTGATGGCCCGCCGGTCCGTGACTCCGGCGGATGAAGGTTGCCAGGAAGTGATGATCGGGAGGCTCGAGGCACTCGGGTTCCGGATCGAGCGGCTACGCTACGGCAACGTCGAGAACTTCTGGGCCCGGCGCGGGACCGACGGACCGGTTTTCTGCTTTGCCGGCCACACGGACGTCGTACCGACGGGGCCGCTGGAGGAGTGGCGTTCCGATCCGTTCCTGCCTTCGATACGCGATGGGGTGCTCTTCGGGCGCGGCGCTGCGGACATGAAGAGCGGACTGGCCGCGATGATCACGGCGACGGAGGAATTCGTCGCCACCCATCCACAGCACAAGGGCACGATCGCCTACCTCATCACCAGCGACGAGGAGGGTCCCTCGGTCGATGGCACGAAGCGCGTGGTGGAGACGCTCAGCTCGCGCAACGAGCGCATCGACTGGTGCATCGTCGGGGAGCCTTCGAGCGAGCAGCTCATGGGCGACACGATCAAAGTCGGACGCCGCGGATCCTTCAGCGGCCGTCTCACGGTGCATGGTGTCCAGGGCCACGTCGCC
>DATNEN010000120.1:0-14275 GCA_035552975.1 Steroidobacteraceae bacterium
GCCGAACGCCTCCTTGCAGCTGAAGTTCGCCGAGTTGCGCTCGGCGCCGGGAGCAGGCTGCTTGCCACTGGTCTGCGAGCCGTTCTCCAGCCGCAGACAGTCATCCGCGAAGGCCGGCGGCTTGGAGCCTGTGTTGTTCTCGATACCGCTGAAGTAGCCGTTGACGATCTTCGCGAGCCGCTCGCGGGTGTGCCGCTGATCCGGCGGCAGGTCCGTGACGAACTGTTTTCTCGGTGCGTCCCCCAGCTGATCGACCCGCGGCTGCGAGCTGGGTCCGCCGCCGATAGTCGCCGTCAGGCGCGCGCCGATGCTCTCGATCTCGGTAATCTGGCCTTTGACCACCTTGAGGCGGGTGGAAATGAGCACCGGGGCGCCGTTCTCCGTGGCCTTCACGAAGAAGCCCACCGAGCCCTCCTGCGGGTCCGTGACGAATAGCCTGTAAGCGCCAATGCTACCGACGCTGCGCCACAGGCCGTCCGGCAGGGTGAGCTCGACACCGCCTTCGGTGTAGCGCGCATCGCGTGCCAGGGGAGCGTTGGACGGGTCATGCGTGAGCATGGCCGCCAGGTACTTCTCGGCGACTCCCTGCAGACAGGCGCGGTCGCATTCATCCGCCGCGGCAGCTCGGGGCGCGGAGCCTCCCAGAAGAGCCATCCCCAGCACCACGGCCGCGCTCGCCGCCACAACGGAGTTTCCGGTCTTCATGCGCACCCCCCTTTTTGTGCGGGTCTTATAGCCCAGACTTCGGCCGCGCGGCCACTTGCGCGGCATAATGGGCCAGCAGACGGAAAAGGGCAGCCATGAGAAACAGCGCCGACCGGATCCTCACCACCCACGTCGGGGCGCTGCCCATGCCGAGCGATCTATGGGGACCCGCGGGTGTCGACACGAACCGCCTGCGCGCCGCCGTTGCCGACGTCGTGCAATTACAGCGATCTGCGGGCGTTGACCTGGTGAACGAGGGCGAGCTGACCAAGGGTGGCAACTGGGTCACCTTCGTCAACGATCGGCTGACGGGTTTCGAGGCTCGGCCGCCCACGGCAACAGCGGATCTGATGACTCAGAGTGCCGACTGGGTCGAGTTCAGCGAGTTCTACCGGGACGCCCGCGAAGGCGGCACGCTGTTCGAGCAAACGCGGCGCGCGCCCGACCAGACCCGCTTCTCGGACTGGGCGTGTATCGGGCCGGTGAGCTATCGCGGACAAGCGGCTCTGCAACGCGAGATCGACTCCCTGAAGGCCGCGCTCGGAAGCTCCCCGCCCGGGGATGCCTTCCTGACGTCGACGGCTCCCGCGAGCCTCGAGCCGGGACGCAGCAACCTCCACTACAAGACGCAGGAGGAATTCGTCTTCGCGCTCGCTGATGCCCTGAGCGTCGAGTATGAAGCGATCGCGAAGGCCGGCTTGCTGCTGCAGGTCGATGACGCCTGGCTAGCCGCGCTCTGGGACCGCATCGGCATCAAGATGGGTCTGGCGGCCTACAGGAGCTACTGCGCCCTGCGCGTCGAGGCCCTCAACCACGCCCTGCGCAACATCCCTCCGGAGCAGGTTCGATACCACCTCTGCTGGGGCAGCTGGCACGGCCCCCACGCTCACGACATTCCGCTCGCCGACATCGTCGACGTCCTGCTGTCCGTCCGTGCTCAGACCTTGCTCTTCGAGGCCGCCAACGTGCGTCACGAGCACGAGTACGTCCTGTGGAAGAAGGTGAAGTTGCCGGACGACAAGCTGCTGGCCCCCGGAGTCGTCAGTCACTCGACGGCGCTGATCGAGCACCCGGAGCTGGTCGCCTCGCGCATCCGTCGCTTTGCCGACATCGTAGGACGCGAGCGAGTCATTGCCTCGACCGACTGCGGGCTGGGGCTGCGCTGTCACCCGCAGATCGCCTGGGCGAAGCTGAAGGCACTCTCCGACGGGGCGGCGCTCGCCAGCCGGGCCCTCTGGGGATAGGGGCCGACGCGCCTGACGACGGCGTCAGCGGGAATGCAGCCCGGCGCGCCCGAGGATGGCGTCAGCGGGGTACAGCCCGGCGCGCCCGAGGATGGCGTCAGCGGGGGTACAGCCCGGCGCGCCTGACAACGCAGTCAACGGGGATCCGCGGGTCCGTGTCGGAGCCGGGTCCCCTTGCCGCACCGCGGTCGGCAAAGCGGCCCTTCCAGACATTGAATTGACGTTCCGGCGCCCGCAGAAACCCTGCCGGCAAGCTCCCGCGCGACCTGCACGGGCCGGGGCCCGTGAAACAGGTCGATAAATCCGCAAGCTTCTCTTTCTTATACAAAGAGTTCGGATAGAATGCCCGGCCCCGGAAGCGGCGGCCACAGCCTCGAGCTCGGCCGTATTCCCGAAACTTTCACGGAACTCTGTTATGGCCCGCACTACAGCTCTTTCTGACATCCGCAACATCGGCATCATCGCGCATGTCGACGCCGGCAAGACGACGACGACCGAGCGGATCCTGTACTACACCGGGCGCAAGCACACGATCATCGACATTCACGATACGAAGGATCTGAAGACGTCGACGACCACCGACTACCTGGAGCAGGAGCAGAAGCGCGGCATCACCATCCAGAGCGCCGCGGTGTCGGCCTTCTGGCGCGACAAGAAGATCAACCTCATCGACACTCCCGGACACGTCGACTTCACCATCGAGGTGAACCGCTCCCTGCGTGTGCTCGACGGCGCGGTCGTGGTGTTCGACGGCGTCGCCGGCGTGGAGCCCCAGTCCGAGACCAACTGGCGTCTCGCGGACAACTACGGCGTTCCCCGCATCTGCTACGTGAACAAGATGGACCGCAGCGGCGCCAGCTTCACCCGCTGCGTCGACATGATCTCCAAGCGCCTCGGCGCCCGTCCCCTGCCGGTGCAGATTCCGCTGGGCTCGGAGGACAACTTCAAGGGCATGATCGACCTCGTCGAGATGAAGGCGCTGGTGTGGGATTCGGACGACAAGGATGCGAAGTGGGACAGCCTCGATGTGACCGAGGACCTGGCCGATAAGCTGCACATCACCGTGCCCAGCGATCGGGCGCTGCTGAGTCAGGTCGCCAAGTATCGCGCCGAGCTGGTCGACACCTGCCTGGAGCAGGACGATGCGGCGATGGAAGCCTATCTCAACGATGGCACCGTGCCGTCGGCGGATATCCTGCGCCGCGCGCTGCGCAAGGGCACGATCTCGGGCGCTTTCAACCCGGTGCTGTGCGGCTCCTCGTACAAGAACAAGGGCGTGCAGCAGGTGCTGGACGCGGTCATCGACTACCTGCCCGCGCCGACCGACGTCCCCGCCATCAAGACGGTGGATGCGGACGGCAACCCGATCGGCGAGCGCAAGTGCTCGGATGACGAGCCGTTTTCCGCGCTGGCATTCAAAGTCATCAACGACGCCTACGGCGCGCTGACCTTCGTCCGCGTGTACTCGGGAGTGTTGACCAAGGGTGCCTCGGTACAGAACACCACTCGCAGCAAGCGCGAGAAGATCGGCCGCATGGTCGAGCTGTTCGCCAAGGAAACCAAGCCGATCGAAGAAGCGCGCGCGGGTGACATCATCGCGCTCGTCTCCCTCGCGGACACCGAGACGGGCGACACGCTGTGCGACTCTGCCAACCCGGTCGTGCTGGAGAGAATGCGCTTCCCGGACCCGGTCATCAGCGTGTCCGTGCAGGCCAAGGCCAAGGGCGAGGCGGAGAAGTTCGGGGCGGCGCTCGGCAAGATGGTTCGTGCCGATCCCTCACTCCAATTGGAGACCGATCGCGACACCGGCCAGACCATTCTGCGCGGCATGGGCGAGCTGCACCTCGAGGTGACGCTCGATCGCATGCGCACGGAGTTCGGTGTGGAAGGAACGATGGGCGAGCCGCAAGTGGCCTATCGCGAAACCTTCACCAAGAAGCTGACCGAGCACTACGTCCACAAGAAACAGACCGGCGGCTCGGGCCAGTTCGCCGATGTCTGGATCACGTTCGAGCCGCTCGCGCGCGGCGCCGGCTTCGAGTTCGTCGACGAGACGGTGGGTGGCTCCGTGCCGAGGGAGTACGTGCCGTCGGTAGAGAAGGGCCTGAAGATACAGAAGGAAGACGGCGTGCTCGCGCACTATCCGACCGTCGACTTCAAGGCCACGCTGATCGACGGCAGCTACCATGACGTCGATTCAAACGCGCTGACGTTCGAAATCGCTGCCAAGGCCTGCTTCCGCGAGGGCATCCGCAAGGCCAACCCGATCCTGCTCGAGCCTGTCATGAAGGTTGAGACCGTCACGCCGCCGGACCACCTCGGCGATGTGATCGGCGACATCAACCGCCGGCGTGGCACGATCGTGGAGCAGGTCGAGCGCGGCACCAACATCGCCGTCGTGGCCACCGTGCCGCTGTCGGAGATGTTCGGCTACATCGGACAGCTGCGCAGCATGACCAGCGGTCGTGCTTCGTACACGATGGAGTTCTCGCACTACGACCCAGTGCCTCGTCAGGTCGCTGAGGAGGTCGTGGCCGAAGTGACGAAGGCAAAGGCTGCCGCTCAGGGCTGACTTTGGCCGTCCGCGAGCCGCCCGACCAGGGCGCGCTCGCGGGCACGCTCGGCCGGACCCGACCCGCGCTCTTCACGTCCGGGCGGCGTCACGTCCGGGCGGCGTCACGTCCGGGCGGGCGGCGACGCGCGGCCCGACCCCAGGCTACTTCTGCGCTGGCGGCATGGTGCTGTGGAGCGTCCTTCTCTGGAACAACCAGTGGCCTCCACGGCGCACCAGCACATCATCGTAAACAGTGAAGAACACCATGTGCGCAGCGCCGGGCACTCCATCCGTCGAGTGCGCATCAGGGATCACATAGGCCCCTTTGCTTTGCGCAGTCGCGCGGTCACCCTCCACGTGGATGGAAGGGTTGAAGAACACATGGAAGTCCGGTGCCGGGATGCGCGCCGCATTGCTGGTGATGGCCTTCTCCAGTGAGGCCTGAATGGCCGCCCGGCCTCGGGCCGGCTCACCCGCCCCACCGCCAAACTCCGCATCCTCGGTAAACAGACGCCCGAAAGCCTCCCAGTCATGGCGATCGAGCGTCGCTCCGTAATCCGCGAACAGCTGCTCGATCTGCTGGCGATCCTCCGCTCCCGTATCCCCTCCGGAAATCGGCGGCGGCGGGGGCTCTCCCTTGATGTCACGCGGATCCTGAAACGGGATCTCCATCATCACCACGCGCCGCAGGAATTTCCAGTGCCCGTTCTCGCGGATCAGCGTGTCGTCGTAGTGTCCGCCCATGGCAGGAACCGGCTTGTTATCTTTGTTGCGCGCCATGTAGACGATGCGCGACCACGCGGTAGCCCGATCGCCGCCGTCGAGGTGGACGATGATGTTGGTGAGCAGGTGAAAGCCCTTGACGTCCTTCGGATCGTAAGGCGCGGTGCCGATGTACTTGTTCATCATGGCCAGGATCGCCTTCGGTCCCTTGGCCGTGCCGAAGCCTCCGACCCACTCGCCCTCGCGGGCGAACAGGTTGGAGTAGCCGACCAGATCGTGAGTATCGAGCAGGTGGCCGTACTCGACGATCAGCTGCTGGATCTCCTGGCGGTCCTGGGTCTGCTGGACGCGCGCCTTGAGCGCATCGAACTCGGCCTGCGTGGGACCGGCTGCCACGGCAGGTGACGCCGCCGCCATGAACAACGCAGCGGCAGACAGCACAGCACAGGCGAAACGCCGCGCTGCGAGAATCGTTGAGCACATGTGAACCCCCGTCTACTTGGGCGCGGCGCCCGTGCCGGCCGCGCCGCCCGTGTTGGAAGGCCGGATGATCCGACCGTCGTCGGTTGCCTGGGGCGAATTCTTGGTCGGCGAGACGCTCAGCGTGTGCACCCAGCGCAGTTTTCCGTTGACGAGTCGGAAGGTATGGGAGTCCGCCATGCCGGTCTGGCTGTTGCCGAAGCGGCAGAAGATGTTCACCACCCCCAGCTCCTCGTCGACCACATAGTCGCGGTTGACGATGTACAGCACTCCCGGCGGGATGCCGACTTTGCAGGTGGCGTCGGGCTTGTTGTCGCGGTCGGTGTAGGCGCCGCCTTCCAACCGGGCGCACGGAATACCCCACGGAGGATCGCTGAGCTTGTCGGAAAACAGGTCGAGATACTCGTTGCCGGCGTTGATCAGACGCTGCGCCGGAATGCGCTCGGCGGCGGGCAACGGCCGCCAGTCCTCGGCGCTGGAGTGCTTCAGGTAGCTGTTGGCATTGAACAGCCAGTCGCCCTTCTCGGTGACCAGGCTGTCGATCCCGGCGATCTTGCCGTTGTCCACCGTCAGGCGCGTGCCGATGACGTACTGGTGAGGAGACTTCGCGACGATCACCTCGGAGAATGTCTTGCAGCGCGCCGTATCCAGGAAGCTGCGCACGTGATCGATGGACAGCGCGGTGTTCCACAAGCCCTTGTCCGCCGCGATGTCGTTCATGTCCTGGCGGAGCTTCGGCTTGTCCACGAAGGCCATCCTGCTGCGATCACCGGACTTCTGCGCGGCGATATAACTGTCGACGGCGGCCTGCAGCTCCGGGCGTGTGCAGGCAGCGTTTGCCTGGACGGCGACGCCGGACAGAGCCAGCAACCCCAGCATCCACTTGTTCATTGCCTTCGGTCCCCCTGTCAATATCGCAGGATATCGGCGGGAGCGGAGCTTCGCCAATGTCGCACGACATCGGCGGAAGCGCAGCTTCGCCCATTTCTCACGCCCGCGCATTCTATTCGCAGACGCGCTGCACCGAAAAAGTCACGGCCCGCGCCACAACCGCAGCGTGGCGCTGGTACTGGGCCTACCCGAGGGCGAGCTCGATGACCCGCGGCCCGGGCGTCGCCAACGCAGACCGCAGCTCGCTGGCGAACGCCTCGGCCGTCTCGACCCGGGACGCCTCGACACCCATGCCGCGCGCCAGGTCGGTAAATCGCAGCTCCGGTCGCGCCAGGCCGAGCAATCCTGCGGCAGCGGGGCCGGCCGGAGCGCCGAGGCGTTGCAGCTCGTAGTTGAGAATCGCGTACGCACGGTTGGAGAAGACGAGCGTCACCACGTCGAGTCGCTCGCGGGCGAGTGTCCACAGCGCCTGCACGGTGTACATCGCGCTCCCATCACCGGTGAGGCAGATCGTCTTGCGGCCGGGGCACGCCAGGGAGGCTCCCGCCGACATCGGTAGACCCAGTCCGAGTGAGCCGCCGGTCTGCGCCAACCAGTCGTGCGGCGCCGCCCCCTGGAGCATCGGAACCAGCGCCAGCCCCGCCGTCACGCTCTCATCGACGACGATGCAATTCTCCGGCAACAGCGCCGTGATGACGGCCCCGGCGGAACTGGGAGTGAGGGCTCCCTTGGGCAGCTCGGGGCGAGCCAGCGCCTGTCGCGGCACCTCGCCGCCCGATCCGACCAGATCGGCCAGTGCCGCCAGTACAGACACCCCGTCGTCCGTGCGCCGGGCGAGCTGCAGCGCGAGTGTGCCCGGCGGCACCAGCTCGCTCGGCTTCCCGGGATAGGCAAAGAAGGCCACGGGGGGATCGGCCTCGATCAACACCAGCAGATCCGTCCCCTTCAGCTCCTCCAGGACCTGCTCTCCGAAATACGACAGCCGTCGCACCGGGACCAACCCCGCGCCTCGCTCCAGGCGTGGGGCGAGAAAGTCGCAATACAGACGTGCACCGGTCGCGGCGGCAATGCGACCGGCAAGCTCCAGCGGCGCACGCAGCAATGCTCGACCCGACATCAGCAGCGCAGGGCGTTTCGCGGATTTGAGAGCGCTCGCTGCCGCGGCGATACGTGCCGGGTCCACGCCTCTGGGTGGCACCGCGTGCATCGGCGCGGCCACCTTGCCACCCTTACTCCAGCCGACGTCAGCTGGAACGATGAGAGTCGCCACACCAGGCGTGGAGCGTGCCGCCGCAACCGCTTGCGCCGCGTCGCGGCCAAGCTCTCCAACATCCTGCGCTGTGCGAACAAAGGCGCTCACCGGACGAGCGAAACCTTCGATGTCGGACGTGAGCGGCGGGTCGAACTGCCTGTGCGAAAGGGCGTGCTCGCCGACGACGTTGACGATCGGTGAGAGCGCACGTCTGGCGTTGTGCAGGTTGGATAAGCCGTTCGCGAGCCCCGGCCCGAGATGAAGCAGCGTCGCCGCGGGACGTCCCGACATGCGCACATATCCATCCGCGGCTCCCGTTGCGACACCCTCGAACAGGCAGGGAACCGGCCGCATCCCCGTGACGCGATCGAGCGCTGCAACGAATTGCATCTCGGAGGTGCCGGGGTTGGCAAAGCAGGTGTCGACACCTGCCGCCACCAGGGTTCGCAGCAGCGACTCGGCGCCTGTCATCTCTTCATCTGCCAGCGGGGGCATGGGGAGTTCCTCGTGTGGGGGCCCATTCTGGCACAGCCCCCGGGGGAGGCTGCTTTGGAGGTCCCGGGCCCGGGTGTACCATCTTTTGCGTGGACGCCGCGATCCGCCAACCTTCCGCCTTGCATCGCATCGCGCCCGAGGACGATGTCGCAGTGGCCCTGGCCGACCTCGAGCCGGGCGCGCACATGACTGTTGACGGCGCTCCCTTGGATATCACCGAGCCGATTCCGCGCGGCCACAAAGTCGCGCTGCGGGACATCGCAGCCGGAGAGGTCGTGCGCAAGCTCGGTTGGCCAATCGGCCGCACGACGCGCAACATCGCGCGCGGCTCACATGTACACACCCACAATCTTGCGACGGCGCTTTCCGGGCTCAATGAGTACGTCTACTCGCCGCACTCTATGCGCACCCCCGCAAACGCCGATGCCCCTACGTTCATGGGCTATCGCCGCGCGGATGGGCGTGTCGGCACCCGCAACGAGATCTGGATTCTCTGCACCGTAGGGTGCGTGGCGCGCACCGCCGAGCGCATTGCACGCATGGGCTCGGAACGATTTGCGGGCCGCGTCGACGGAGTCCATGCCTTTACGCATCCATTCGGCTGCTCGCAGCTCGGCGAGGATCTGGCGCATACCCGCAGCGTATTGGCCTCGCTCGCGGCGCACCCGAACGCCGGCGGGGTCCTGATCGTCGGTCTGGGTTGCGAATCCAATCAACTCAACAAGCTCCTCCCGGAGATCGGCCGTTCCGACCTGGCGCGGCTGCGCGCGTTCGCGGCCCAGGCCACCGAGGATGAGACCGAAGAGGGTCTCGCCGCCCTGGAGGAGCTGGTCGCGATTGCCGAACGCGACCGACGGGAGCCCTGTCCGCTGTCGGCACTGACGGTCGGACTGAAGTGCGGGGGCTCGGACAGCTTCTCCGGTATGACCGCGAACCCACTGGTCGGCTATGTGGCGGATCGGGTGTGCGAGGGTGGCGGCACCGCCATCCTCACGGAGATCCCGGAAGTCTTCGGTGCCGAGCACCTGCTGATGGATCGGGCGGTCGACGAACGGGTGTTCCACGAGGTCGTCACGCTGGTGAACGACTTCAAGAGATACTTTCTGCAGCACGGGCAGCCCATCAGCGAGAACCCCTCGCCTGGCAATATCGCAGGCGGCATCACCACGCTCGAGGAGAAGTCGCTGGGAGCCGTCCAGAAAGGCGGTCACACCCCCCTCACACAGGTGCTGCGCTACGGCGACCGAGTCGCTCACCCCGGGCTCGCACTGCTCGAGGCGCCCGGCAACGATGCGGTGTCCTCCACAGCCCTGGTGGCTGCGGGAGCCACCGTCGTCCTCTTCACCACTGGCCGTGGAACCCCGCTCGGGTTTCCCGCGCCCACCCTGAAGATCTCGTCCAACTCCGCCCTCGCCCAAAAGAAGCCCCGCTGGATCGATTTCGATGCCGGCGTCGTCCTGGCCGGGGCAAGCGTGGCGGCGGCCGGCGAGCAGCTGCTGCAGCTGGTCCTCGATACCGCCTCCGGCAAGCTCGCGCGCAACGAAACGAACGACGAGCGCGAAATCTCGATCTGGAAGAGCGGCGTTACCCTGTAACCCGTCCCGTCCCCCGGGACCGGCCGTGACTTCCGGCCCCTGAGCCGACCGCCCCGCTCAGCCTCCTCATGATGTCGCTTGCCGTGATTCGATCAAATGTGATCAACTATGCTCATACTCAGTCACAATACTATCTGCATGATCGATCATGCGCGTTTCTGAGATCTCAGGCGATCGGCGCAACGCTTTCCGTCTGAAGGGGGATGACAGATGAGTGTGACCAGTCCCGCAAGCCGCCGTACCCGCGGTTTGTACTTGAGTATCTTTGGAGTGTTGCCGCTGACGGTGGCAACCACAGCCGCGTTCTCCCAGGATCAGGCGACTTCCGACCAGAAGCCCGCGGTCGAGGAAGTTGTCGTGACCGGCTCGCGCATTGCACGCCAGAACGCATTCGACACTCCCACTCCCGTCACCACCGTGAGCTCCGATGATCTGAAGCTGTCCGGAAGCGTGGATGTCGGGCAGGTCCTCGCCGAGATACCGGGATTCGTGGGTGCCACCAACGGTGGCTCGCAGTCGAACGTCGTACCCGGCGGGCAGAACTACATCAACCTGCGCGGACTCGGCCAGGTGCGCAACCTCGTGCTGGTCAACGGCCGCCGCTTCACGGTGCAAGGCACCGACCTCACCACTGACATCAACACGATCCCGCCGGCGCTCATTGAGCGCACTGAAGTGGTCACCGGCGGCTCCTCCGCGGTGTACGGCTCGGATGCCGTCGCAGGCGTTGTCAACTTCATCATGAAAAAGAACTTCCAGGGCGTGCAGTTGGACGGGCACGTGGACTTCGATCGTGTGACGAGGACGCCGACGTACAGCACGGACATTACGGCGGGCAGCAATTTCGACGACGACCGCGGCAACGTCGTGGTCTCGATGGACTACCTGAATCGCGGGGCGATCTCCCGGCAGGACGTGCCCTATGCGGTTCCGGCTCTGGGAGACGGGTGCGTCACCCCGGGTTCCTACAGCAATCGCGGGCCGGGCGCGCCCGTCGCCGGCAACCCTTCCGGGGCCAAATGCCTCGCCGCCGGCGGCGTAATGGGCCTGGTCGCCGGTGGCAGCGCCGACATTCCTGACGGCCGCTTTGTCCCTCTCAGCTCCGCACTCCTGCCCGGCGGCTCCAACGCAGCGCTCAATTCCGCGTACGCCTCCGCGGGCTTGAGCGGCATCGGCTCGTTCGGCTGGACCTACAACGACGCCGGCACCACCGCACGGCCGGCGCTCGATCCTCAGGATCGCTACAACAACAGCCTGGTGAACTACCTGCAGGTGCCGCAAGAGCGCTGGATGATCAACAGCTTTGCGCATTACGACATCGCCCCGAAGGTAACGGCGTACGCGGAGTTCCACTTCAGCGACAACCAGGTCACGGCGCTCCTGGCACCCAGCAACGCCGATGGCACGTTCCTCTACAGCGTCAACAACCCGTACGCCACGGCGCTGCAGCCGCTGTTCGGGCAACTCGACGCGGCCGAGACCGGCAAGGTCTGCTCCAGCCTCAACAGCGCCACCTGCACGACCGCCAACGACGGCATCGTGGCGCTCTCCTCCGGCAGGCGCTTCGTCGAGACCGGCGACCGGATCAACGTGGCGGACCGCGAGTCGTGGCGCTTCGTAGGCGGGTTCAAGGGCGACCTCGGGGACCTGACCTCGACGCTGCTCACGGACATCTCCTATGACGCCTATTACATGTACACGCGCACCAACGAGACCGACCACCAGACCGGAGCGATCTCCAAGAGCCGCCTGCAGGCAGCCCTGCTGTCTGTCGGGAGCGCCGCTCCGGTGTGCAACATCTTCGGCCTGACAATGAGTCCGGCGTGCTCGAGCGCCATCGCGATCACCTCCAGCAACCTCACTCACACGGTGATGAGCGGAGGCGGCGTGAGCCTGACGGGCACCATCGCCAAGCTGTGGGCCGGACCGGTACAGTTCGTGCTGGGCGGCGAGCACCGCTACACGTTCGCGGAATTCGACCCCGACTTCTTCCTGAGCTCCGGCGATGTCGCCGGTTTCAACCCGCAGAACCCGACTCACGGCCATGAATCGGTCACGGAAGGCTACGGCGAGCTGCGCGTGCCGCTGCTGGCGAATCTCCCGGGCGTGGACAACTTCTCGGTCGACGGTGCCTTCCGCCGCTCGGACTACGACGCGAGCGGCATCGGCAGCGTCTGGACCTACTCCGGCGGCGCGGAGTGGCGCACGACGCGCGATGCCACCCTGCGCGGCCAGTTCCAACACTCCATCCGCGCCCCCAATGTCGGGGAGCTGTTCGGCGGACAGAACACCGCGCAGTCGGTGATCGCCGATCCCTGCAGCAGCCAGGCGCCGGCCGCGCAGCAGACCGCCGCGGTGCGGGCCGTGTGTATCGCGCAGGGTGTCAATCCGAATGACGTGTTTACCGGCGGCATCCAACCCAACCCGTACATCCCCAACACCTCGGGCGGCAACCCGAACCTGCGCCCCGAGGTCTCCGACACGATCACCTTCGGTACGGTGCTGACGCCCCGCTGGGTCCCCAATTTTGCCCTCAGCGTCGACTGGTATCGCATCCATGTGTCTGGCGCGATCCTGCCGCTGAGCGGCGGCATCGGCGGCGTGCTCAGCAATTGCTACATCACGCTGGCGGATGCAAACAGCGTGTTCTGCAAGGCGATCACGCGCGATCCCGGAACTGGCCAGATCGTCAACGTCAACGTGGGCAACGCCAACAGCGGCTTGCTGAAGACCGAGGGCTTCGATCTTCGGGGCGAGTACCACCATGACATCCCGTGGGGATTCTGGGGCAAGACCAGCACGCTGAGCGCCTCCAGCGACTGGACGTACGTCACCCAGTTCACCCTGACTCCCATCAAGGATCAGCCCAACATCAATCAGCAGTGCATCGGGGCCTATGGTCCAACCTGCGGCGAGCCCGACCCCAGCTGGAAGGGCATCACGCGCGTCACCTGGACCAACGGGCCGCTGGATCTGAGCGCGCGCTGGCGCTTCATCGATTCCGTGACTATCGACAAGTACCTCCTGCCGATCCGCAGCGGCGGCACGGTGCCGGCGCTCAACACCCTGACCAACCCGGTGTTGCCGTCGGCGAACTACCTGGATCTGTCGGTTACCTGGAACATCACCGACAAGCTGCAGTTGTCCGGAGGCGTCAACAACGTGCTCGACTGGGGCCCGCCGATCGTCGGCAGCTCCGCGGGCTACGGCAACACCTGGCCGGCGACCTACGATCCCTACGGCCAGACGTTCTTCTTCAACGCCCGCTTGCAGCTCTAGCGGGCTTCGTGCAGCTCGCGACGGCGGGCGCTGGTCCGGGGCGGCACCCCTCGCCGTCCCTCAGCGCCCGCCGGCGCGTTTTCGCCGGCGGTCGGGCTCGGGGCTAACGCGGCGGCGGCACGCCGGCCCGTCGGGCGGTCGGGCGGTCGGGCGGTCGGGCGGTGCAGCGAGTGGCGCGAATTGGCGACCCAACGAAGGACTATACGCGAGCGATCTCGAGGCGCACGCCGGCGCGCTCGAGCATCTTCACGTGCTCAGCTGACACCGCCTCGTCGGTCACGACGACATCGATTTCCTGCAGCGGACAGACGACGTGGCCCGAAGGGCCGTCGAACTTGGAGCTGTCGACCAGCACGATGATCTCGTCGGCGCGGTCCATGAGGCGGCGCTCGGCTCCGACCAGGATGATGTCCGCCTGCATCAGGCCTGCGACCCCGACGGAGGCGGCGCCCATGAACAGCTTGGGCGCGTGAAAGCGCGGCATGCCGTCATCCCCGGCCGCCGACAAAATGATGTTCTGTTCCCGGAAGACCTGTCCCGCCGGCACCAGCACGCGCGTCCCCGACTGCATGAGCAAAGCGTTCACGATGTGCAGCGAGTTGGTCAGCACCTGCATGTTGAGGTCCGCCAGGTGTTGGCACATCTGCAAGGTGGTCGAGCCGCCATCGATCATGATGGCCTCGCCGGCGTTGCAGAGCTTGGCCGCCGCGCGTCCGATCGCCTCCTTCTGGGGGCGATTGCGGTGAATGTTCTCGTGGAACGGCACGCCGGCCAGGCCCGGACGCAGCGCTCCGAGGACCCCGGCGCTCTGCGCGCCCTTGGCGCCCTCAGCCGACTTCGCCCCGCCGCGCACGCGGGTGATCAAGCCGGCGCTCGTCAGTCGTTCCAGATCGCGGCGGATGGTCGCCGGCGATGCCTCCATGCGCCGCTCCAGATCCTGGAAGGAGACGAAGCCCTTGCGGTCCAGGTACTCCAGGATCAGTCGTTCACGCTCGGCGGAATGCATGCTCGGCTCGCGGTGGACTCGAGGCCCTTACTGTGGAGGGTCCGCGGCCTC
>DATNEN010000121.1:0-10616 GCA_035552975.1 Steroidobacteraceae bacterium
ATCGCGCAGCACAGTCTGCGCGCGGATGATCTCGCGGATACCATCGTGAGCCCAGTTGAGGAATTGCAGCAGCTCGTCGGTGCCCCGCAGGATGCGCGGTCCGCTCTGGAAGTGGATGTCCGGCGCGTAGAAATCTCTGACGAGCACTGCATCGTCGCCGGTGTTGAATGTACGGATGTAATCCGCGAAATCCATGAGGTTGTTTGCCCCTTTTCTCGTTCTGCTGGCGCGTGTGCGCGCCGTGTTTCAGACGCCGAGCTGCTCGCGGCCGGCCCTGTTCCCGTGGTACCCCGGTCGCAGCCGCAACGGAAGCTGAATGGTAGCGAAAGGGCCGTCCGTTATCCGCAGCGCCTCGAACAGGAACACCCCGGTGCGCATCTCATCGCTCCGCGTGGCGACCTGGATGATGCGCGATTGTATTCGAAACGCTATATAAGGGTACCTGTCATTGAACGGCCGGAGGCCGCCACGTCGATCTCTCAGCGCAGCTGACTATCCTTGCTGCCGCGCCGATTGTAGCCGCTGAAGTGTTGGGCATCGCGGTCGTCGGCTTCCTGACACGCGAGACACAGGCGCACCCCGGGCAGGGCAGTGCGCCGCGCCTCGGGAATCTCTGCCCCGCAGTGGGCGCAATGAGTCAGCGCGGGCCCTTGCGACAAGCGGCTCTGCGCGCGGTTGATGCCATCCTTGACCGTGGCATCGATCTGATCCTGAACTGCACCGTCGCCCGCCCAACCCGTAGCCATCATCGCACTCCGCAAGTCGCTACCGCGTCACCCCGAGAAATGGCTCCGAGGCCGGGCGAATGCAAGTCCCGGCACTGGCGCCAGCGCCTACCATACAGTATAACCTACTGAGCGACATGGACTTTATGCAGCTCTCGAGGGCTACCGCATGATGCGTAAGAACCTGGTCATCCCGGCGCCGCAGAGCGCGCCGGAATGGGCGACGCAGCTGCACGTAGCGTTCGAGAGCGGAGCCTCCGGCCAGTTCGTCCTCTACGGCAACGTTCACGATCGACTGGCTGTAGCCGGGCGGCTGGTCCCCATCGAGCGCTACATCCAGGACGAGTTGCTCGCCAGCTTCGATGTCGTGTTCTCCTATGACCTGGGCAACGGCTTGACCGTCGAGCGGGGCAGCGACCGTCTGGCACAGTGGGTGCCCACGGCAATGCGCGCTATTCCGCACGATCCCCTGGGAGCGATCCGCTTCGTCAGCCGCTACGCGCGCTATCTGGGGAATCTCAGCGCCCTCGGGCGCAATGATGCCGTACAGGTGGCGGTGATCATCCGCGGCGCGGATCAACTGTTGCCTGCCGGCGGCAACGGGTTCGAGCACGGCAGTCTCACCAGCCTGGTGCGCGAATGGGGCTCCAGCGCGCCCTTCACGCAGCTTGCGTTTGCGAGCTTGTTGATCGCCGACAACCTGAACGATCTCGAGCCTCTCATCGCCTTCGCGCCGCAATCGGCTCTGGTGCGCATCCCGCTACCCTCGGCGTCGGAGTTGCAGTCCGCGCTCACTCTGCTGCAGAAGGAATTTACGCGGACCATCCCCGCTGGTACCGATCTCGCAGCGCTCGCCGCTGCGATGACCGGAGTATCGGTCAGTACACTCGAGCAGTTGACGAAGGTCCGCGCGCATACCGGCCAGGTGTTGCGTGCGTCGGATTTTTCCGTGCTCAAGAAAGAGATGGTCGAGCACGATGCGCCGGGCCTCGTCGAGTTCGTGGAGTCGAGGCGAACCTTGGAGGACTACCACGGTCAGGAGGCACTGAAGAAGTGGTTGCGCCAGGACGTGACTCTCTGGCGCGCCAGCGATCTGCGCGCGTTGCCGATGGGGTACCTGCTGTGCGGCCCGATCGGCACCGGCAAGACTTTTCTGGTCGAGTGCCTGGCGGGCGAGGCGGCCGTGCCGGTGCTGAAGCTGAAGAACTTTCGTGACAAGTGGGTGGGCTCGAGCGAAGGCAACCTGGAGAAGATCTTCCGGCTGATCCGCGCGCTCGGCCGCTGCATCGTGTTCATCGACGAGGCGGACCAGACGCTCGGCCGGCGAGATGCCGGCACCGGCGACAGCGGACTCTCGGGGCGGCTGTATTCGATGATCGCCCAGGAGATGTCGGATACCTCCAATCGCGGCAAGGTCGTGTGGGTGCTCGCTTCCTCGAGACCGGACCTGATCGAAGTGGATCTGAAGCGCCCGGGCCGCATCGACCTGAAGGTTCCGATTCTGCCGACGACTACGCGCGCCGAGAGCGGCGGCCTGATTGCCTCGCTGGCACGGCGCTACGACTTGCCGATTGCGGCCGAGGAGCTGCGGCAGATCGAGCCGCTGTTGCCGCTGATGCTCACTCCGGGCGCGGCCGAAGCCCTGGTGGTGAAGGCATACCGCGTGGCCCGTACGGAGAATGTATCCGGTGGGGCTGCGCTCTCGCGGTGTCTGCAGGGCTATCAGAACCCGGTACCGGAAGACGTTCTGGAGACACAGATGCGCCTCGCGGTCCGCGAGGCCACGGATCTGTCGTTCGTTCCGGAGGCGCTGCGCTATCTCGCCGCCGGTGGCAAGCCGGTCAGCGAAGTGAGCACGACCCGCCCCTGAGAGTCGCGGCGTGAGTCGATGCGGAAGTCCTTCTTCAGCGATTGCAGAAGGCCGCCGACGTCTCCCGTGCGGAACTCGCCGCCGATGCGGATATCGCGCATGCTGTTATCCGCCAGCACGAATTGCGTGTCGGTATAGCGATCCATTTCCGCCAGCGCATCCTGCAGGCGGGCGCCTCTGAGCACGATCATCCCGTGTTGCCACGCAAGGCGTGCATCCGCGTCGCTCGGCGCGATCTTGCGGGCGAACAGGAAGCCCGGCTCCAGCAAAGCCGTGTGCATCGCTCCTACGGCAGTGTCGTCCAACGTGGAGTTGTCATGCAGACGTGCCTGGGCCGGCGTGTCCGGCGATTCTGCGGACGAGTAGAGCACCTTGACGCTCCCTTCGATGACAGTGAGCGCAACGGTGCCGGCCGACAGGATGCGAACATCGAAGCGGGTGCCTTCGACCTCGAGACGGTGGCCGGCGGCAAGCAGGCTGAACGGACGACGGTCGTCGCGCCTGACGTGGAAGTCCGCTTCGCCATACCGCAGAGTCACGTCCCGCCAGGTGGGTCCATAGTTGACGAACATGCGCGTGTGCGTGTTCAGTTGCGCCGTGCTGTTGTCGGGAAGGCTGACGGTGCGCGCCTCGCCGATGGCCGTGACGTAGCTCTTCCCCCCAACCGAGGGCAGCCAGACTTGTGAGCGATGGAAGAGATAGGCCCACATCGGTTTGCCACCCAAGGCGAGCGCGGCGGCGAAAACCACGCCTGCAGCGGCTACCGCCATGAGCGACATCGTCAGAGCGCCGCTCCTGGGCACCTTGCGCTTGCCCGGCGTGAGGTCCTGGCTGAGAGGGATGAGCTCGCCCAGAACCGCGATGACCTCGGGCTGGTGCCAGAGTTGGGCGGCCTCGGCGATGGTCTTGCGATTGAGAGGTTGCTCGAGCCATTCGCGCAGACGCGCGCCTTCGTCATCCCGCAGGCCTCTGCCGAGACGCCCCAGCCAGCGTGAGGCCTCGTCGCGTGCCTTCTCGACGTGCGACGCCGAAGACGTGCCCATGCCCGCATCTTACCCGACCGGATGCCGCGCGCGGCCGTCCCCGCCACAGTGAAAGATCTCGTTACGCACCCAAGCCGCGTTCGTGCCGCGCCCACGCTGCGGACGAGCCCGGAAATCAGTACCATCCATGATCCCAGCGCTGTACGGTGTACTCGACTCCCATGAAACGCAGCGTCGATCGATTCCTCACCACCCACACGGGCAGCCTGCCGCGACCGCCGGACCTCGTGGACATGATGTTCGCGAAGGAAGAAGGGGTTCCGGTGGAGTCGGCCGCGCTCGCCAGCAGAATTCGCGGCGCCGTCGCCGAGGTCGTGCAGAAGCAGCTTGCCGCCGGCGTCGATATCGTGAACGACGGCGAGATGTCCAAGCCGAGCTATGCCACGTATATCAAGGACCGGCTGGAGGGCTTCGGGGGCACGGGCAATACCTTCGTGTACCAGGATCTGGTGGGTTTCCCGGACCTCGCACGACGCGCGTTCAACGATCCCGGACGCTCGCGCCGCAAGACCCCGGCATGCAACGGGCCGATCAAGATCCGCGATGTCGCCGCCGTCAGTCACGACGTGGACAATCTCAAAGCGGCCGTGGCGGGGCGCGACCCCGCAGAAGTGTTCGTGAGCGCGGCTTCACCGGGTGTCGTATCGCTGTTCTTCCGCAACGATTACTACCCGACGGAGGAAGCGTATCTGTACGCCATCGCCGATGCGATGCGCAGCGAGTACGCCGCGCTCCTGGAGGCCGGGTTCGTGCTGCAGATCGACTGCCCCGATCTGGCGATGGGACGGCACATCCAGTACGCGAGCCTCGAGCTGAAGGATTTCCGCAAGCGCGCGCAGATGCACATCGAAGCGCTCAACCACGCTCTGGGAAATGCGCGCCCCGAGCAGCTGCGCCTGCATCTGTGCTGGGGCAACTATGAGGGGCCGCACCATTGCGACGTGCCCCTCGATGACATCATCGACCTGGTGTTCCGCGCACGTCCGAGCGGCATTGCGCTGGAGGCGGCCAATCCCCGCCATGCCCACGAGTGGCAGCTCTTCGAGCGGGTCAAGCTCCCGGACGGCAAGGTGCTGATTCCGGGCGTCATCGAGTCGAAAGCCAATTTCATCGAGCACCCCGAGCTGATCGCGCAGCGGATCGGTCGCTACGCCAACCTGGTTGGCCGGGAGAACGTCATCGCAGGTAGCGACTGCGGCTACGGGACGTGGGTAGGGCAGGCCGCCGTCGACCCGGCGGTCGTGTGGGAGAAGCTCAAAGCCATGGCGGAAGGCGCGCGCATCGCCTCGGCGCGTTTCTGGGGCTGACGCCGTGGCGCAGCAGGCTGCTACGCCTCCTGAGGCGCCCTCCGCAGCGGACCCCTCCGCGTGGCTCGAGGGTGCCCTGCGCAAAGGGCCCGATCGCACCTTCATAGAGACATCTCAGGGGCGGCGCTTCAGCTACGGGACGCTGGAGAAGCTCTCGACAGAGCTGGCGTCGGTACTCGCTCGCAGCGGCGTGTCGATGGGCGATCGGGTGCTGGTACGCGTCGACAAGTCGGTCGAGGCGATCGCTCTGTACGTTGCGTGTTTGCGCCTGGGCGCGGTGTTCGTGCCGCTCAATACCGCATATACCACCCATGAGATCGAATACTTCATCCGGGACGCCGAGCCGGCGTTGATCGTGGTGCGGCCGGAGGATTTCTCCGCGACCGCCACTTTGATACCCGACAGCGAGCGGCCGCGAATCCAGACGTTGGGAACGGCCGCCGACGGCACGCTGTTGGCTGCGTTGGGCGCAACGCCGGCGAGCGCGCCTGCGGGCAGGCTCGCTCCCGAGCAGTTGGCTGCGCTGCTGTACACCTCCGGTACGACGGGCAAACCCAAGGCGGCCATGCTGACGCGCGGCAATCTCGCCTCCAACGCCGCCAGCCTCGTCGATCTGTGGCGCTTCACGAGCGCGGACGTGCTGCTGCACTCCCTGCCCATTTTCCACATCCACGGCTTGTTCGTCGCAACCAACACGGTGCTGGCGGCGGCCGCTTCGATGATCTTCCTGCCGAAGTTCGACACCGACGAAGTGCTGCGTATGCTGCCGCGTGCCTCCGTGATGATGGGGGTTCCGACCTACTACACGCGCATGCTGGGGGATCGGCGACTGTCGCGGGAGACGACCCGGCACATGCGCCTGTTCGTCTCCGGCTCGGCGCCGCTCTCGGCGGAGCATCACCAGGAATTCCGGCAGCGCACCGGACACGAGATCCTCGAGCGTTACGGCATGACCGAGACCTCGATGATCTGCTCGAACCGCTACGAGCGCAGGGTCCCCGGCTCCGTCGGCGCGCCGCTTCCGGGTGTCGAGGTCCGTATCACTCGGGACGGCTCCGTGGTCCGCGAACCCGACGTGCCGGGCATGATCGAGGTGCGCGGCCCGAACGTGTTCCAGGGCTATTGGCGCAATCCGCAGAAGACCGCCGCGGAGTTCCGCCAGGACGGCTTCTTCGTCACCGGCGACATCGGCCGCATCGATGCGCAGGGCTATGTGCACATCGTCGGCCGTGCCAAGGACCTGATCATCACCGGCGGCTACAACGTGTATCCGGCCGAGGTGGAGCAGGAGTTGAATGCGCTCCCGGGAGTGTATGAAAGCGCCGTTTTCGGAGTGCCGCATCCGGACTTCGGAGAAGGCGTGACCGCCCTGATCGTGCGCAGCGCCGGCTCCGGCGAGCTCGACGAAACCACGATCCTGCGAAGCCTGCGCGATCGGCTCGCCGGCTACAAGCTGCCCAAACGAGTGCTGTTTGGCGCCGAGCTCCCCCGCAACACCATGGGTAAGGTGCAGAAGCAGGCACTGCGCGATCTGCACGCGAAGCTCTACGTGAGCTGATCGTTCCCTAGAGCGCGATGCGCTTGCCTTCGGGCAGCTCGAAGGTGCTCTCGGCGACTGACGTGGAGCTCGCGGCCAGCCCCTCCTCGTGAAGCACGACGCGGTTGCGGCCGGTGCGCTTGGCTTCATAGAGTGCCGCATCGGCGTGTGCCAGCAACTCCCGCAGCTGGAATCCGGAGGCGCTGCTCGAAGCGATGCCGAAGCTCGCCGACACTGTCAACTCCACGGCGTCCTGTTTCGTCGTGATGCTCGCGATCGCCTGGCGCATTTCCTCCGACCGGCGGCGCGCTTCCGCTGGCTCGCAGGCGGGGAACAGGAAACCGAACTCCTCGCCGCCGAAACGGCCGAAGACATCGTTTGGGCGCAAGTAAGGCTTGCACGCCGACACGACCCGCCTGAGCACGTAGTCCCCGGTTGCGTGGCCGTGCTTGTCGTTGACGGCTTTGAAGTGATCCAGGTCGCACAGCACGATGCAGGTGTCCTCGCGTGCCTGGCCGATCTCGGCGGCGCCGCTGCTCTGCCTGCAGTGGTCCAGGGCTTTCTGTGCCTGCGCGATGAAATGCGGGCGGTTGCAGATGCCGGTGAGGCCGTCCAGCCGGGACAGCGTCATGAAGTGCAGCTGCGAGCGTTTGGTGCGGTAGGCCCAGAAGCCGACGAACACCACACACAGCCCGAGCAGCGCGATGTACAGGCGGCCGGTCTCCACGGCCTTCGCCGTCAGCTGCCGCTGCAGCTGCAGCACGCGATTCTCGCGGTTCAGCGCATCGACCTGCAGCTTGTTGGCGAGGTTCTCGTGAGTGATCTTCTGGTACGCCAGGTGGCGGGCGCTCACGTCGTTGAGGTATCCCTTGTCCGCGAGGGCGTATTGCTCGTGGTAGGCGAGCGCCGACTTGTAGTCGCCGCGCGCCTTCGCCAGCTCATAGAGTGTCGCATAGGCGTTGACCAGCGGCTCGGAGTATTCCTTCGCGACGGCCTTCTGGACGCTCTGCAGAGCGAACTGCTGCGCCAGGGCCGGCTGTCCCTTTCCCTGGTACGCCTGACCGAGGAGCGAGTCGTAGCCGGAGATCAAGCGCCCGTACCTGGAGCGCACGACCTCGTCATAGCGTTCCTGCAGCACCGCAATGGCCTCGTCGTAGCGCTGCCGCCCGAGGTAGAACTGTGCGGCAAACGTGCGGATGGCGGCGCCGAACAGGGTGCCCCCGGCCAGTTTTTCGCAGGTCGCGATGGCGGCCTGCAAAGGCGCCGCCGTGCTGAGCCGGCCGCTGCGGTAGAGTCCTTCCAGGCGCAACTCGCCGCCTTTGCACTCGCCGCGTCCCGCCCAGTTGTCATCGATGAGCATCTGGGCGTAACGCAGCGTCAGGTCATACTGCCCGACTTCGACATAGGTGTAGGCAGCCACCTGGAGTGCCTGCTCCCGCGCGTCCCCGTCGGAGATCTGCGGCAGCATCTGCAGCAGACGATTGAGGTTCGAGAAAGCCTCTTCGTAACGCCTGGCGAGCGTGAGCAGGTTGACGATGGTCGTGGTCGCGCGGAATCGGACCGTCAGATCGTGAGCCGAATCGGCCAGCTCGTGCAGCCGGGCGAGGCCCCCCGCATAGTCTCCCTTGTAGGCGCTGTTCCAGCCCTGCAGATAGTCGAGGGACTCCCGCTCCGCAGGCGTCAGCCGTTCCCGGCGCGCCTGCAGCGTCTGCAGCAGCTGCGAGAACCTGGCGTAATCGGCCAGCTTCGCGGCGTCTGCCTGCTGCAGCAATTGGGCGGCATCCTCGCCGCTGTCGGCGAAGGCGCAGAGGAACGTCGACAGTAGAACGAGCACGCACGGCGCCAGGCAGCGTGCGCGGCGGGAGCTGCGCCGCCGTTCCTGAGGCAGCTCAGGCAACGCGACGGGAATGTTGCGACTTTGGTCCATTGTTGTCCGGAGCGTCCTGCTCGGGTATCTCGTCCTCCTTCTGCGGCTCCTCGTCGTCTTCCCTTTGCGGGACGAATATGAGGCAACAGACCTCGCTCGGCGCCGCCAGGTGCGCTGCCAGCGCACGCTCGTCTCCGGCGAGAATGGCTGCCGTAGCGACTTTATCGATCTGCGCTGCGCTGAGCGCGGCCCGTATTTCGCCACACCCTGCGTGTCGCAGCTGTGAGTCCTGCCCCAGCTTCTCCAGAAAATCGATGATCTCGGTCACTGGCTTTCCCCTTGGCTCAAACCGCGGCGATCACGGAAATCTCGACCCGGTGTGTGGGGCTCAGCAGCTTCGCCTCGATGCACGCGCGCGCCGGCGCGTTGCCGGGAGACACCCACGCATCCCACACACTGTTCATCTCGTCGAAGGTGGCGATGTCCGTCAGCCAGACTGTCGCCGACAACAGCTTCGACTTGTCCGTTCCCGCGCGCTCGAGGGTTGCGTCGATTCCCTGCAGCACGTTCCTGGTCTGCTCCCGGACGGAGGCTCCGGTGGAGAGCACGCCACCGACATAGACTACTCCGTCATGGATGACCGCGTGGCTCACCCGCGAGCCGCTTTCTATCCGTTTGATGTCCGACATTCTTCCCTCTAATGGTTATTGGGCTGCCGTCACCGCGATGGCCACCGAGAAATCCAGCAGCGAAAGCTTTGCCTCGATGCAACTTCGCGCCGGGGCGTTGCCGGCAGACAGCCATTCTCCCCACACACCGTCCATCTGTTGGAAATTGCGCATGTCGGTCAGCCACACGGTGGCCGACAGGATTCTCGATTTGTCGCTGCGCGCGCCGCGCAGCAGCTCGTCGATGCCGGTGAGGACGTTGCGTGTCTGCTCCCGCACCGAGCCTCCAGGCGACACGACTCCAGAGACATGCACGACACCTGCGTGGATGGCGACATGGCTCAGGTGCGGACCGGCTCCGATGCGTTCGACTCCTGCCATGGTCCCCTCATGCCCTTGCCGGCCTTCAGCAGGCGGCAATGACGCTGATCTCCACTGTGTACTGAGGCGCAGCGAGCTTCGCCTCCACGACGACTCGTGTGGGAGTGTTTCCTGGCGACACCCACTCGACCCACGCGCCGTTCATTTCATCCAAGCGCCGCAAGTCCGTGAGCCACACCCTGGCGGAAAGCATCCGGGACTTGTCGGTTCCCGCGGCCGTCAGCAACGTGTCGATTCGTCGCAGGATGCTCCGGGTCTGCTGGGCGACGGCCGCGCCGGGCGCGTCCGAGGCGACCTGGCCCGCCAGGTACACGACGCCGCGGTGGATCACCGCCTGGCTCATACGGGGGCCCGATTCCAGCCGCACGATGTCCGTCACGATTCACCTCCGCAGCGGGCATCCGGCTGACCCAGGGCGCTGACACGCGCGCGCACGTGCGGATCGGGCTCGAGAGCCTTTGCCGGAGGAAGAATGAGCGTCGCGTCCAGGTCGATATCTGCCGATGGCAACGAGCGCAGTGGCAGCCGCCGGACGCGGTATTCGCTCATCGGCAGCGCGACGGCCTGGTAGAGGATCACTTCATGATCCAGGTCGTAATCGCGCGCGAGCACCTCGACGAGCACCTGACGGTAGGCTGCGCCAGTGGAGAAGCGCGCCAGCGAGGGGTCGCCGGCGACGCCTGCTTGCCACAGGATGAGGTATGCCGAGGTGTCCAGCTTGCGGCGGTAGAACATCACCTGGCTGGCTTCGTAGTGCTGGCAACCGTAGTTGCCCGGATCGATACCGAGATCCGCGTACAGGCAGTCTTCCGCGGAAACGCCCGGCTCCATGCGGGCTGGAAAACCTTCGCTCCGGGCCGTTTCGATCGCCTTGTGGGTCGGCCACGCGAATACCCCTGGATGGCCGTAGAAGGCCCCGCAGACCTGCTTGCCACGGCGCACCTCGGTCATCATGACCTCGACCATCTCCCTATAGCTGTCCAGGCGCGATTTCCCTTCGCGATAGTGGGGTTGAAGGCTGCGGACGTCGGCGTGCATCCTGCCGAGCCACAGCTCCACGATCCCGTTGGACACGCCCGCGAAGACGACGTCGGATTTCTCGATGTAGCTTCTGGCCAACGGCGTCAGGTGGGAGCCCAATGTCATGCCGACTCCCACACAGACCAGGCTCCCCGAACGACTCATCCAGCCCCCTGGCTGTCGTCGATGCTCCGCGGT
>DATNEN010000122.1:0-27219 GCA_035552975.1 Steroidobacteraceae bacterium
TCCGCGCCGACGGCGGCGGCCTCGCGCTGCACCGTCATCCAGATGGGGTCTTGCGATTCCGGCGCGTCCCACGGCGCTACCGGTTGCATGCGCGTTTTCAGGAACGTCACCAGCTCGCGCACGGCCGGCCTGTCCATCTTCATGCGTGGGACCATTGCCTTCAGCCACACCCGCATCACTGGGAATTCTGCGAGCAAGGCAACGACACGACCCGAACGCAGGTCCTCGTCGGCGATGTAGCGAGGCAGGATCGCAATACCGAGCCCGCGTCTGACTCCCTCCAGCACCACACGCGCGTCGTTGGCGTGCAGCCGGGATTGAACGTCGACACTGATCGCCGACGGCGGATTTTCGAATTGCCAGGTGTTTCCCAGCAGCACCGAGGTGAGGCACTCGTGGTCGACGAGCTCCTGCGGATGCGCAGGTTTCTGGCGCCCGCGCAGATATTCAGGCGAGCAGCAGCACAGCAGAGGGTAGCGGCACAGCGGGATGTCGATGACGTTCGGATAGGAAGTCGGCTGTGCGCCGAACACCATATCGATGCCCCCGTCCAGGGGATTCATGGAGCGGTCCACGAGGTGGATGTCCAGGGAGACGCGGGGATTGCCTGCCTGGAACTCGCTGAACAGGGCGCCCAGGAACATCGAGGTCACCGTCGTCGGCCCCTGTATCTGTACGTGGCCTTCGATCCCCTCGGGGTCGGCCGTGCAGCCGATGAATAGGTCCTCCACTTCTGCCACCACGCGCGTGAAGCGAGGCAGGAACCGCTCCCCGGCCGCGGTCAGCGCCAGTCCGCGCGTCGAACGCACGATCAGCCGCGTGCGCATGCGCTCTTCGAGGCGAGTAATTCGCTTCGTCACGACTGAGGGTGCGACGGCCAGCTCGCGTGCTGCGGCGGAAAAGCTACCCAGGCGCGCGACCACGAGAAAGGCGTTGATGTTCAGCAGCGTGTTGATGGTGTTCTCTCAATCAGAAAGCTGATCGCGCATTTTGTAGCGTTCAACTGCGGCTCCGCGAGTGTTACCGTTTTTTTGTACGAAGCACCTCGATGATCAACCAACAGGGGGGTGGTTGCGATGATAGCTCAAGTTGTTGCGTCTTCGATACGCCCGTGGCGGCGCTCCAATCTCACGTCCGTGCCGCAGGCGACTGCTGCTGCGCTCGCGCTGTGCCTGGGCGTGGCGGGGTCGCCGGCCATGGCGCAGAACGCCGGGCCCGCAGAGGCGGCCACCACGCAGCCGGAGGGCGCATTGCAGGAAGTCACCGTCACCGCCCGTTTCAGATCCGAGAACGTGCAGTCGACGCCGCTGGCCATTACGGCTGTCACCGCCGATACCCTGGCAGCGCGCGGACAGACCGATGTCACGCAGCTGGCGCAGTTCGTGCCGAACGCTGTCATCAACCCCCTGGGAGCGGGCTGGGGATCCACCATCGCTGCGACCATCCGCGGAGTGGGGCTCTCCGATAATTCCCTCTCGTTCGAGCCCGGCGTGCCGATCTACGTCGACGGCGTCTACCTGGGGCGTCCGCAGGGCGCGATTCTCGATCTGCTCGATCTGGATCGCGTCGAAGTGCTGCGCGGCCCGCAGGGCACGCTGTTCGGCAAGAATGCGATCGGCGGCATCGTGAGCATGATCTCCAAACAGCCCACCGGCGATGGGCATGGTTATGCGGAGGCCGACTTTGGCTCCTTCAACAAACGCTACTTCCGCGGCTCGTGGGACGTCTCGGTCGTGCCAGACGCGCTGTTTGCTCGCGTTTCGTTCTCGAGCAAGCGCCACGACGGCTACATGGACGTGCTCGATTATGAGTGCGTGAACGGTCGGGGCAGTCTCGGCGCCGGTGGCACGGGCATTCCGGGTGTCCAGGCTCCGATCAAGCTCGGCAGCGCCGTCAGCCCGACCGACACGCGCGGCTGCGTCGTCGATCATCAAGGAGGCGAGGACGTCCAGAGCGCACGCATTGCACTGCGCTACGTGGGCACCGAGAAGCTGGATGTCACCCTGACGGGCGACTACACGATCCAGAACGACGATGGCGCGCCGGACCAGTACACGCTGATGGATCCGACCAATCCCCTGGTCGCCGCCTGGAACGGCATCGTGGGCACCCCGGTGTTCGGCATCAACTGGGACCAGCGCTTCCTGCCCAAGAGCAACTACACCAACTACGACGGCTATACCGATCCGATCACCGGCCACGTGTTTCCGAATGTTGATGACCTGACCGAGTACGGCATCGCCAACACCATCAACTACACGGTGGCGCCGGATGTCACCTTCAAGGCCATCACGGCGTATCGGCGTTTCAGCAACTCCTTCGGACGCAATTCCTCCGGTTCGCCGCTGCCGATCAACTACACCTGGGATACGAGCAACCATCACCAGTGGAGCGAGGAGGTCACCCTCACCGGCACGGCCTTCCAGAAGCTCGACTGGACCGTCGGCGGCTTCTACTACGATGGCACCGACTCGAACCAGGGGTTCTCCTCGCTGTTCTACCTGGTGCCGTTCCTGGCGGACAACAGCTTCAACGACTATGACATCCAGACGACCAAGGACTACGCCGGCTTCCTGCACGGGGTCTATCATTTCACCGACCAGCTGAGCCTGGAGGTGGGCGTGCGTTACACCAGCGACAAGAAGCACGCCGTCATCTTCCGGCAGGCCTATAACGGCACCATAACCATCCCGCACACGCCCGTGGACGTGAGCGCGACGCGCACCAATCCGAAGGTCGCATTGTCGTATCAGTTCACACCCGATCTGCTGGGTTACATCCAGTACTCCACCGGCTTCCGCGGCGGCGGCTTCGGGCCGCGTCCCGGCGATGCGTTCCAGGTGCGCTCGTTCAATCCGGAGGACCTGAAGACCGGCGAGATCGGCGTGAAGAGCGAGTGGTTCAATCACACGCTGCGCTTCAACGGCGACTTCTACTACAGCCGGTACACCAACCTGCAGCAGGGTTTCAATACCACCGATCCGTTGGGTAACCCCTGGTTCAGCACGGTGAACGTCGGTGCATCGCGCATCTTCGGTATCGAGGCGGAGTTGCTCGCCGAGCCGATCACCGGACTGCAGCTGCAGGGCTCCTTCGGCATGACCGACTACAAGGTGACGGATGCAGGCGGCCCGATCGATACGACCCCGGGCAGTCCGAACTTCGGACAATCCTCGTTCGGGGTCTGCATCGTGCACGCCAACGGCGACAACTGCACGCCGCAGCGCGTTCCGAAGTACACCGCCAGCGGCAGCGCCCAGTACACCTGGTCGGTGCCCAATGGGTCGTCAATCACCTTGCGGGGCGATACGACCTGGCAATCCGCCGTGTATTTCACGGATCTGACTTACACCGCCGTTCCGGGTCAGGGCGCGTATGCGCTCTATAACGCGCGCCTCACCTGGGATTCCCCCAACAAGGACTGGTCGGTGGCGGCGTACGGGCAGAACCTGGCCAACAAGTTCTACTGGAACGGCAAGCTGACACTGCAGGTGCTCGGGTTCGAAGAGGGCAATCCGGGCATGCCGCGTACCTGGGGGATCGAGCTGAAGCGCTCCTTCTAGGGCAAAACGGTCGTTTGCAGGTCCCCCTTTTGGCGCGCTCCTAGCGGAGCGCGCCTTTTTCCGTTCGGTACTGTGCAGCCCGGGTATTGCGCGCACGGACGAGCGCAGGCGCCGACGGACGCGGTAAGCTCACGACGGCTCGGCCACGCGAACTCGAGGTGGGCTTTGACGGACGTGAACATACAGGCGCAGGGGGCGATGCCCGTCGCGCGCGCGGTCTCGTCCCGCACGTATGCCTACTACGTCGTCGCCGTCCTGTTCCTTGCGTACGCCGTCAACGTCATGGACCGCTCGGTCCTGGCGGTGCTGCTGGAGTCGATCAAGCATGAGTTCCTGGTCGACGACAAGATGCTCGGCCTGCTCAGCGGAATGGCGTTCGCGCTGTTCTACGCCACGCTCGGGATTCCGATCGCAGCGCTCGCCGACCGCACCAGCCGGCGCTCGGTGCTCGCGGCTGCGGCGGCGCTCTGGAGCGCTTCCACGGCGCTATGCGGGGTGGCAACCAATTTCTGGTCTCTGCTGCTGGCGCGTGTCGGGACGGCAGTCGGAGAGGCGGGCGGAACGCCTCCATCGCAGGCGCTGATCTCCGACTACTTCCCTCTGCGGGAACGCGGCGTCGCGCTTTCCCTCTACGCGCTCGGCGTTCCCTTCGGAGCCGTGCTGGGCAGTGGCCTGGGCGGCCTGGGGAACCAACTGGTGGGGTGGCGGTGGACCTTCATACTGGTCGGCGTCCCCGGATTGCTCGTCGCGCTGCTGGTCCGGTTCACCATACGCGAGCCCCGAAGGGGGCAGTCGGACGACGTCTCCGCTGCCGTCGCCAAGGCACAGACCCCCAGGATCATCGATGCGCTGCGCTATCTGTGGAGCCGGCCATCCTTCCGCCACATGGCCATCGCCTGCGGCCTGCATTCCCTGGTGTGGTACAGCGGCAGTCAACTGAACGCCTCGTTTCTGCAGCGCTCGCATCACATGACGAGCGCTCAAGCCGGATTCTGGCTCGCCATATTCTCCGCCACCGGTGCGGTGGGAACGCTCCTCGGCGGCTATCTTGGCGACCGCCTGAGCGTGCGCCACAAGGATCGCCGCTGGTACATGTGGGTGCCCGGGATGGCCACGCTCGCCATGCTGCCTTTCCAGTTCTCCTCCTATCTCGCCGGGAGCCTCTGGGTCGTCGTTCCCTCGTTCATCATCATGCTCATCCTCGGCTCGATGTTCTTCGGCCCCTCGTTCGCCCTCTCGCAGGGGCTGGCGACGCTGCGCACGCGGGCGCTCGCGACCTCTTTGACACTGTTCATGCAGACTTTGATCGGTCTGGGCCTTGGCCCCTTCCTCGCCGGCGCAATCAGCGACTACCTGCATCCCACCACCGGTGCCGACTCGCTGCGTTACGGGCTCGCCATCGTCGGCATCGTGAACCTGTGGGCCGCCGTCCACTACTTCCGCGGTGCTCGCACCGTCCGCGAGGACATCGACCTCGCGATGACTCTCCCCTGACGGGAGCGACGCCTCTTCCTCTTCTCTTGTCTTGTCTTGCTCTTGGGCAAAGTCGGGTCATGCCAATCGGGCAGCGCCCACGCAGGCGTGCGCCCGGAGTTGCTTTAAAGGGGAAGAGGGACAGGAGAGGGCGTCAGGTGGAGGCGACGTGCAGCGTGAGGTCGATTTTCGCGATCTCATATCCCTTGCGGAAATCGCGAATGTGCTTGGCCATCCAGCTGCGCGCTGTCTCCGCGTCGCGGGCCTGCAGAGCCTCGCAGATGCGCCGCTGCGCGACCGCGATACGGGCGCGCGCCTGGGGCACCTTGTCGATCATGACGCGTAGTGAGGGCCCGAGCAGTTGCAGGAGCGGCTCCTGCGCCAAGCCGAGCACCTGATTGTGCGTGGCCTTGCCGACGAGCCGAAAGAATTCAGCGGCGCGCTGCACGGCATCCTCGGTGTGGGTGTTGTCGGCGACAAAGCGCTCGCTGGCAACGACGATGGCCGCCAGATCCTGCGCTGAGCGCGCCCGAGCGGCAGTCTCTGCGATAGGCGGCTCGAGGATCGTCAACGCTTCCCAGACCTCCATGAACGTCACATTGTGCATGGCCAGCGCGCGGCTGACGCCTTCCGCAACGATCTCGTGCTGCGGACGGCTGATGGACATCCGCTTGGAGCCCGGTCGGCGCATCACGAGGCCGTTGCTCTCCAACTCGCGCAGCGCCTCGCGCACCGTGGAGCGGTTGACGCCGAACTGGCGTGCCAGCTCCGTTTCGGAGGGCAGTCGCTCGCCCTCGCGCAGGCGGCGATCCAGAATCCGTTCGGCGATGGCGGCGGCCACCTTGCGATAGGCGGGCTCCATCAGGATCGGCGTGAACGTGGAACCCTCCGCGGCCGACGGAGCTGCGCGGTCGATCTCGATGCTCACGCGGCGGCCTCGAACAACTCGCGCCCGATCAGCATGCGGCGGATCTCCTGTGTGCCGGCGCCGATCTCATAGAGCTTCGCATCCCGCAGCAGCCGCCCGGCCGGGTAGTCGTTGATGTAGCCATTGCCACCGAGCGCCTGGATCGCTTCCAGCGCATTGTTGGTCGCTCGCTCGGCGGCGAACAGGATGCAACTCGCGGCGTCGCGGCGCTTCACGCGACCGGCATCGCAGGCACGGGCAACCGAGTAGACGTAGGCGCGGGAAGCGTTCAACGACGCGTACATATCGGCGAGCTTCGCCTGCATCAGCTCGAAAGTGCCGATCGGCTGGCCGAATTGCTTGCGTTCGCGCACGTAAGGCAACACCAGGTCCAATGCCGCCGCCATCAGCCCGAGCGGGCCGCCGGCGAGCACCACACGCTCGTAGTCCAGGCCACTCATGAGTACGCGGGCACCGCTGTTTTCCTCGCGCAGCACGTTGGCAGACGGGACGAAGCAGTCCTCGAACACCAGCTCACACGTTCCCGAGCCACGCATGCCGAGCTTGTCGAGCTTCTGAGCGGTCGTGAACCCCGCGCTGGTGCGCTCGACAATGAATGCGGTGATGCCCCGGGGGCCCGCCGTCGCATCCGTCTTGGCGTAGATCACGAACACGTCGGCGTCGGGCCCGTTCGTGATCCACATCTTGCGGCCGTTGAGCACATAGCCGTCGGCGCGCTTGCGCGCGCGCATCTGCATGGAGATGACGTCGGATCCGGAGCCGGGCTCGGACATTGCCAACGCGCCGACGTGCTCACCGCTCAGCAGCTTCGGGAGGAAGCGTTCGCGCTGGGCATCGGTGCCGTTGAGGCTGATCTGGTTCACGCACAGGTTGGAGTGGGCGCCGTAGGAAAGGCCCACCGCTCCTGAGGCGCGCGAGATCTCTTCCATCACCAGCGTGTGTGCGAGATATCCCAGACCCGCGCCGCCCCAGCGCTCGGGGACGGTGACGCCGAGGAGGCCTTGCTCGCCAAGGGCGGGCCACAGGTCGCGCGGAAACTCGTTGCTACGGTCGATCTGGGCCGCGCGCGGTGCGATCTGCTCCAGCGCGAAGCGCCGGACCTGGTCGCGAACCTGCAGCAGAGTCTCTCCGAGATCGAAGTCGCAATCGCAGACATCCAGGGCGCTCATGGGCTTGCCTTCCGATTCCGTTTGATCGTAGGATTGTCCGACAAACCCACAATAGTGGCAAGAGCAGATGGCAGTGCTGGCGACGCAGATCGATCCGCATTCGCAGGAGTTCCTGCAGAACGAGGCTGCGTTGCGGGCGCTGGCGCAGGCGTTGCGGGCGGACATCGCCCGGGCCTCCCTTGGGGGCTCCGCCGTCGCCCGCCAGAAGCACCACAAGGCCGGCAAGCTGAGCGCCCGCGAGCGCATCCGGGTGCTGCTGGACACCGGAAGCCCGTTCCTGGAGCTGTCGCAACTGGCGGCGCATGGGCTGTACGGCGGAGACATCGCCTGCGCGGGAATCGTCACCGGCATCGGCAGGGTGAGCGGGCGCGAGTGCGTCATCGTCGCCAACGATCCGACGGTCAAGGGCGGCACGTACTATCCGATCACCGTCAAGAAGCATCTGCGCGCCCAGGAGATCGCCGCCGAGAATCACCTGCCATGCGTGTATCTGGTGGAAAGCGGCGGGGCTTATCTGCCTGCGCAGGACGAGGTCTTTCCGGACAGAGAGCACTTCGGCCGCATCTTCTACAACCAGGCCCGGCTGTCGGCCGCCGGCATTGCCCAGGTGGCCGTCGTGCACGGCTCCTGCACCGCCGGCGGCGCTTACGTTCCGGCGATGTCGGATGAGAACGTCATCGTCCGCAACCAGGGGCGTGTGTTTCTGGGCGGTCCGCCGCTGGTGAAGGCGGCTACGGGGGAGGACATCGACGCGGAATCACTCGGCGGCGCCGACGTCCACTGCCGCGAGTCGGGGGTGTGCGACCACTATGCCGAGAACGACACTCATGCCCTGTCGATCGCGCGACACATCATCGGCAGGTTGCGACCCGCTCAGCGGGCTCAACCGGCCGCTCCCGCACACGAGCCGCAATACGCCGCCGAGGAGATCTACGGTGTCATCCCGGCAAGCCTGCGCAAGCCCTACGATGTGCGCGAGGTCATCGCCCGCCTGGTCGACGCGTCGGAGCTCGAGGAGTTCAAGCAGCTCTACGGAACGACGCTCGTGTGCGGCTACGCGCGCATCCACGGCTTCCCCGTCGGCATTCTCGCGAACAACGGCATTCTCTTTTCCGAAAGCGCCCTGAAGGGCACGCACTTCATCGAGCTGTGCACGCGTGAGCAGATTCCGCTGCTCTTTCTGCAGAACATCACCGGATTCATGGTCGGTCGGCGCGCGGAGGCAGGCGGTATCGCAAAGGACGGTGCGAAGCTCGTCACGGCGGTTGCCTGCGCCGAGGTTCCCAAGCTGAGTGTCATCATAGGGGGCAGCTACGGAGCGGGTAACTATGCGATGTGCGGCAGGGCCTACTCGCCGCGGTTCCTGTTCCAGTGGCCCAACGCCCGCATCTCCGTCATGGGAGGTGAGCAGGCGGCCAGTGTGCTCGCGACGGTGAAAGGGGATCAGTTGAAGGCGGCCGGCAAGCCCTGGTCGGGCGAGGACGAGGAGGCCTTCAAACAGCCCATCCGCGATCAGTATGAGCAGCAGGGCAATCCCTACTACGCCTCGGCGCGTCTGTGGGATGACGGGGTCATCGACCCGGCGGATACGCGGCGAATTCTCGGTTTGTGCCTGGCCGCGGTCCACAACGCCGCGCCGCAGCCGACGCGGCTGGGCATTCTGCGGATGTAACTCGAGGTCGCGCACAGATGACGACGCAGAGCCCACACCGGTGATCGACAGTCTGCTGGTCGCCAATCGCGGCGAGATTGCCTGCCGCATCTTCAGATCCGCACGTCGATTGGGAATCCGGACGATCGCCGTTTACTCCGAGGCCGATGCCGGCGCGCAGCATGTGCGCGAGGCTGACGTCGCAGTGTGTATTGGCGGCGCGGCTGCACGCGACAGCTACCTGAATATTCCACGACTCCTGGAAGCTGCTGCGGCCACTCACGCGCAGGCTGTGCATCCAGGCTATGGGTTCCTTTCCGAGCACGCGCAGTTTGCCGCTGCGTGCAAGCAGGCAGGACTCGTCTTTGTGGGCCCTCCGGCGGAAGCGATCGCAGCGATGGGCTCCAAGATCGTCGCGAAAGAGCGGATGCGTGCAGCCGGTGTTCCCGTGCTGCCCGGTTACGAAGGGGACCGGCAGGATCTGGCTGACCTGGAAGAGCAGGCACGGCGCCTGCCGTTGCCGCTGATCATCAAGCCGGCCGCCGGAGGCGGCGGCAAAGGCATGCAGATCATCACCGACACGGCGCAGGTCGCTGCGGGGCTGGCGGCCGCCCGCCGGCTGGCGGAAAGCGCCTTTGGTGATGGGGCGCTACTGCTGGAGCGTTTCCTGCCAGCGCCGCGGCACGTGGAAGTGCAGGTGTTTGCCGACACGCACGGCAGGGCGATTCACCTGGGAGATCGCGACTGTTCCCTCCAGCGGCGGCATCAGAAAGTCATCGAGGAGGCGCCCGCCCCGGACATTCCTGACAACGTGCGGGAGCGCATGCGTCGCGCAGCCCTGGTGGTCGCGCGCGAGATCGGCTACGTCGGTGCGGGAACGGTCGAATTTCTTTTCGATGCCGGCGAATTCTATTTCATGGAGATGAACACCCGGCTACAGGTGGAGCACACCGTCACGGAGGCCGTCACCGGCCTGGATCTGGTGGAGTGGCAGTTGCGGGTGGCTGCGGGTGAGGCGTTGCCGCTGGAGCAGTCGCAGATCGCTTTCCGCGGTCATGCCATCGAGGCGCGGGTGTGTGCCGAGGATCCGCAGCGGGACTTTCTTCCCAGCTCCGGTCATCTGCAGCTGCTGGAGTGGCCGCAAGGAGAGTCGCTCCGGGTCGACGCCGGCTTCCAGTCGGGCGATCAGGTGCCGAGCCACTACGACTCGCTGCTCGGCAAGGTCATCGCGTGGGCGCCTACGCGAGTGCAGGCGGCGGCACGTCTGGCGGCCGGTCTGGATCGAACGTACTGCGCGGGCGTGCACACCAATGAGCGATGGCTGGCGCGCATTCTGCGGAATGAGCGTTTTCTGGAGGCCCGTCATAGTGTGGCCCTGCTGCGGGAGTCGAGCTGGCTACGATCGGATCCCATCCAGCCGCCGGCGACGGCGCTGACTCTCGCGGCGTTGGCGGCCCGCAGCGCGCTCATCGAGGCAGCGGCGGGGCCGTGGGATGTCGCGGACGGCTTCACTCCCAACCTGCCATCGACAGTGGGTTTCGCGTTCCTGTGCCACCAGCGGCGCTACGAGGTCGAGCTCGAATGCGCGCACGGCGCACCTGTCAGGGCACGTATCGGCGCTGGCGCTGCACTCGAGCTGGCGGATATATCGCTCACCGCCAACGAGATCAGCGCTCGGTTCGGCGCCATGTCGCTGAGAGCCCACTACTGGAGCGATGCCGCTCATATGCACATCTGGCTGGGCGCTGAGCATTTCGAGCTTCTCGTCGACGATCCACGCAATCGCGAGTATTCGAGTGCCGCAGCCCGTGGCGGTCTTACCACGCCGCTTCCGGGCGTCGTCGTCGCAGTGTCCGTCAAACCCGGACAGAGGGTGGCGGCGGGAGAGGTCCTCATGGTCGTGGAGGCCATGAAGATGGAGCACACGATCACGGCCCCTTATGCAGGGGTCGTGCAAGGGATCCACTGTGCGCCGGGCGACCGGGTGCCCGAAGGCAAGGCATTGCTGGAGCTGACTGAGATATTCGAGCGCAATGCACCAGAGTAACAGTTGCAGCTACTGTTGCCCGCGTGAACGTTGTCGAGCGGGTGGTGTCGAGGGAAACGTGCAGATCGCTTATCCGCACGATAGGGACATAGCGCTTCTCGGCGGCCGCGCGAAATCAGGAGCGTTCGCGCGGTTTGCCCTAGGCGGGTGACAGTAGCTGCCTCGCCGTTTCTGCGGTGACCGGCACCGGAGATCGGCGGCGCCGCGGGTCGTGTGGTCACACGCTGCGTGTCAGACCTTGCCTGCGAGCTGCGGATGTTGCACGATCGGGCACCAGGTGGTCAGCACGGAGGGGTCGCCGAAAATAACTACAGTCGAAGGAGCAACAGCGTTTAGCGCGGCAAAGGATTCAACATTCGCGCCTTGGGACGCACCCCCGGAAGTATCCGGGATGCCAACAAAACGCGCTCATGGAATTTTTGGAGGCAGGGATGTCACGCCGATCCAGACTTCACGTGCCGGAGGGCGTTTACTACGTCGTCCAGCGCAGCAACGCACGTCAACCCATTTTCACCGAACCGGCCGACTACGCGACGTTCGAGCGCCTGCTCGCGACCATGCTCGCCCGCTGCCGCGCGCGCGTACATGCCTATTGCTGGGACACCGACGCTATCCGCCTGGTCGTACAGATCTCCGACATGCCGGTGGGTCGCCTGATGCAGCGGCTCAGCAGCCAGTACGCGCGGCGCGTGCATCGCCGCCAGAACGAGTCAGGGCATCTGTTCCAACAGCGCTACCAGGCTCTGCTGATCGATCCTGAGGCTTACCTGTTGAAGCTGATTCGCTATCTGCACCTGCTTCCGGTGCGCAGCGGGCGCGTAGGCAATCCCGACGACTATGAGCTGAGCAGTCACCGCGCGTACCTCGGCACGAGCGAGGTTCCCTGGCTCACTACCGCGGCTGCTCTGCGCTTGTTGGCGCTGCGCACCGCTCAGACGCGCTTCGCCGGTTCGGATGTCACCCACGCGTACCGCAGGCTCATGTTCGACAGCATTCCGCCGGAGGAGGACATCAACTTCGACCGCGGCGGAGCCGACGATCCGCGGGTGCTCGGCGACCGGCAGTTCATGACGCAGATTCCCAGGAATCAACGCGTGCATCGCAGCGCTTACTCGCTAGAGCAGGTCATCGACACCGTCTCATGTACGCTCGGCCTGGAGCGCGCCGAGGTGCTGTCTCGATCGCGGCAGCGCCGTCTTGCTTTGGGTCGCGCGCTGATTACCTGGTACGCGACGGAGCGGGGCGTGGCGACGCTGGCGGAGGTGTCACGACGGTTGCAGCGAGACCCCTCCACGCTGTTCGTTGCCGTAGAGCGCTACCGAACCCTGCGGCCGGAGTTGTTCAATCTGACGGCGCTGCATGACTCGGGACCGCTCGTGCGACAGCTGAGCGCCGCGCCGGGCGAGGTGCGGCCTTGAGGCCTCACCTCGTCCTCACGGGGCTGTCGGGGGGTTGCATGAGCTTGAGCCGCCGTCGACGCTGCGGGTCCGAGACGGTTGAGACGTACGGCGAATCCTGATCGAAGAAGCGCCATGGCCGCGCAGCCCACTCACCGGCGTAGTCCACGCCGATGCGTGGGCTGCGCCCGACCCGCGGCGGCGTGCGCTTGCCCGGCGCCCGCTCGATCCACAGAACGTCTCCGCACAGATCCGCACTGTTGAGAGTTCGATCGATGCCCATGGCGCGACAGAGCAGGCCCGGTCCCCACGTCTTGTCCGCGATTCCGCTGACCGGCTCGAGTGCACGCAGCAGCACCGCGTGCGGAGTCCCTTCCTCCTCGGTGACGACGTTCAGGCAATTCCAGAACCCATAGATGAAATAGACATACGCGTGTCCCGGCGGGCCGAACATGACGGCCGTGCGGGCCGTGCGTCCACGGGATGAGTGCGCTGCCAGGTCCTCCGGCCCCTGGTACGCCTCCGTCTCGACGATTCTGCCCACGCGCAACCGGCTGCCGTCGTAGCGTACGAGATGAGTGCCTATCAGCTCACGAGCAACAGTGAGCGTGGGGCGATCGTAGAACGCCCGCTTGAGTTTCAGGGTGGTGGGCAAGTATTCGGTATGGAAGTCGCTTCAGAACGCGACGATACCGAAAATCATGGATCATCGTCAGCCGCGATGGTCGGCACGCCCGCCGGCCCGAGCTGGCTGGCCGCCTGAGCTGGCTGAGGGCCCCAACTCTGCGAAAATTTCGCCGCGGGCCCGGCACGCCGGCGAAAACCACGCTTTTTGCCGGCCGCCTGAGCTGTGGCTGAGGGCCCCCAACTCTGCGAAAATTTCCCGCGCGTGCGATGACGCGCTCCCTGCGCGCGATCGACTATCTCTCCTTTGATTCCTCGCTGTTGGTCGCGACGCGCGTGGCGTTCTTCACGCTCTTCACGCCGCGGACGTTGCGTATGTCTTGTACGACGCGTTCGGCTTCCTCGCTATTTCTGGCGGTGCCACTGATCGTCACGTTGCCCATGTAGACATCTAGGTTGAAGTCACCCGCTGCCACCTGTTTGTCCTTCACGAGGGCCGCCTTCGCACGTGCGGTCAATGTCGCGTCATCGACGTACTGGCCCGTGGTCTCATTGCCGTGAATCAGGTTGCAAGCCGGGGCAAGCGCGGTCACGGCCGCCGCGACGGCGATTTTCAAGGCTGGACGCATGAGTCACCTCCGCCTGCAAGGCAAGCAAGCGCGGTGCCCAGGGAACACGCGGGAAACCGCCACACCCGGATCGGTCTACAATGGGCCGTGGGTCTCGAGTCTCCACTTGAAAAGTGATTTGAAATCTTTAGAATCAATCACATAAGCGTTATTCCCCGAATGAATATGAGCATCAGGTCGGCCTGCTTCATCGTGTGCGCTGTGTTGGCGGGAGCGCCTGCCGGGGCGACCGTCTACGAGTTGCCCACAGACGGTGGCGCCGTGATCGGCACGGACGAGCACATCAAGTCGACGTATCAGGACACCCTGCTGGACATAGCGCGGCGCTACAGCCTCGGCTACGAGGAGATCATCCGCGCCAACCCCGGGACCGATCTGTGGATCCCAGGGGAGGGGAAGGACGTCCTGCTGCCCGGACAGCGCATTCTTCCTCCGGGGCCCCGCGACGGTATCGTGGTCAACATCCCGGAGCATCGGCTCTATTACTATCCGAAGCCGAAGAAGAATGAGAAGCCGGTGGTCATCACCTTCCCGGTGAGCATCGGCAAGATGGACTGGCACACCCCGCTCGGGCAGACGCGCGTCATCCAGAAGATCAAGCATCCGGCCTGGTATCCGCCGGAGTCGGTGCGCAAGGAGCACGAAGCCAACGGCGACCCGCTTCCCAAGGTTGTCCTCGCGGGACCCGACAATCCGCTGGGCGATTACGCGATGCGCCTGGCCGTCGGCGACGGCGCGTACATGATCCACGGCACCAACAATCCGATGGCCGTCGGCATGGCCGTCACGCATGGGTGCATCCGGATGTACCCGGAAGATGTCGCCTCGCTGTTTCCCCTGATTCCCGTCGGCACCAAGGTCTATCTGATCAACGAGCCGGTGAAGACTGCCTTCGCCGACGGCAAGCTGCTGTTGGAAGTGCATCCGCCGGTCGATGCACAGGGCCAGAGCACCGATCCTGACATGCAGTTGCTGTCAGAGCGGCTCGACAAGGCGCTCGGCACCACGACTGCGGCGATCCACTGGGACTTTGCGCGTCAGGCCCTGCAGGCGGCCAACGGCATGCCCGTCATTGTGGGTCTGCAAGCCGATCTGCCGGACGCGCCGGACGCTCAGTCGCCCTCGGCAGTGCCCGGGTCTGCAACACCCGGCCCCACTGCAGATGGTTCGACCGCGCCGGAGTCCACGGCACCGGCGGCGACCAATGCGCCCGCCGCGGTGGCCCCTGCGGCCGCGACGAGCCCGACATCAGGTGCAGCACCTGCCGGCCAGACGCGCGCGGCGGCGCCTGCAGCTACGAGCAATCCGACGGCTGATGCGCCGCAGGCAAGTGGGACGACGCCGGCGATCGCAGCGGCGCCGCCCGCTCAGCGATAGCTCGCACGCACTCCACGCAGCTCATTGATCAGCCGCACGACGCGTGTGACGCGCGTCAACAGCGAGAGGGCTCCGGCGAGCCACGGCAGCCACGAAATCAGCCGGCGCGGCGGCTTCAGCATGATCAGGATGCTCGCGATTCCCGCCAGCCACGCAAACGGGTGATTGGCAGCCGATCGAGAGCTGCGGCGTCGTGCCCACGAGGTGACCTGCGAGGTGGGGCGAAACTGCTCCGCGTGCCAGGCAAGCTCCACGCGCTGCGTCTCGATCTGTGCGAGCAAGGCCTGCCGACGCTGCTCCAGTTCTGCAATGCGGCTTTTCATTCCTCACCGTCCACTTTGCGCCGATCGTGCTCGAGCTGCTGGAGCGACTTGTCCAGAATCAACGGGCGCATACGCATCGCGCGCGTCGAGAGCGCGGCAAACACTGCCGTCAGCACCGCGAACAGGCCGGCGCCGCCGAGAACGCCGGCCATCCTGTGGGTATCCCACAGAGCCGCGACGATGGCGACGACGATGAACAAGAAGGCGAGCAGCGCGCAAGCCAACGCCGCCAACGCCCAGAGCAATGTCTGGAGCGTGCGCAGGAGATAGATTTCCGCTTCGACGACGACGAGATCGAGTCGCGTCTTGAGCACCTCGATTGCCGTCGACAGCAATCCGCGCAGCGACCCCGGAGGTGGGGTTGCGGCGCCGACGGCGGCGGCGTCCGAGCCGTCTTCGATCATTTGCGTCCCATGATAAGGCCGAGGATCAGCGCAATGCCGCCTACCATCGCGACCGCCGTCCAGGGGTTGTCCGAGACGTAGTCATCGACCGTGCGTGCGTGGCCTTTCACTTCATCCTGGAAGTCGGCCAGCCGGGCGCGCACGGCGCTCAAGGATTCTTCCGCTCGCTCCCGGGCATTGGTGGCGGACTCGCTCGCGCTGTCGGCTGTGGCGCGCAGCAGCTCCTCCGCGTGGTGTATGAGCGACTGCAGGTCGTCTGCGATTTTTCCGGCGTCGAACTGTTGCTTCATTTTCCGACTCCTCGATTCCTGTTCTCAACGGACTCATCGCAGGCAAGCAGCGTGCCTGAGGGCGGCCCTCCAGGCCTCAAACAGGCTCGCCCGCAAGCTGCAAGGCGGCGGCGGTGAGCATGGCATCCTCATCTGCGGGGATGACGTCGATGGCGACCCGGCTGTGCGGCGTCGCGAGCCGTGCCTCCTGTCCCCGACAGGCCTCGTTGGCGGCGCTGTCCAGCTCGATGCCCGCCCACTGCATCCCCTGGAGAATCCGCTCCCGCACCGCCGGTACGTGCTCACCGACACCGCCGCTGAAGATGATGCCGTCGCATCCTCCCAGAACGGCAAGGTAGCTGCCAATGTATTTGCGAGCTCGGTAACAGTAGAGATCCACTGCCAGATGAGCTCGGGGATCCGGGCTGGACAGTAGCGCGCTCAGATCGCTGGAGCCGCCCGACAACCCGGTGAGACCGGCCTCCCGATTGAGCTTCTCGATGATCTCATCCGCGGACTGACGCAGGCGTTGCTGCAAATAGGGGACGACCGCGGCGTCGATGTCCCCCGACCGGGTAGCCATCACCAGGCCCTCCAGGGGTGAGAACCCCATCGAGGTATCGACGGGATGTCCCGCGGAGAGAGCGGCAATGGAGCAGCCGCCCCCGAGCTGTAAGGTGATCAGCCGCCCTCCACCGGGCAACTCCGGGTGCAGCCGTTGCCACCGGCGCAGCATCGCTTCGTGTGCCAGGCCGTGAAATCCGTAGCGCCGCACGCCGAGCTCGGAGCCCATCTGAGGGGGCAGGGCATACTGGCTCGCGCGCAGCGGAAGCTGCGCAAAAAACGCCGTGTCGAACGCAGCGATCTGCACCACTTCGGGGCCACACACCTGCCTCGCTGCCTCGATCCAGCTGAGCGCCGTCGGATTGTGCAGCGGAGCGAGCTCGGAGAGCCGCTCGAGCTCCGCCAACACGGCCGCATCGATTTTGACCGGCCGGGTGAAGCGCGTTCCACCGTGCACCACGCGATGCGCCACGACGTCGGGACGCAACTGCGAGGCGTGCAATCGATCGAGGAAACCCCTCAGGAGCTGCGGCTTTTCCCCCTGCGCAGCGTGGGAGTGCTCCGCAGCGATCCGCCGGGCCTCGGATCGACGGCCCACCTCGTAGGCACCGAGCTTGATGGAGGTGCTCCCGCTATTGACGGTCAGGACTATCATAGTGTGGCCGGGAAGATGAGGGTTGCTACGTCATCTGGATGCAGTCACGGCATGGAATGCTTCGTGCTGCCATAAACGCTCGTGACACAGGAAAGGTCTCGCATGCCTCTCTCCGCCGAAGAACTGCGGTGCATCCACGCCTGGTGGCGGGCGGTGAACTACCTGTCGGTGGGGCAGATCTATCTGCTCGACAATGCACTGCTCAAGCAGCCGCTTTCGCTGGAGCATATCAAGCCGCGGCTGCTCGGCCACTGGGGCACCACGCCGGGGCTGAACTTCATCTATGCGCATCTGAACCGCGTGATCATCGCGCGTGAGCTGGACGTTTTGCTGGTCATCGGGCCCGGACACGGCGGACCGGCAGCGGTGGCCAATACGTGGCTCGAAGGCAGCTACAGCGAGCTCTATCCGAATGTCGGGCAAGACCTCGAGGGCATGCAGCGGCTGTTCCGGCAGTTCTCCTTCCCTGGCGGAATTCCGAGTCATTGCGCGCCGGATGTGCCGGGCTCGATCAACGAAGGGGGCGAGCTCGGCTACTCGCTGTCCCATGCATGCGGTGCGGCGTTCGACAATCCGGGGCTGATCGTGGCCTGCGTGGTCGGCGACGGAGAAGCCGAGACGGGGCCGCTGGCGACGGCGTGGCATTCGAACAAGTTCCTCGATCCGGTCACTGACGGGGCGGTGCTGCCGATTCTCCACCTGAACGGCTACAAGATCGCCAGCCCGACGGTGCTGGCGCGCATTCCGCGCGAGGAATTGGAAAGCCTGCTCCGGGGCTATGGGTGGGAGCCGCGCTTTGTCGTTGGCGAGGAGCCGCGGGCCATGCACGAGGCAATGGCGGCCACGTTGGATGAGGTTCTCGATCAGATCGCGAGCATCCAACAGCGGGCCCGCCGCGCAACGCGATCCCCGGGCGAGGACCAGGTCGCTCGTCCCCGCTGGCCGCTCATCGTGCTGCAAACCCCCAAGGGGTGGACAGGCCCGAAGAAGGTCGACGGCAAGCAGATCGAAGGGACGTGGCGTGCCCATCAGGTGCCGCTGGCGGAGCTGGCTTCCAACCCGGCGCACCTGCGGATGCTGGAAGAGTGGCTGCACAGCTACCAGCCGGAGGAGTTGTTCGAGGAGAACGGCGCGCCGCGCGCCGTGCTGCAGCAGCTCGTGCCGCCGGGTGTTCGGCGGATGGGATTGAACCCGCATGCCAACGGCGGGATGCTGCTGCGGGAGTTGCGCTTGCCGGACTACCGACAGTACGCGACCGACGTGCCGCGGCCTGGCGCGATTACGGCCGAGAGCACCAGGGTGCTCGGCAGGTACCTGCGCGATGTGTTCAAGCTCAACGCACAGACGCGCAACTTCCGAATGTTCGGACCGGACGAGACCAGCTCCAACCGCCTGGATGCCGTATTCGAGGCCACCGCGCGTGCGTGGGTCGCGGAGACCCGGGCCAACGATCCGCAGCTCACTCCCGACGGGCGGGTGATGGAGGTCCTGTCCGAGCACCAGTGCCAGGGGTGGCTGGAAGGTTACCTGCTCACCGGCCGCCACGGCCTGTTCTCCTGCTACGAAGCCTTCATCCACATCGTCGACTCGATGTTCAACCAGCATGCCAAGTGGATCGAGGAGGCCAACCGGATCCCGTGGCGCCGCTCGATCGCGGCGCTCAACATTCTGCTCACCTCGCATGTCTGGCGTCAGGATCACAACGGCTTCTCGCACCAGGACCCGGGCTTCATCGACCTGGTGGTCAACAAGAAAGCGGACGTGGTGCGCGTCTATCTGCCGCCCGATGCCAACACTCTGCTGTGCGTCGCGCGGCAGTGCCTGGCGAGCCGCAATCTGGTCAACGTCATCGTCGCGGGCAAGCAGCCCGAGCCACAATGGCTCGATATCGAAGCGGCGACCAAACATTGCGCCGCGGGCATCGGCATCTTCGACTGGGCGAGCAACGACACCACGGGCGAGCCGGATGTGGTAATGGCTTGTGCGGGCGATGTTCCGACGATGGAAACACTCGCGGCAGTGAGCCTGCTGCGCATGCACCTGCCGGCCTTGAAGGTGCGCGTCGTCAACGTCGTCGATCTGATGACGCTGCAACCGCACGATGAGCATCCGCATGGCTGCACCGACAGTGAGTTCGATGCGCTGTTCACACCCGACAAGCCGGTGATCTTTGCCTATCACGGCTATCCCTGGCTGATCCACCGCCTGACCTATCGCAGGACCAACCACGACAACCTGCATGTGCGCGGCTACAAGGAAGAGGGGACGACGACCACCCCGTTCGACATGGTGGTGCGCAACGATCTCGATCGCTTCCACTTGGTCATGGACGTCATCGACCGCGTCCCGGGGCTGGGTTACCGGGCCGCCCACCTGCGCCAGCTCATGCGCGACAAGCGCACCGAGCACCGCGAATACATCACTCGTCGCGGCGAGGACCTGCCGGAGGTCCGCGACTGGGTGTGGCCGGAACGGCTGAATGAGCCCGGCACATGAATCGGTCGACCCCTCGTGCAGGCGTGGTTTTTGCGGAGTGATGGACGGACAATCGCCGCACGCACGCACGCCCGAACTGGACAGGACGCCTTGCCATGCCCACCAACCCGCTTCTTGAACTGCGCAAGCTCGGCCAGAGCGTCTGGCTGGACGATCTGGGGCGCGCGATGCTCGCGGACGGAAGTCTCGCGCGGCTGATCCGAGAGGACGGCCTTGGGGGGGTGACGTCGAACCCCTCCATCTTCGCCCACTCCATGACACAGGACCCGCAATACACCGCGGCGGTCCAGCAGCGGCTGGCCACCTGCCCGACGAGCATGGCGCTGTACGAGTCCCTCGCCATCGAGGATGTGCAGAACGGCGCCGATCTGTTCGCCAATCTGTATCGCGAGAGCTCCCGCGGCGACGGTTACGTCAGTCTCGAAGTCTCCCCGCACATCGCCTACGACAGTGCGGCGAGCATCTCCGAAGGCAAGCGCCTCTGGGGCCGCCTGGAGCGTCCCAACGTCATGATCAAGATCCCCGGGACGCAGCCCGGATTGACCGCCATTCGTGAGCTGCTCACGGCAGGGGTGAACGTGAACGTCACGCTGCTGTTCTCCCCTGAGCGCTACCGTGCGGTTGCGGAGAGCTTTCTGGATGGTCTGGAGGGGCGCCTGGCCGGCGGCAAGCCCATCGATCACGTCTCGAGCGTCGCCAGCTTCTTTCTGAGCCGGATCGACACGCTGGTGGATAAGCGGCTCGATGCGCTCACGGCTCAGGGCCAGACGGCCGCCAAGGCGCTGCGGGGCAAGGCAGCTCTCGCCAACGCCGCCTCCGCCTACGCGATCTACAGCGAGATCGTCGCATCCGCACGCTGGGAGGCCCTTGCGGCGCGCGGTGCGCGGCCTCAGCGGTTGCTGTGGGCGTCGACCTCGACGAAGGATCCCAGCTACAGCCCGGTGAAGTACGTGGAGGATCTGGTGGCGCCGGATACGGTCAATACCATGCCGCATCAGACTATCGATGCCTACCGACGGCTCGGGCATCCCGAGGTGCGGCTGGAGCGGCACATGGGGGAGGCCGCCAATGCCCGCGAGAGCTTCGAGCGCCTGGGCGTGGATCTGGATGCCGCCGCCGACACTCTCGAGCGCGAAGGAGTCGCTAAATTCATCGAGCCCTTCGACAAGCTGCAGGGTTGGCTTGAGGAGAAGCGCAAGACTCGTTAGTGTCTTGGGAGCTACCGCGGCCGGACGATCTCTATGGATGTCGAAGCCGTTCGCAGGCGTTTGCTGTCGCGCCGGGAAGAGCTGCGCTCACGGGCGAGCCGGGCCAATGCGGATCTGCGGCACGAGGCCGATCCGCTCAGCTCCGACTCTGCCGAGCAGGTGACGCAGCGGGAGACCGACGACGTGCTGGGTGCCATTTCCCAATCGGCGCGCGAAGAGCTCAGCCAACTCGATGCTGCGTTGCGACGCCTCTCCGCGGGGCGCTACACGAGTTGTGCCGTCTGCGGCGAGTCCATCGAAGAGGAGCGCTTGTCGGCAGTGCCTTACACCGACCGCTGCCGCGCGTGCGCCGAAGGGGCTGCATCGGCGCACACGCGCCGACGCTGAGGGCATCGAGCCGGGCGTACAGCTATTCCCGCGGCAACGACTTCGGAGGCGGGGGAAACTCGCGCGCCTGGGATTGCAGCCACTCACGCAAGGCCGCCACCTTCGGTAGCGAGGCATAGGTCTCAGGACAGACAAAGTAATAGGCGAGATCGGAAGGCACGGCGCGCCGGCTAGCGAGCGCCAACCGGCCGGATTGCAGCTCGCCCGCGACGAGCGTCCACCGCACGATCGCGAAGCCCAGACCCTCGGCGACCGCCGAGAGCAATGCCGCTGAGTCGTCTATGTAGGCTCTGGGGCGGTGCTGGGTGAGGGTGCCCGCGGTTGCAAACCAGGTGGTCCAGTCGATCTCAGTGCCATGCAGGAGCGGGTACCGGGAAGTGTCCCCATCGGCCGGCAGGGGACCGTATCTGCTGAGCGTGGCGGGAGAGGCGACCGCAACCGCCCACTCATCCAACAGCTTCTCGCAGCACAGGCCTTCATAGCCTCCTTTGCCGAAACGCAGAGCGAGATGGAAATCCGAACGCGAGAAATCCACGATGTCAGGGCTCGTGTGCAAGCGCAGCTCGATGTCGGGGTGGTGCGCGTGCAGATCGGCAAGCCGCGGCAGCAGCCACTTCTGCAGGAAGGAGTTGGTGGTGGTGACGTTCAACGCGCCGGCGTGACGGTCTTGCCTCAACCCGTGCAAGGCGGCTTCGAGCTGGTCCAGGCCCCGGCGGACGCCCGGGAGCAGGCGCGCCCCTTCCGGCGTGAGCTGAACGTTGCGCCCGCTGCGGCGGAAGAGCGGGGTCTGAAGGTAGTCCTCCAGCGTCCTGATCTGCTGGCTGACGGCTGCGGGGGTGACGTGGAGGGCCTCTGCGGCCTCCCCAAAATTCAGCCGCTCGGCGACGGCCTCGAAGACCCGGAGCGCATTCAGGGGCAGGCGGTCATGGGCGGAGCTCAAGGGGACTCTACTTTCGCGCACGACAGTGCGCGCATTCGCGGTGCGATCTGTCGTAGATTCTACGCATGAGTCAACCCAGCCGGCCTGCGGGCGTCATCACGATAACGACCGATTTCGGTCACAAAGGGCCCTTCGTCGGGGTCATGAAAGGGTGCATCCTCACGCGCTTCCCCGAAGCGCGCATCGTCGACCTCACCCACGAGATTGTGGTGCATTGGCCGGCCGAGGCCGGATTCTGGCTGTTGCGGTCGTTCGTCTATTTTCCGCCGGGAACGGTGCACGTGGCCGTGGTCGATCCGGGCGTCGGGACCTCCCGGGACATCGTGGCGGTGGAGGCCCAGGGACACGTGTTCCTGGCGCCCGACAACGGGCTGCTGGCGCCGATCGTCATTCGGCACCCCGAGGCCACGCTCACCCGGTTGCAGGCTGAGAAGCTCGTGCCGCTGGGTATCCGCCAGCCTAGCGCGACCTTCCACGGACGGGACATCTTTGCGCCCGTGGCGGCCGAGCTTGCCGCCGGCCGCTGCCGCCCGACCGATCTCGGGGACCCCATCCGGAGCCTCATCCCCGCCTGGGTGGACGAGCCGTCCGCGGAAGGCTCCGGGGTGTCCGGCGTGGTGATCACCATCGACACCTTCGGCAACCTGATCACCAATATCGACGGGAAGCTGCTGGAGCGCTTCGCCAACCCGCAGATCCGGGCCGGGAACCACGTCTTTCCGCTGCGGCGCACTTATGGAGATGTGCAGCCGGGGGACTACCTCGCTCTGGTCAACTCCTTCGGGGTGCTGGAGATCGCCCGGGCCGAGCAAAGCGCCGCAGAGGGGCTCGGATTGAGCCGTGGCGCCCCGGTCACGGTCCGTGACCGGTAAATGGAGTTGAACGTAGGCGCGAATCCGTTATAGTTCGCAGCCTCCTGGCGTGTGCTGCGCGCACGTTAGTGCTTGAATAATTTAGGATTATTGAGGATCCCGGGCCTCAAGCAATGTCGGAACGAGACAACGAGAGCTTCGATCTCGACGAAGATTTCCTCAGCGGACCCACCGAAGACGGCACGGATTACGACCGGATGCTGGACCGGGTGGACAAGCGTGTCCGCAACCAGGGCAAGCGAGGCAAGGCCGCCTGGAGCAAGCTCGAAGAAGTGCTCGCGGACAAGAAGCTCGAGAAGGATCTGCGCGATTTCGACGAAGAAGAGCTCTAGTCGCGCAGCGCAGTTTTTAAGTCCCCCATGATGATCTGACAGCTCTCCCTCGAGCGCCGCCGCGCCCCAGAGGCCCGAGAGCCGTGAGGATGACTCAAGTGACTCGCACGCCCTCCGCGTGGATCGTTCTGAAGTTCGGTGGCACCAGCGTCTCTTCCCTGCCCAACTGGCTCAACATCGCCAAAGTCGCCGCCGCGCGCCACGCCGCCGGCGCGCGCGTGTTGATAGTGCATTCGGCCATCACCGGGATCACCGACCGGCTCGAGAAGCTGCTCGACTCCTCCGTCGGGCAAGTGCAGAACGAGGAGTTGCGGCTCATCGAGGAGCGCCACCGCAAGCTCGCCTCCGAGTTGGGTGTCGAGCTGGGAGAGGAGATCGAGCGCCACTTTGCCGAGCTGCGGCAGATCGCCGCCGGAGCAGCCCTGATCGGCGAGGTGAGCGACCGCACCCGTGCACGCGTCATGGCCACCGGAGAGTTGATGGCAACTCTGCTGGGCGCGAGATTCCTGCGCGCGCAGGGCCTTCCGGTCGAGTGGGGCGACGCGCGGAGCATGTTGAAGGCCGAAGAGCGTCGCAGTGCTTCGGCCAAGGCGAGCGTGCTGTCGGCCACTTGCAACTTCGCTCCGGATGCGCAGCTGCAAGAGCGCTTGTCCCGGGCAGCGCCCATCGTCATCACGCAGGGCTTCATCGCCAGCGACGATGACGGCAACACCGTGCTGTTGGGGCGGGGCGGATCCGACACCTCGGCGGCGTATCTGGCGGCCAAGCTGCGAGCGCAGCGACTGGAGATCTGGACCGACGTGCCCGGCATGTTCAGCGCCAACCCGCGCTCGACGCCGACTGCGCGGCTGCTGCGCGCGCTGCACTACGACGAGGCGCAGGAAATCGCCACCAGCGGCGCGAAGGTGCTGCACCCGCGTTGCATTCTCCCGGCGCGGCAATACGGCATTCCTCTTCATGTGTATGCCACCCAGGTTCCGGACATGCAGGGCACGGTCCTCAGCGCGGAGGGACTGGACGGTGCCGCCCAGGTGAAGGCGGTCTGCACGAAGAAGGGGATCACCCTGGTCTCGCTGGAGAGCCCGGGGATGTGGCATCAGGTCGGGTTCCTCGCCGATGCGTTCCAGATCTTCAAGGAACACGGCATGTCCGTGGACCTGGTGTCGACCTCGGAGACCAACGTGACCGTGTCGCTGGACCCGGCGGCCAACACGCTGGACGGGACGATGCTGGCGGGGCTGATCGGGGATCTGTCGCGCCTGTGCCGCGTTCAACTCATCGGACCCTGCGCTTCCGTCAGCCTGGTCGGGCGCAACATCCGTGCCATCCTGCATCAGCTCGGCGATGCATTCGAGTTCTTCGAGGAGCAGAAGATCTACCTGGTCAGTCAAGCCGCCAACGACCTGAACTTCACGTTCGTGGTGGATGAGAGCCAGGGCGATCGGCTCGTCGACCAGCTGCACGAGCTGTTGATCCGGCCGGTTCCCGGCGACCGCGTGCTCGGCCCCACCTGGCAGCAGCTTTTCTCCAAACCTGTGGCGACGGCGGCCAAGCCCGGCGCCTGGTGGCGCGAGAAGCGGTCAGAGCTCATCGCTGCTTTGGGAGAGCGCGGGGCTGCCTATGTCTACGATGTGAATTCGATCCGCAGCGCGGCTCGCGCGCTTCGCGGGCTCACTTCGGTTGCCCGCGTTCACTACGCAATGAAGGCCAACCCACATCCGGACGTGTTGCGCGCCGTGCATGCGGAAGGCGTAGACATAGAGTGCGTGTCGCGCGGCGAAGCCGAGCGCGCCATGCAGTCGCTCCCGCAGCTGGATCGGAAGCGAATTCTGTTCACGACGAACTTTGCCGCGCGGGACGAGTTTGCCTGGGCGTTCGAGCAGGGCGTGCGGGTGACCGTCGACAACACGTATGTCATTGCTTCCTGGCCTGAGGTGTTTCGCGATCGCGAGATCTTCGTGCGCATCGATCCAGGACATGGGCTCGGGCATCACCGTCACGTGCGCACGGCCGGCACGCACGCCAAGTTCGGAGTCCCCACGGGGGAGCTGAAGCAGTTTGCGCAGCATGCCGCGCGCGCAGGCGCACGCATCGTCGGCCTGCAGGCGCATGTCGGGAGCGGAATTTTCGACGCCGCCAATTGGGAGAGGCAGGCGAGAACGCTGGCAGCTCTCGCTGCGCAGTTCCCGGACGTCCGCGTCATCGACGTCGGCGGCGGCCTGGGTGTCCCCGAGCGCGCCGAGCAACCCGGGATCGACCTGGGCAGGCTGGACACTCTGCTGCAGGCGGTGCGCGCGGAGTATCCCGGGCTGGAGCTGTGGATGGAGCCGGGACGCTACCTGGTGGCCGACGCCGGCGTCCTGCTGGCGAAAGTCACCCAGCTGAAGTCCAAGGGCGAGGTGCGTTACGTCGGCGTGGCGACCGGAATGAACTCCCTGATCCGTCCGGCGCTCTATGGCTCATACCATGAGATCGTGAACCTGACGCGGCTGGATGAGATGGCGACGGAGCTGGTGAACGTAGTCGGTCCCATCTGCGAGAGTGCGGATGTGCTGGGCCACGATCGCCTGCTGCCCCCGACGCGCGAGGGCGATGTCGTGCTCATCGCGAATGCGGGAGCCTATGGTCGGGCCATGAGCTCTCATTACAATCTGCGCGATCCGGCGCCGGAGCTGTTCATCTGAACGGCCGGGCCCAGCACGGGTTGGCGGATGACTGGCTGCGCGGGCGCCGCCGACCGCACGCCTAGCTGCGCCCATGGCTCGCTCGCGGTGGAAGAAGACCCTCTGGCGCTTGTCGCTGCTGGTGCTGGTCCTGGGGATCGCTGCCGGTGGCGCTTACTACGTGTATCTGGACCGGCTGGTGTCGCACCAGTTCGAGGGCCGCCGCTGGACATTGCCGGCGCACGTGTACGCCTCGCCGCTGGAGTTGTATGCGGGCCTGCAGCTCACTCAGGCAGATCTCCGGCACGAGCTGGCGCGATTGCAATATCGGCGCGTCGAGCGGCTGGAGCGCCCCGGAACCTATCGCCAGCAGGGAGCGCGGCTGGACGTAGCGCTGCGGCCAGCCGTGTTCGCCGATGAGTCACGACCGGCGCTCATCCTCAGTATCCAGTGCGGCGCCACGGCGATCGAGAGCTTGCGCGACTCCGCGGGCAAGGAGATGCCGCTGGTGCGGCTCGAGCCGCTGCTGATCGGCAGCATCTTCCCCATTCACGGCGAGGACCGGATCGTCGTCACCCCCAACGAGGTGCCGCCGCTGCTGCCGGCGGCGCTCAAAGCGGTCGAAGATCGCAAGTTCGATCATCATCACGGCGTCGATCCGGAAGCCTTGCTGCGCGCCATGTGGGTGGACCTGCGCTCCGGACAGATCGAGCAGGGCGGCAGCACGCTCACCCAACAGCTGGTCAAGAGTTACTTTCTGGATCCGCGCCGCAATCTGTCGCGCAAGCTCGAGGAAGCGGCGATGGCCGTCGCGCTCGAGTCGCATTTCAGCAAGGCGGATCTGATGAACGCCTACATCAACGAGATCTTCCTCGGCCAGGATGGCGATCGCGCCATCCATGGCTTCGGGCTCGCCAGCCAGTTCTACTTCGGCAAGCCGCTCTCGGAGCTGGACGTGTCGGAGATTGCGCTGATGGTGGCGATCGTTCGCGGTCCGTCCTACTACGATCCGCGGCGGCACGCGAAACGCGCCCTGGCGCGTCGCGACCTGGTGCTCAAGCTGATGGCCGAACAGCAGGTCATCAGTGCGAAGGACGCGCAGGTGGCCACCGCCAAGCCGCTCGGAGTCATCGCGCGTGGCGCCGGGTCGTACTATCCGGCGTATCTGGATTTCGTGCGCCGGGTGCTGCGTCGTGACTATCGTGAAGAGGACCTCACGAAAGCGGGCCTGCGCATCTACACGAGCCT
>DATNEN010000123.1:0-12781 GCA_035552975.1 Steroidobacteraceae bacterium
CGATTGAGCTCCGCGACCGCCTGGATGCCGTTGGGCACGAGCGCGACGATGTCGAGCTCGCTCCAGAGCTGCTTCAGCCGCTCGGCCAGGTCCTGCGCGAGCTTGGGTTCATCGTCGGCGATCAGTGCGGTCGGTGCCATACTCAGACTCGCTGCAGTGGCATGGTGATCTCCGCAACCACACCGCTGGGCTCGTGACGGTAGATCGCCAAACGCCCGCGCTCACCGTACAGCCGAGCGAGTCGCCCTCGGACGTTTTCCAGCCCGACGCCTTCCGGAGAGCCGGTATTCATGCCGACGCCAGTATCCGTCACACGCAGGCAAAGCAAGCCCTCCGCTTCTCGCGCGTCCACTCGGATCTCGCCCCCGCTCAAGGACGGCTCGATGCCATGCTTCAGGGCATTCTCCACCAGGGGTTGCAACAGCAGCGGCGGGAGTCGTGCCTCCCTGAGCTCCTGCGGTATCGAAACCGAATAGCGCAGCCGCACACCCAGTCGCAGGCCCGCGATGCCCAACAGGGCATCGATCAGGCCCAGCTCCTCGCCGAGCGTCGAGGAACTGCGCCTCGTGCGCCCGAGGCTCACCCGCAGGTACTGGTTCAGGTGCTCCAGAATCAGCTTGGCGGTCTTCGGCTCCGACTCGATGACACTCTGGGCGTTGGCCAGGGTGTTGAACAGAAAATGCGGCTCGATCTGCGCCTGCAACAGAGCCAGCTTCGCGGCGGTTTCCGCCTGCAGCGCCTCCGCCGCGCGGCTGCGCTCGGTCTGCAGGTCGGCACGGTACGCCTCGGCACGCCAATAGAAAATGAAAAAGCTGGTCGCAAACACCGCAACCATCAGCCCGGACACCACCAGACGCCACTGATGAGTCGGATCGCGTGCCATCACCGACACGATGTCGGTGGAGCCCAGCCATCCGGCGACGTGGCTACCGATGACGAATCCGCCAGGCACGCCGATCAGCGCCACCCCGAGCGTGGGCAGGCGGTTGCGAGTGAGGAACCGCACCACTTCGAACGATCCCCAGATGCTGAAGCCGATGGCGTTGCAGGTTTTCAGCGTCGGCAGGAAGTCGTAGTTGACGCCCAGCAGGTAGAGCAGCACGGTGATCAGCAGGTTCAGTGCCAGCATCACCCCCAGCTCGCGCCAGAAGGTCGGGCCCGCGACATCCAGCAAGCGCCGTGACCGGGATTCCATCTTCTTTGCGACTTCCGTCCGAGGCTTCAGAAATAATAATCGAGCAGGGCCAGCCACGACTGGCGCACCGGCCAGGGCGCGAAGTCGCTGGTCGCAGCGCCCGCCCGCCGCTGCCACTGCAGCGCGAGTCCGGCGTGCCGCCAATGGTAACGCGCCTCCGCCCAGGTCACGCGGCTGTGATCATACGGATCGAACCGCACAAAGGCCGTCAGGTCCAGGTGGGGAATGCCGAGGTCCTCCCAGTGGGCGTACCCGAACAGATTCTGGCGCGCGGCGAGCTCCGCCTGCGACCCGGCATACTCGCGATACTGCACATTGGATGCCACGGCATTCCTCCGTATCGCGGCCCAGTCGCTCCGGCTAGGCGCGGCTCCGTCGTATTCATACTCCAGCGTCACAGAGAGCTCATAGGGTGTCGTGTAGGTGAACCCGGTGCTCAGGCGCGAATGGAATGCCGTCGGCTCCGCGCCGAGATAGCCACTGGCGGCCAGGTTGCTCGGCCCGCGGCCGCCCGACCACTCCAGGTACGCCACCGTCGCACTGTTCAGAAGGTAGGTCAGATTGAGCCCCGCCTGCGGCGAGTGATGCTCCGTCCCCGTCAATGAGAGCTGCGGCTGAAAATCGGCGGCCCATCGCTGGCTCAGGATCAGCTCCCAGCGGCCACTGCGGTTGGTAGCACCCAGATCGGGGCTGAAGGTGGAAGTGCTCGGCTCGGCGCTGACCCGCGGCGCATACAGGGCCGTGAGAGAACCGCTCGACCAGAGCGTCTGCGAGCGTGCCACGAGCGTTCCCAGTCGCTCATCGCGCAACGTGTTGGGGTCAATTGAGACGATCGCACGTACCGCATCGGCGCGGAAGTAGTCGGTCGGGTTGTACGCGAATCCCACGCCCTCGCGTACGTTGATGCGCCCGAGGTCGAACAACTCCGTGCCGCCGTCCCGGAAACTCACATATGCTTCCTTGAGCGTGTTGACCGCCTGTGCGGAAGCCCGCTGCGCCCAGAAGTAGTCGAGCCGGTCCGAGAACACTGCGCGCCACCGCTCCCCCAACGCACCATCGCAACGAATATTCACTGAAGCACGCCCGCCAGCGCTCGACGGCGCGGAGTCACTGTACGTCGTCTCGGTCAAGGCTGCCTCGGTGTACTCCACACATGCGCGCGGTGCGTCTGCCTCGGTTTGGGCACGGTCGGCAAGAGCTAGCGCCGCGGCATCATCATCCTGCTGGGCCACAGCGACTGGGCACACGGCAAGGATCGGCAGCAGCCAGCGGATACGCATCGCTCATCGGCTCTGCGACTCGCTGATCGGTCGAAAGTGAGGCAGATAGTCGCGCTGCAGCCAGCTATCCGGCACATCGCGCCAGGCGTAGTTGGAGTACCGCATCACGGTCACCCACGTGGGCGTCAGACCGTCGATGATGACGATCTCCGTGGGCCGCTCGAGGCCGAGCTCCGACTGGAACCGCCGGTAATACGCCGTCTTCAGCAGACGATCGCTGTCGGAGTAGAATTTGCCCTTCACGGGGCGGTTGCTCGACCTCTCGACCCAGAGCTCGATGCGATGATACGTCGCATCGGGCACCGCCGCCGCCAGTCCCAGCTTGTAGCAGTGTCGTTGCGTGTGGTCGCCATCGGTGATGTCTTCGGACGTCGCTGCGATTGCGTGGTAGTCATGTGCAAGATTGACCGTCACCACGTCTCCCGTTGAAGCCTGGCCGAGCAGGCGCTGTTGCGGAGAGATGCGAATGCTCGCCTCGCTGGAGGGATCGTAGAACCACATCTCCGTACCGCTCTCGAGCACCAGCTTGCCTGCGTCGCGCGGCGGCCCTACGTAGCTGATGAGTGTACGGTAGCGCCCCCACCGGGCATCCAGCTTCGAGTAGATGGCGAGCGTGTTGGAATCCGCCTCCTGGCCATCGCGATACTCCGTCAGCACGATCGACAGTCCGAAAGGATTGGCGGGATTGCGGACGGCATCACTGGCCGCCAGGATCTTTTGCGCATCGGGCGTCGCTTCGTCGGCGTACGCGCACGGTCCGGCCAGTACACAGGCGCCCATCGCGGCGAGGGCCATCAGTCGGGAGAATGTGTTCATGATTCAGGCGTGCCTCAGGGCTGCAACGATGTTGGTTCGCGCTCCGCGTCCGGAAGGAATCCATGAAGACACCACGGTCACCAGGGTGAGGCCTATCGCTACGGCAACCATCGGCGCCCACTCTCCCCAGACACGCACCGTCAATGGCACGGCGTCCACGCGACCTGGTGGCGTCCAGGTGATTCCTCCGTGGTTGATGCAGTACGCAAGAATCAGTGCCGCCAGGATGCCAAGGAGCGACCCCGCCACGCCCAGCAACGTGCCCTCCAGCACGAACATCCTGCGAATGCCGGAGCGGCGCAGGCCGATAGCGCGAAGGGTACCTATCTCCGGTGTCCGCTCGACTACTGCCATGCTCATCGTGTTGCCCACCGTGAACAGCACGATCGCCCCGATGAGAATCGAGATGAACCCGAAAATCGCGGCGAACAGTCCGACGGCCTGGCCGTAGTAGGGATTCAGGGTCTCAAAATCATGGACCTCCAGCGGCGTGCCTTTGAGCGAGGTGTCCAGGAGAGACTGCAGGCGAGCTTTGGCCGCCGGTATCTGCGAAGTGTGACGGAGCTGCAGGATAATCGCCGTTACCTGCGGCGGCTCCCCGCCATAGATCAGCCGCTGTGCCTGGGCCAGATGCATGGCGACATACACGTCGTCGAGCTCCTTGACACCCTGCCGCTCGACCTTGACGACGGAAAGGCTCGCGACATTGGGGGCGCCTCTCGCAGTGGCCGCCAGAAGCTCGATCCGTGGATCCTTGTGTTCGGGGCGGCCCGCCCCCGCCTCCGTCGAGAGTCGTACGAGATCCGGTGGCAGCGCAGGCGCTGCCCCGTCGATTTTCCGTGAGCGCGCACTCCCGGGAGCCGCGCAACGCTTGACTCCCAGTGCTGCGCACAACTGCAACACCCGGGCAACGCCCTCACCGACGACGGCTGCGTTCACTGCGGTATGAGTGAGGGGGAGCGGCCCGGCCCGATCCCCGAACCCGAAGTCGTCCCATTTGCGCAGCTCATTCTGACCCTCAACCTCGGTCCCTGACACGAGCACCGTCCGCGAGACTCCCGCATCGAAATTGCCTGCGATCCCCCCGAGCTCCAGGGTCGGGGTCACCACGGTCAGCATCGGCGCCAGCACCGGATCGTGCCGGACGACGTCCATGACATGGCGGTAGTCGGCAATGCCGTAGGCTGCGGGATCGCCACTGCCATAGAGGAAGTAGTCCTTGTGCTGGATCTGCAGGTGCCCGCTCGAGCGCACGAATCCCATCTGCAGTCCATAACGGATATTGCGGGAGTAGCCCCCGAACAGAAGGATCGCCACTGCACCGACGATGATCGCCGCGAGTGTCGTGATGGATCGGCGCCGGTTGCGCGTGAGATTCCGGATAGCTAATGCCAGGGTCATCATCGCTGAATCCGTCCATCCTGAATGACAACTGTGTCGTCCGCGGCCGCGATCACTTTCGGATCGTGAGAGCAGATCACCACGGAGATCCTGTGCTCGCGCTGCATCTGCCGCATGAGCTCGATGATCGCCGCACCCGTGTGACTATCGAGATTGGCGGTCGGCTCATCTGCCAGCACCAGCCTCGGCGCCCCGGCGAGCGCCCTTGCGATCGCCACGCGCTGCTGTTGACCGCCGGACAACTGGCCGGGCCGGTGGCGCGCGTGTGAGCTCAGGCCCACCGCATCGAGCATCAACTGCACCCGCTCGCGCCGCCGTGACGCCGGGACGTTCGTGAGTCGCAGGGGATACTCCACGTTCTCGTAGGTCGTGAGAACCGGGATCAGATTGAAGCTCTGGAAGACGAACCCCAGATGAGCGGCGCGGAAGTCGCTCAGCGCGTTGTCGGTCAGCTCGCCCACGGGCGTTCCCGCGACTTCGAGCTCACCCTCGTCCGGGCGGTCGATGCACCCGATCACGTTGAGGAGCGTGGTCTTGCCGCTTCCGGAGGGACCGGATATCGCCGTCAGGCAGTTCTCCCGGATCTCGACATCGATCCCGCGCAGCGCCTCGATCTCCACCGACTCCACGCGATAGTGCTTGACGATGTTCTTCAGGACCGCGGCGCACGCCTGCGGCTTCACAGCAGACATCGGGCTGGTCCCATGCCCCTGAGAAATCCTGCTCATGACTCCCTCCTGGTGTGGCGAGCATCGCCAGTGGAAGCAAGCCTGCCCCGGGGCGCCGGCCGTGGCTGGACCTTGCGACGAAGCGTTTCGAGGAGGTACGAGCGGCGATTCAGGGGGATGAAGCGCGTGAAGCGGGTGAAGGCAGCGCCACGACACCCGTGGCATCCGTCGTGTCGAAGAAGAACTGCGGCTGGTAACCGTCGACGAACGGCGTGTGCCGGCCGCCCTCCTCCTTCGTCAGGACGTACACTTCGCACTCGAATTCCGAGTGCGGTGTGTCTTCAGCGCCTGCTCAACCGTTGAGCTTTCCAAATACACTCCCGCCCTCGCGGACCAATTCCTTCACCTCTGCGCTCACCTTGTCGGGGTTGCGATTCAAGCGAGCGATGAACTCCTCGCGCCGGCACGCGTAGGAGCTCGGATCGTGCTTCGCGCTCCACAACACGATGCGCAGCAGAACGGGAATGAGATCCAGACCCTTGTCGGTGAGTGAGTAGAAGTCCTTGCGCCCGTCGGCGGGATCAGGGGTCTTGGCGAGAATGCCCTGCTCCTCCAGAAACCCCAGGCGGGCAGCGAGGATGTTCGTGGCGAACCCTTCTTCCGATTTCAGGAACTCGCCGTAGGTCTTCTTGCCGGCGAACACGATGTCGCGAACGATCAGCAGCGACCACTTGTCGCCGAAGATCTCCAGGGCGTAGTTCACCGGGCAATGGGAGCGGATGTCCTGTGTGCTCGGGGGGCTCATGGGCCAAATGCTGGCACAGGAGGAGTCGTGTCGTCGTGTCTATATTACTTGTCTTTTACAAGTGAATTTGCTAGGTTGCGGCGGCCGTGCCCACCTGGAGATTCGCTCGGGGCCGAACATCCCGGCCGACCGCGGTGGCAACCTGTCGTATGGATGAAGTGTGAACAATTAGGGAGGCTTCTATCATGTCGATGTCCAGTGCATCCATTCCCGTGTTCGAAGTTGGCCTCAACGCGCTTGCGGCTCTGCTCGACAAGGCCGCGGCCTATGCCGAAACGAAGCGCATCGACCCTGCGGTGCTGCTCAATGCCCGTCTGTTTCCCGATATGTTCGCGCTTACGCGCCAGGTGCAGGTCGTTTGCGATCAGGCCAAGAATGGAGGCGCGAGACTCGCCGGCATCGATCCACCGAAGTACGAGGATACCGAGGCGACCCTCCCCGAGCTCAAGGCGCGCATCGCCAAGACCCTCGCCTTCGTGAAGACCCTGGACGGCGGGAGCATCGATGCGGCGGCGAGCCGTGAGGTCACCTTCCCGCTCGGCCCGAAGAATACGGGTCGGATGAAAGGCGCCGACTATCTCAACTTCTTCGTGCTCCCGAACTTCCACTTTCACCTGGCGACTGCCTACGGCATTCTGCGCCACAGCGGTGTCGAGATCGGCAAGCTGGACTTCCTGGGCGCCATTCCGATCAGCGTCACCTGATCCTCAGGACCGATCGGCCGGTCACTTGCCGGGTATGAGTCTCGGTGGCAGCTGCGGCGCGGCCTCATCTGCCATCGACACTCAACGCCAGCAGCGCGTTGCCGCCGTGGCCAAGGAACTGCCCGTAACCGGAGTTGACGTAGACGACACCGTCGACGACGACGGGTCCGCCGGTGTCCAGGGAGCCGCCGTGTGCCGCAGGCGCATTCACCGCGGCAAAGGATCTGGCGGTGTCGATGTCCCAGACGACCTTGCCGCTGACGGCATCGAACGCACGCAGGTGTCCGTCCTGCGAGCCGGCAAACACGACACCCTCGATGGCCGTGACGGCCTGCGACAAGGAGCCGCGGCAATCGTCGGTGCCCCACGCACAAACGGGCTTCGGCGCTGCACTCCACCAGCGCACCTTGCCGGTCGCCGCATCGAGTGCGGCCAGTCCCGGGCGTCCCGCGCCTGGCTTGTCGGTCGTGGAGTCGGAGATCGGGACGAACACCGTGGTGCCTTCCGCGGCCATGCCCCACTCGATCCCGCCCAAAACACCTCCGTAGCCGACCTTGGTTCGCCAGCGCACGCCGCCCGACGCCGGATCCAGACCGAAAACGACACCTGACTTCTGGCCGGCAACCAACACCTCACCTCCGGAGGGCAGGCGCACGAGAATGACAGAGGCCGCAACATCGGCATCCGTCCCAGCCCGCTTCGGACACGGACCCGCCAGCATGCAACCGCCAGACCATCGGTCGTGCTTGCGCAGTTGGCGTGCCCAGCGAAGCTCCCCGCTCATGACATCGATCGCGAGTACCGCGTCCGTGGCGGAATCGTCGATATCCGTGTAGTCGTTCCCGGTACCGACATAAAGGAAGCCACGCGCGGGATCGATGGTTGGAGCATTCCAGACGGAGCCGCCTGCGGGACCGAGCAGCTCCGTGGCGGTGCCCTTGCGGTGATACGGCTTGGGCTCCGCCCGGATCGTGCGGTGCTTCCAGATCAGCTTGCCGGTACCCGCATCCAGCGCAACGACACTGCCGCGAAAGGTGCAACATCGGTAACCGGCGGCGGTGGCCGAGCCCTCCTCGAACGAGGCGACCGGAACCAGGAGGCGATCGCGGAACAGGACCGGCGAGCCGGTGATGCGTGCCACCGGATGATCGTCGACGTGCACGCGCCATATTTCCCGGCCCGTGTCGGCGTCCACGGCCCGTACATTGGCGGCGATGTCGCCGAAATAAGCGACTTCATGCCCGCCAGTTCCCGCTCCGACGGAGATTGCCGACCGGACCGGGGCCCCCACCTCGATGCTCCACAGCGTGCATCCGGTGCGGGCATCGAGCGCGAACACCTGACCGGTCGTACTGGACACAAACACTCGCCCGTTCATCACAGTCGGCTGACCCCAGGTCATCCGGCCCGGGTAGGCGAACACCCACTTGACCTGCAGACGCGCAACGTCCTGTGCCGTGAGGCCCGAGTGGGGCTGAAAGCGACTGTTCGCCAGATCCAGTCCCCAGCCGCTCCAACCCGATGAGTGGGCGGACACGACCGGCGAGGTGCAGCGGTTGGGGCGCAGGGTAGCGTTCTGAGCGGCGGTTGCGGCTGTCAGATAGCCGGCAATCGCCTCGACTTGCTCGTGCGAGAGCCCGGCGGCCTGCGGGCGCATCGCGCCCGTCATCAGCGCCATGAGGATATTGATCGAGGAACGGCTTGCCAGAGCGCTGCGCGGCGGAGCGTGGCTCTCCGGCCGTTCGTGGCAACCGGCACACCGCTGAGCGTACAACGCTGCGCCATCCGGTCCGGCGGCGGCGGCACTCCCGGCCATCAAGAGAACCAGGGCAGCCTGGAGGAGCCTTCTCAAGGAGGTTTCGGTCCTCCTCCGAAAACGGTAATTCCGGCGGCTTTGTACATGTCCGTGAACTGATCCTCCGCGCCCCCGGCGGAACGCCCTTCCCGCACCGAAGTGCGGCGCATATCCCGCCGATGCTTGAGCTCATCGAACGGACCGCCCCGATGCATCGTACAGAGGTCGTCCCAGATGGAGAGGTCTCCCGGCTGGTACTGCACTTCGAACACGTACCGCGGCTGAGTCGCGAATGCGATCAGCTCCCGCACCAACGCTACGCCCTCATCGCGCGGCATGCCGGCAATATCCCGTATGTGCGCGCCCAGGTAGAGCGCCTTGCGCCCCGAGCCCTCGTGCACGTGGACCAGAGGATGCTGCACGTATCCTTTGGCATCGACTTCCTCATCCGTCAGGGGGAAGCCGCCCTGCTTGCGCGACCACCACAGCGAATGACGCGCCTCCAGCCCTTCGAGCCGCTGCTTCATGCTCTGCGGCAGATCCTCGTAGGCGCCGCGCATATCGGCGAAGCAGGTCGCGCCTCCTTCGGGCGGCGCTTCGTGACACAGCAACAGGGACAGCCATGTACGCAACTTCATGTACGAAGCGTCGGTGTGCCAAAGCTGATTGCCGCGCGCGTGCAGCCGCACCATCTCGTTGCTGTTGATGTTGCCCGAGGGATCGAGGTTGCTCGCGTCAAACAGCTCGCGATGCGCATGCCGGAACACCCGCCCACCGGGCGCCGGCGCCAGCTCCAGTTGCCCGAAGTTGCGGCTGAAGGCGATGTGAGTCTCATCGGTGAGGCCGGTGGCGCGCCAGATCGTCACGCCCCAGCGGTTCTGCACGTCGATGACCGCCTGACGCGCCTGCTCGTCCAGCGGCTTGGCGAGATCGAGGCCGTACACCTCCGCGCCGAAGCGCGGCAGGAAGGGGTGAACCTGCAACTCAACCGGCATTGGATGCTCTCGTGAAGCTCGAGCCCGCGAGATGCGCGGAGCGATTGCTGAGCATGCTTTGCATTGTGCTCAACTATGCGCGCCGGCTTCGCGGCCTGTCAACGGCGGGCCCCTGTGGGCGGGCGCTCACCCGCTGTCAACGGCGGACGCCCTCGGGCGTGCGCTGTCGGCCCTGGCTCAGTGCGCCCTCAGCCCACGGCCCACGGCCCAGGACGTGCGGCGTACGCGGCTCGCCGCGGACGCTCCTCAACTCCTCAGCGGCTGACTTCCAGGATGATCTTGCCGCCGGTATGTCCCTGACGGTTCAAATCCAGAGCCTGCGCGGCATCCGCGAGCGGCCAGCGGTGATCGATGTGGATGCGGAGCTTGCCCTGCGCGGCCAGAGCGCTGACGAACCCGAGCATCTCGCCGGTGGCAGAACCGGTGACGCCGCAGCGGATACCGGCGGCGGCGCATTGCTCCTGCGGTGGCGGACCGACGACCGAGACGAGGATGCCGCCGCGCTTCACGACCCCGATCGAGCGCACGGTGGTAGCGGCGTCGACAGTGTTCAGCACGACGTCAACATTCTTCACCTTGTCCTCGAAACGGACGCTGTTATAATCCAACACTTCATCGGCACCCAGGGAATGCAACAAGTCGTTGTGACTCGGAGAAGCGGTGGCGATGACATACGCGCCACGCGCCTTGGCAATCTGCACGGCGGCGGAGCCCACCCCGCCGGCGCCGCCGTGAATGAGCACTCGCTGCCCCGCCTGCACGTTGCCGACCGTGACCATCGCGCGCCAGGCCGTCTCTCCGACGATGGGCAGGCCGGCTGCCTCCTCGAAAGACATCTGCGGCGGCTTTGCGGCCACAGCGGTGACGGGGGAGATGGCGTATTCGACGTAGGAGCCTCCCGGAGCGACCGCAATCACCGCCTGCCCCACCTTCCAGGGGCCCGCCGGTTCGGCCACTGCATCGATGACGCCGGCGAGGTCCCTGCCCGGAATCAGCCGCGCTCCAGGGGCCGCGCCGGCAATCTTCTTCCAATCCACCGGATTCACCGACACCGCGCGCACCTTGATTCGTACCTGACCGGGTTGTGGCTGCGGTCTGGGGATCGACTCAATCCGGACGTTCCCGTCGACGACCACGACGGCACGCATTGTCCCTGCGGCGGCAGCGGTGTTCGCAGCGAACGCCGGAGGCAGCCGCGCGAACGCGGCGGTCGCCAACAAACACAGGACGAGTGTCGCAAGGTGCTGTCTCACGATCGTGCTCCGGTGGGTGGCTCACGCACGGCGGCCGACAGGGCGCCGTTGCGCGCGGGCGGCTCAGAATACGCCAAGCGCTTGAGTCTGCAAGGAAAAACCACGTACAGCGTGAAGGCAGTGACAGCGGGCGGGGCGGACTGCTAGGTTTCCTTTCGTCAGGAGCACGCGAGATCGGAGGGAAGCGATGCGAGGGGGATGGGCCGGACAACTGAGCTCCTTTGGAAAGGATTCCAAGGTCCTGCAGCAGAAGATCAAGCCCGGCACCCTGCGGCGCACGCTCGCCGTCGCGGCACCGCACTCTGCCATGCTGCTGCTGTTCCTGGTGGTGGTCATCGCCGGCGCCTCCATCAGCATTGCCAACCCGCTGATCTATAGAGAGATCATCAACGAGGGAATCCTCAAGCAGAACGTTCCCTTCATCGTGAAGCTGGCGCTGTTGATCGCCGGCCTCGGACTGCTGGAAGCGGCTCTCGGGCTGATCCTGACGTACATGGCGACCCATATCGGCGCGGCGGTCGTGCTGTCCCTGCGCACCAGGCTGTTCGAGCACGTGCAGCGCATGCCGCTGGCGTTTTTCTCCCGCACCCAGACCGGGGCGCTGGTGAATAGACTGGTGACCGACACGGGAGGAGCGCGCACCGCCTTTACGGACGTTCTTTCAAACGTTGCCGGGAACACGGTGACGGTGGCGCTCGTCGTCGCCGCGATGATTGCTCTGTCATGGCGTATCTCGCTCGTCGTCCTGGTGCTGCTGCCACTCTTCGTCCTGCCCGCTCGATATTGGGGTCGGCGCATACAAACCGTGACGCGCGAGCTGTACGACGTGGGCGCGGCGATGAGCAGCGTGATGGTGGAGAGGTTCAACGTCGCAGGCGCCCTCCTCGCGAAGCTGTTCGGCCGCCCGGCCGAGGATGTCCGCACCTTCGAGGGCAAGGCAGCCCAGCTCTCGCAAGCCGGCGTCAAGGCAGCGCTGTATGGGCGAATGTTTGGAACGATGCTGCTGTTGATGGCGTCGTTCGCGACGGCAGTGGCGTATGGATGGGGCGGCGTGCTCGCCGCGCGGCATACTCTCGACCTCGGCACCGTCATCGCGCTCGTCTCGCTGCTCGCCCGCCTGTACGGACCGCTGACCGGACTGTCCAACGTGCAGGTCACCATCATGACCGCGCTGGTGTCGTTCGAGCGCGTATTCGAGGTCATGGACCTGACACCCATGATCCAGGAGAAGGCGGATGCGACCGCCATTCCGAGCGGCCCGGTGCGCATCACCTTCGAGCACGTAGCCTTCCGCTATCCGATTGCTGCGGAAGTCTCATTGGCCTCCCTCGAGTCGATCGCGGTTCCGGAGAAGCGCGCACCGCGGACAGTGCTGCACGACGTCGACTTCAACGCCGAGCCGGGCCAACTGATCGCGCTGGTAGGCCCGTCCGGGGCCGGCAAGACCACCATCAGTCAGCTCATCCCACGACTGTACGATGTGCAGTCAGGTGCGATTCGCATCAACGGCGTCGATGTACGCGACACCACTCTGCAGTCCCTGCGCGATCGTATCGGCGTAGTCACTCAGGATGCGCACCTGTTCCACGATACCATCCGTGCCAACCTCCACTATGCGAGGCCGGACGCCACGGACGAACAGATCCGCTCGGCGCTGCGCGATGCGCAGATCCTCGAGCTGGTGGACTCGCTGCCCGACGGCCTCGATACCATGGTCGGCGAGCGCGGCTATCGTTTCTCCGGTGGTGAGAAGCAGCGCCTGGCGATCGCGCGGCTGCTGCTGAAGGCGCCCGACCTGGTGGTGCTGGATGAGGCCACCGCACATCTGGATTCGTCCTCCGAGGCGGCCGTTCAGCAGGCTCTGGAGCG
>DATNEN010000124.1:0-3373 GCA_035552975.1 Steroidobacteraceae bacterium
CGGGAATGTCGAAGCTGTTCGCCGAGAGCGTGCCCGCGGCCGAGCAGGGTCTTGCGAATAGCATCGCGCAGGCGGGACTCTCATTGGGACCTGCAGTCGGCGTGCTCGCCGGCGGCGTATTGATGGCCGCATTGGGCTGGCGTCCGATGTTCGTTCTATTTGGCGCTGCCGCGCTGCTGTGGCTCATGCCGTGGAGCCTCTACGGGCGCAGTGTGCGGCGCTCGGCTCCGCGTCAGCAGCTTTCCCCGCCGCCGTATCGTGCGTATTCCGGACCATCGTGACCGCTGATTCCGGACGAACGTGACCGGCCGTTCCGGCCGAACGTGACCGCTCATTCCGCTGCAAGGTGACCGATTTTGGGCTTGTGCCCGGAATCGCCGGTCACGATCCCGGAATCCTCGGTCACGTTCCCCCGGAATGATCCCGCCGGGTCTGCGCTGGCCCCCCTGACCGCTGGCTAAGCTGCCCGATTTTGTCCTCGGGGAGAGCTGATGCCAGCCAAGCGGAGTGCCATGCGCAAGATCAAAGAAGTGCTGCGCCTGAAGTTCGAGGCGCGATTGAGCCTCGAGCGGATCGCGGCGGCGACCGGCGTTTCAAAGGGCGCCGTGAGCAATTACGTGCAGCGCGCCGTCCAGAAGAGCCTCATCTGGCCGCTGCCGCCGGACCTGGACGATGCCGCCCTGGAACGGCTGCTGTTCCCTCAAGTCATGCAGCGCGAGCAGTACACGCACGCGGACTACGCCTACGTGCACCAGGAGCTCAAGCGCAAGGGGGTGACGCTACAGCTGCTCTGGGAGGAGTATCACGCCACGCACGGTGAGCGGGCCCACCGGTACAGCCAGTTCTGCTGGCATTACCAGCGCTTCCGCGACAGCCTCGCCCGCTCGATGCGCCAGACGCACCGGGCCGGCGAGAAGCTGTTCATCGACTACAGCGGCGACACGGTGCCCGTGATCAATGCCCTCACCGGGGAGATCCTGCGGGCGCAGATCTTCGTCGCCTCGATGGGGGCGAGCAAGTACACCTATGCGGAAGCCACCTGGACGCAGCAGCTGCCGGACTGGATCGCCTCGCACATCCGGATGTTCGATCACCTGGGATGCGTTCCAGAGATCCTAACACCAGATAACCTCAAGAGCGCCATCAAGAAGGCGTGTCGCTACGAGCCGGAAGAGAACTCTACTTACGCCGATATGGCGCGTCATTTTGGCTGTGTGATCATCCCGGCACGTCCGAAGTCTCCGAAGGATAAAGCGGTCGTAGAGAACCACGTGCTCGTGGTGCAGCGTTGGATCCTGGCACGCCTGCGCAATCGGCAGTTCTTCTCCCTGCCCGAGCTCAACGCCGCGATCGCAGAGCTGCTCGTCGAACTTAATCACCGCCCGTTCAAGAAGCTGCCCGGCTCTCGCGCCGAGGCCTTCGCCTCGATCGATCGACCGGCGATGAAGCCGCTGCCCGAGAGGCGCTACGAGTACGCCGAGTGGCTGAAAGCCAAGGTCGGCATCGACTATCACGTGGAGGCCGACGGCCACTACTACAGCGTGCCGCATCAGCTGGTCGGTCAATACACGCACGTGCGGATGACCGCCTCGGCTATCGAGTGCCTGTTCAAGGGCCACCGTGTCGCCGCGCACGTGCGCTCCTATCAGCGCGGTGCGCACACGACGCTTCCCGAGCACATGCCCGAGTCGCACCGCCGGCACATGCAATGGACGCCGGGGCGGCTCTTGAACTGGGGCGAGAAGATCGGCCCGGGCACACGCGCGGTGGTGCAATGGCAGTTCGATCACCGGCCGCATCCCGAGCAGGGCTACCGCACCTGCTTAGGGCTCCTGAACCTCGCCAAGACCTACAGCGAGCAGCGCCTGGAGGCTGCGTGCCGCCGGGCGCTGACGCTCGGCTCCCCGACCCGCAAGCGCATCGAGGCAATCCTCGAGGCGAAACTCGATCAGCACCCCGACCTCTTTCCCGGCGCGGACACGGCCGCGCCCACCGCCTCGCGCTCGCACGCCAATGTGCGCGGGGCGGATTACTTCCGTGCCACCACCCAGACGGCCACGCCGTCGACTACCGAAGGAGATGATGACACATGCTCATCCAACCCACTCTCGATGCACTGAACCGCCTGAAGCTACACGGCATGGCGCTCGCACTAAGCGAGCAGATGACGAACACGGCCAGCCAGCAGCTCGCGTTCGAGGAACGCATCGCGCTGCTACTCGAGCGCGAGGTGACCCACCGGGAAAACCGCCGCATGGGACGGCTGTGGAAGGCCTGTCAGCCGAAGGAGCGAGGAGCTGCGGTCGAGGACATCGACTACCGCGGACGCGGCGGACTCGACCGCGCTCAGCTCGCGAGCCTCGCCTCCTGCGAGTGGATCCGCCAGAGCCAGAACTTGCTGATCCATGGAGCCACCGGCAGCGGCAAGACCTACCTCGCGTGCGCCCTGGCGCAGCAGGCATGCCGTGCGGGCCTCTCCGCCTGGTACGTGCGCGCCCCGCGCCTGTTCGAGGAGCTCAGCCTCTGCCACGCCGACGGCACGTACCGCAAGCGTCTCGCCGCCATCGCCAAGATCCAACTGGTCATCATCGACGACTTCGCGATCAGCCCGATCGGCCCGCGCGAGCGCAACGATCTGCTCGAGCTCCTCGATGACCGTGTCGGATCCCGGGCATCCATCCTGACGAGTCAGCTGCCCATCGAGCACTGGCATGAGTACCTGAACGATCCCACGCTCGCCGACGCGATCATGGACCGCCTGATCCACTGCTCGCACAAGATCCACCTTCACGGCAAGGAGTCGATGCGCGAACGCACGAGCAAGAAGGCTCCGAAGGGCTGAGGTGATGGCGAGGCCGCAGCTCCGTCGACATCCCTGCGCAGGCTCTTCTGCCCGCCCTCCGGGCGGTCAGACTCCCCTACGGCTTCCCCGTGAAGCGGGGGCAGAGAAGAGCGGCCCGCAGAGCGCGATCGTTGACGGAACGTGACCGATCGGAGTAATAAACCCTCACAGCGCCGACCCGGCGGAATCCCCGGTCACGTTCGGGCGGAATAGCCGGTCACAATCGGCGGAATACGCAAACAGGTATGTGACGAAGCGGGCCCGCCCGATGTATCGCTCCCGGCCTCGAATGACCGCCAGCCATATTTCCTGTAGAAGCTCCTCGAGGTCGGATGGATCCGGCGTTGTCCGCCTGACGAAGCGAAGCAAAGGCGCTCGGTAGCGCGCGTAAAGCAGACCGAACGCCTGATCGTCACCACGACGAAAGCGCAGTGCGAGCTCCTCGATGATCGCGTCGGCTCCCGGGCATCGATCCTGGCCAGTCAACTCCCGATCGAGCACTGGCATGAGTACCTGAACGATCCCACCCTC
>DATNEN010000125.1:0-3314 GCA_035552975.1 Steroidobacteraceae bacterium
GTAGCCGCGTGCCCGACCCTGTACGTAACGCGATATGCGCCAACTACAGAAGACGTTCCCCGGACACCCGGCCTTCACCCCATCCAACAGCGCCAATTGGCGGCGTAGTTCCAAGTACGCCACCAGCGAACGCGCTGGGTAAGCCGCGGACGAACGCCGTCCGGGTGACGGCGACGACAGCGGGCGGAGCAGGCGCCCGCGGCACGCTCACGTAGGTGGTGGTACGTGAGCCGCCGCGGGGCTCTCCCCGGCGACAGACGAACGACGGTCCCTAGTGGGCCGCCTCGTACTCGGCGACGATGTTCGCGGGAATCCGGCCGCGCTCATTCACCTTGTGGCCGTGCGACCTAGCCCACTCGCGGATTCGCGCACTCTGCTCACGGCCGGCGCCGTTGCGCTGGCGGCGACGGCGAACCTGGGCGCCACCCGATTTGCGCGCGTGTTCCACGTACTGGGCGAGCTCGGTACGGAGCTTGCCCGCGTTGCCGGTACTCAGATCGATCTCATAGGCCAAGCCATCGAGACCAAAGCTCACAGTCTCAGTTGCCTCACTGCCGTCGATGTCATCGACCAGTAGCACCTGTACCTTCTGTGCCATGGAGATTCAGCCCTTCTGCGGAGTAACCATTTTCGGTTGCTTAACATATACCCACGTCTTGGTCCACACAATTGTGGGGCGTGTATCTTGTAGCAACAAGATTGCTGTGGGTCGGGGATACCGTGATCGGTCGCATGCGGGCGAAGGTTCACGTTTTGTATCGGGCAAGTGACGTATCGAACGATGTGCGCACACTTGACATATCCCCGAGCCGCCGGGCGCGGATGTGCGCAATCTCACGGCGATGCGCAAACCTTGATCGAAGTGGCGGGATAAATCGCAGATGTTGCGAAATGTCAGCCCGCGTCTTGCTCGTGGTCGGCGCGCGCGCGCTCGCGCTCGTCGGCCGCCGCGGTCGCTTGCGCGCGCGTCCGGCGCTTTGGAGCCAGTTCTCTGCGCACGAGCGCCCACACTCCGACCAGAAAGGCGACGCATACAATCGCCGGTGGCGCAATTGCGGCGAGATCCTGCATCATGAAGGTTACCTCGAGCTATGTGGTCAGTCGCGGTCGGCCACCCCGGGCACGGGCATAGCACTGCGGCTGGACGCGGCTGGGGATGTGCCCGCAATAGGCACTGTACCCGCACGTGCTCAGGCACCTGCCAGCAGATCACCGGCCCGCCCCGGCGGGACCAGGGAAGCGGCGCGGGACAGATCTGAGGAAACCCGTAACAAGCGCAGCAGCATGCGCGTGTTTCCCAGCGTGTTCGGCTTAACCCGGTCCAGGTCGAGGAACTCGGCCACGCCGTCGTCGTAAGAACGGAGCAACTCGGCGTAGACCTCGGGCGAGACGGGCGTCCCGCCGATTTCCGTGAAACCGTGGCTGGCGAAGAAGGACACCGCGAAGGTGAGCACGAAAACGCGCGATACGCCAACCGCCCGGGCCCGGTCGAGCAACTCATCAACGATGAGGTGACCGATGCCCGCGCCGCGCCTGCGCTGATCGACCGCGACGGTGCGGAGCTCCGCGAGGTCGTCCCACATAACGTGAAGCGCGCCGCATCCGACAACCGCGCCATCGGTGGCCGACTCGGCCACCGTGAACTCAAGGATGTCTTCGTAAAGGTTCACCGTGTGCTTGTCGAGCAGCCTGCGCGAGCCGACGTTCTGATCGATCAGGCCGCGGATTTCCGGGACGTCGCGCGTGCGCGCATGCCTCACTATGTACTCCATCGCGGCACTACTGTAGCGCTTAATTACAATCGGACGGCCACGCCGAGTATCGGTACAGCGGCCCGAATACTTCGACTCGCGACCACGCCGTCACTATCCGGCGTCACTACGGCTGTCGCGTTACCACAATCCGGACAATCTGCGCAAGCAAACGATCGCATTGTCATAAAGACAAAACTTCATGCGAGTCGGTTGGCAGCGGCATGCCTATCTAATATCGTGCATCGACGTGCGTACAGTCATCCGACGAGTCGTGCCACTCGCTGCAGCCGTGGTCACCGTGGCCGTTCTGCTGCAGGGCGGCTCAAGCCAGGCTCAGACGGTGCGCGCGCAGCCGTCGCTCAAAGACCTGGTCGCGGAAGCAACTCAGCTGTCAAATGAGGTCGATTCGCTCGGCCAGCAGTTCGACGGCCTGAAGATCCAGTTGGCGCATGCCAATTCCGAGGTGAAGATAGCCAAGCAGGCGGCCGCCCGCGCGCAGGCCGCGATGGCGGGCAGCCAGAAGGCCGTCGCGCAGCTCGCCGCCATGGGGTACATGAACGGCGGGATGGACCCTACGCTGCAGATGCTCACTAGCGGGAACCCCGGCCTTTTCCTCAACCAGGCGTCCACCGTCCAGCAGCTGGACAACGAGGCGGGCATGCGGGTCAGCACCCTGCAGCGCGAGCAGGTCGCCGCCCAGCGGGCGCAGGCGACCGCCAGGGAAGAGATCACCACCGCCAACCAGCTCCAGTCGCAGATCAACAGCAAGGTCGCGGCCATCCACAGCAAGCTGGACGTGCTCAACAGCTCGGCGATGGCGCAGGCCATGTCCATCTTCAGCAAGACGGGCTCCTACCCCGACGTCGTGCTGCCCGAGGCCACCAACGTCGGCACGACCGCGCTGCGGGCTGCGCTGACCCAGCGCGGCAAGCCTTACGTCTGGGGCGCGGCCGGCCCGGACTCCTACGACTGCTCCGGGCTGATCATGTGGGCGTTCGCCCAGGAGGGCATCTCGCTGCCGCACTACACGGGAGCCCAGTGGAACTCGGGCATGCACGTCTCGCGGGCTAACCTAGAGCCGGGCGACCTGGTGTTCTTCTTCGCCGACATTAGCCACGTCGGCCTGTACCTCGGCAACGGCCTGATGGTCGACGCGCCGAGCACCGGCCAGGTTGTCCAGGTGCAGCCGGTCTTCTGGGATTCCTTCGTCGGCGCCGTCCGCATCGCGTAGGCCGGGTGACCGGGAAAGCGGACGCCGCCGCCCCGGTCACGGCGTTACGCTCACGGCTTGACGAAGGGGAACAGGATCGTCTCCCTGATGTTCTCCCCGGTGAGCATGATCATCAGCCGGTCGATGCCCATGCCCATGCCCCCGCTCGGCGGCATGGCGTACTCCAGGGCGAGCAGGAAGTCCTCGTCGAGCTCCATCGCCTCCGGGTCGCCGCCCGCGGCGAGCAGCGACTGCGCGGTAAGCCGCTCCCGCTGTACCACCGGGTCCACCAGCTCCGAGTAGCCGGTGCCGAGCTCGGTGCCGAACGTCACGAGGTCCCACCGCTCAGC
>DATNEN010000126.1:0-3024 GCA_035552975.1 Steroidobacteraceae bacterium
ACGTGGGGATACGGCGTACTTCAACGCGTTCTCGAGAAGCGGCTGCAGCAGCAGACTCGGCACCAGGCCGTCGAGCGCGGCGCCCTCGATCGCATATTCGAGCCGCAGACGCTCGCCGAAGCGCAACCGCTCGGTGCCGAGATACAGGTCGAGGGCCTCTATCTCCTGGCGCAGCGTCACCCGTTTCATCGGGTCCTGATCGAGCGTGTAGCGCAGGAACTCCGAAAGGCGCATGACCGCGTGATTGGCCGTGCGGTTCTGGTTGTCGAGGATGAGGGTGGAGATGGCGTTGAGGGTATTGAAGAGGAAGTGCGGGTTGAGCTGGTAGCGCAGCATCTTAAGCTGTGCCTCCTGGGCGAGAGTCACCGCCTTCAGCACGGCCTCCTGCTGCTGCTGCTTCGACTCGTAGTACTTGATGCCGAAGTAGAGCGCGCTCCAGCAGAGCAGCAGATAAGTGGATATCAGCGCGCCGCAAAAGAAGTCGAACAGCGAGTTGAAGTGGTCCTTCGGCTCGACGAAATGCTGGTATGCGATGTTGATGACGATGCGCAGCGCGAGCGCCGTGACATACGAAGTCACCAACACCACCGGGATGGCCCAGCGCTCGCCGCGGCCCCAGATGCCGCGGTAGATGTAGCGCATCGGGACCGAAAGCACGAACCCGGCCGCCGCGGCGATGGCAATCACCTGCGTGATGCCGGGACGCTGGTTGTAAAAGAGGAAGCCGAAATAGAGGGTCAGGCCATAAGCCAGCCAACCGCCGGCGTGCAGCGACCAGAAGAGAACGTTGCGGCTGGACCGCACTTGCGACAGGGTGAGCATGATTTACCGGTTTTCCCCCCTTGACATCATACCCATGAAAGGCCGGGAGGGAAAATAGCACCGGAATCAGTGGCTTGACGGTGCCTCGCAGGCGCCGTTCCCGAGAAGCTTCTCCAGCGGCTGCTGCCGCGCGAGCATCGGCCCCTGGGCGAAGTCACACCCGACCGCGGTCAGCCACTGCAAGGCCGCCTGGGAGTCCACTTGCTGGGCCGCGCAGTGTATGCCCAGCACCTTAACGGCCTGCACGATCGCCACCACCATGGCCTGCGACAGCTTGTCGCGAAGCGCCCCGCCCGTGAGGCGCCCATCGATCTTGACGAGGCGCAAGGCCTTGGAGCGCAGCAGCGGCAGCACCGCGGAATCGAAGGAGAAGTCATCGATGACGACGAAGCAGCCGAGCTGATCGCAGGTCGCCATGAAGCGCTCCACCTGCGCGCGCCGCTGCGTGCAGAGGGGCTCCGCGATCTCGAATCCCACCGTGTCCGGTGCGATGCCGTTGCTCTGCAGCCCGGCGGCCACCTGCTTCACGAAGCGGTCATCCTCCAGCGTGGCAATCGACACGTTCAGCGTGAAGCTGCTCGGCTCCACCGTCCAGGTCGCCCGATGAGAAGCGAGCCATGCCAGCAGGCGCTGCACGGCAAGAGAATCGAGCACCGCCGGATCCCGCAGCTCCCGGGCCGTACCGGTTGGAAGTACTTCGAAGCGGCGCATGCGGCCGCCGGAGCGCAGCTTCACGAAAGGCAGCATGTCGAGCGTCACGAGCGCGGGATCGAGGGAGACCGCGCGGGAGGCGCCGGTTGCCGCCGGGTTTGCGAGCTGCCGCGAGCTGCCGGTGTCTGCCGTGCGTGCTGGAATCGCGGCGCGCGAGCTTGTGGCCTCGGACGTCGGAGACTGAAGCGGATTGGGAGGCACCGGGGCGCGGTGTCTGCCGGACTCACCGGGCAGCGTCTGGCCGATTGTCCGAGAGCTACCGGTGGCGGCGGTGGCGGGCTGCGTCAGCACGGAGGAGCTGCCCGTCGCGCCTGTCCCCTGGCGGACGCAGGCGAGGGTGGGAGCGTCCGGCAGGTCAAATTCCAAAATGTCGTTCACCGCTCGCGGGGACAGCTCCGAGTCCGCGGCCCGTGCTGGCGAGGCCTTCGGCGCAGCCGCAGCCGGCGCCGGTGATGCGGGCGTGCTTGCCGCCACAGGCTCCGAAGATGCAGGTCGTGCGTCCTCAGCGAGTGAAAGAACCAATGCTGTGGGATCGGCGTCGGGTCGTCGCGCCCCCGCGGGCCGCAGAAGCACCGCGAGCTTCTGCATGACGGTGCGCGTCGTCGCTGTCATCAACCGGTCGGTGAGACCCTCGCCACCCGACTTCAGGTCCGCGAGCACCATGGCTAAACCGACGAGGTGGCCTTGCGGCGCACGAATGGCGAGAAAGACGGCAACGCGTCCGTCCTCCAGCCTATTCTCGCAGCAGCTCTTGCTGCCCGCAGAGGTCATGGTCTCGAGGGCCTCGACGACCAGTCCGTGCTCGTCTGGTCCCAGCGCGCCTTCACTCAGCCAGAGAACATTGCCCTGACTGTCGTAGATCGAGACGGAGTGCAATCGCATCGGAGGCAGCGCCGAGCGAAGCTGCCAGCCCAGGGCCTCGGCAGTCGCGGGCTCAGCGCCTGGCGCGGATGCGCCTGCTGCCGGACGTGCGGAGAGCGCATTCTGTGGCTGCAAGACATTCCCCATCGCGGACTGCGTCTTCGATATCGGTGTGCTTTTAGAGTGACAGCATACCCCGAGTGCTGCCGTGAAGTGTGTCTGGTTACGCGCTGCGCGCGGACTCCTACGGGGCTCGCCGAAGCGGCGAACCCCGTACATATGGCGGCGCCTCGGCGCCGGAAGAATCAGATACCGATGCTCTACGCGCTTTGACTAAATGCGGGGCCGCTCCCGGTGAGGAAGTCGGTCTTCCCGAGGTCGACGCCGTTGTGGCGCAGAATCGCGTAGGTCGTGGTGGCGTGAAAGAACGCGTTGGGGATGACCCAGCGCGTCAGGTATTCGAGCCCCTTGAACTGCAGCGTACGATCACGCAGCGACACCTTGATGTCGCGATCCTCGGTGCCCTCGAGAGCGCTCGCGGGCACGCCCTTGATGAAGTCGATCGTCCGCGCGATACGCGCGCGCAGTTCCTCGAACGACTGCTCGTTGTCCTCGAATTTGGGGGCGTCG
>DATNEN010000127.1:0-12172 GCA_035552975.1 Steroidobacteraceae bacterium
AGTAGGTCAGCTTCCCGCCGATCGTCACGCGCAGCTTCACGACGGCCACGTCGGGGCTTCCGGGCAGGCTCGGCACGAGCGGCACGGTGAAGCGCAGGTCCCCGCTGACCAGCACGGCCGACATCACGATCTGCCCGTAGAGACGGGGCCTATGGGTGTTCGGGCATTGCCCGACCCGCACAACCGAGATTCGGGCGCCACCAGCTATCGATCCATAGAGCTGCATATGACTTGCTATAGGCCGCTATCCAGCGATACGCGCGGCCGGGTACCGGCTACGTCGCGCTCAGCGGACCTGGCCCGCTGCGGCCCGTCCTCGCGACGATGGCGATCCAGTCGGCACAGGTTCTCGCTCGCCACTCCAGGCTTGCGGAGCGCGCACGCCGAGCCTTGGGGATCATCCGCTCCTTCTCGGTCGCCGCGTGCCGACCAAGGTGACGTTCTCGATCGACGCGGACCAGTGAGCGGCCGCGGCGACAGCTCGATGTTCACCTCCGGGAGCTGCTGCTCGCGCTCGGCGAATCCGCCCGCGAAGAAGCACACAGAATCGCGTCATTCTTCGACGAGATGCAGTTCGCCGATAGCGAGGCATGACCTCGGGCTGCAGCGGGACCTCCGCGCAGCCTCGCAGCGTCGTACGCCCGCCGCAGCGCTCAGCCACCCGCCATTGCACGCGGCACTCGGCGTCGGCGTCGGCGAGTACCGCCCACGCAGGGCGCCGCGTGAGCGCCGGCTGCAGGCCCTAGGGCCTGCAGCCGGCGCCAGCGGTTGTGCTCTAAAAGGTTTTGACCTGAAGGTGCCCTCCCGATACCAGCGTGATTTCCTGCTGGCCTTCGAAATGGCTAGTGCTACTCAGCGTGCAAAGTAGATCTTCGCTGAGGTTGTATTCCCCGCCCACGCTCGTTTCCTTATTTTTTAGGATTTCGTTGGGTAGGCGTGAGCACACTTCGGCGGTATGCCCTTCGCACTTGATGGACATTTGGCTGGTCGATGGCAACACGTTGCGTATGGTTGTTCCTACTACTGCTAGCGTCGTGTGCCACGGGAGGCTCCCCGCTTCGAGCGACGGTTGCCGGCATTGTTCGAGGCTTCCGGCCGAACTGCAGTTCGAGAACGTCCATTTCGTCATTTCCGCGGCGCCTTTGGGGCCAACGGTTCCCGTGACGGTGTCTTCGCATTTCACGACGATCAGAGGTTCCCCTTGAACGAACTTCAGCGTCACGTGCCCTTTCCAGCTGCTGGCTTCCGATTTTTCGCTTATTTGGATGCCGTTCTTGAACCATCCCGCGGATTCAGCGGCAGCCACCGGGGCGCCCCACAGCGCGAGCGCGCTGATCACCGGAACGATCATCAGACAGGCCAGTCTCGCCGTGCCGATAACACCGTACCGTCGCGTGCGAGGTCTTACACGGTCCATTGCAATTCCTTTCAGTTGGTCATCACCTGTGGGTGCACGACAGTGCATGCTCGAAGCCACCCTGTCACTGTCAACCAACCCTACGCAGCGCTCGGCGCGGACGTCAAGACTTAACTTGTGGACGGCGCGCTTTCTGATGTGACAACCGTATATGTGTCGAGGTTGGTGTCACGGATATCCTTGGATCCTCCACTCGGTGCCGTGCAAGCTGGCGTGTACTCGATTGGCAGAGCGCGAGTCACCTGCATGCCGCGTGGCGTTAGTGACCACGCGTTCGCGCCTCCGGGCGGCGCTGCACGCTTCACGAGCAGCCCCAAGCCCTGTAGACGTGCCAGGACGCGTGAAACCTGCTCCTGGCGGGTGATGCCGATCGCTCGTGCCACCTCCCGGTTGCTGGCGCCGGGATGCGCCGCGAGGTGGCGCAGGCACTGCCGTACTCGAAAGGCGCGCGGATCGCGCAGGTTGCTCGGGACGGTGACCGGCTCGTGCTCACCCGTGGGCGCTAACCGCTCGTCACGCGCGGTGATGACCGCCTCTGCGTGGACCTCGCCGCGAGCTATCTCAACGAGCGCCGCGTCCGCGCCGAGGTAGGGGGCGCTGATGAGCGCCATGAGCGGCCCAAGGAGCTCTATGAATGGTTCGTCGGACCCTGTGACGAGCCGGGAGTGGACGATCCCGAGGATCGACTCCATGACTGCCGCAGGAGCGAGCGGATTGCTCACGGCGCCCTCGGGCAGCGGAAAGCGCTCGGTGATCGTCGTCGTGAGCGCGGCGATGTGGCGGCTTCGATGCTCGAGCGCCCAAGCTCCCGCCGCCAGGGTCTCGACGAACCACACGCGCGCCAGCAGCGGCTCGTCGTCGACCAGGGCGAGCAGCGAGCACAGCCCGGAGCGCAACGCGTCCTGCCACGGCACATCGCCTGCGAACGCCCGGCTCAGGAGCTCTTGCGCCCATCGGTGGCCCTCGTCGATCACCGCCAAGAAACAGTCTTCGAGCCCGTCAAACGCCTTGTAGAAAGTGGCGCGCGAGACTTTCGCGCGCTCGCAGACGCCGGCCACCGTCGTGCCGGCGAAGCCACGTTCTCCGACGGTTCTAATCATCGCGTCGATGATGCGAGCACGCTGGATTTGCGCCACGTCGTGGTAGCCCGGCTTCATCTCGTCCATCGCACAGCGCCCCTTCTCTCTGCCGGCGCCGGGCCGCGACCCTCTACCGTTTGTGGTGTACGCGCCCGTATTTCTTCTCGGCCTTGCGCCTGCACACCGCGCGCCGGCGCTTGGGCTGCTTGGCGCACGCCTTCATCGCACGGGCCAGCAACTGGGCGCGCGTCGGCTTGCCCGCCTTCTTGGGCGCAGGAGCGCTCGCGGAGTCCCCGGGGAACACGATGCCTGGAACGAGCAGCAGGGGAAGCGAGACGGGCGAGCTCAGGACGCCGGCCACCCCGGCGGTTGTGAACGTCGCCGACTGTCCGACCGCTTCCCCGAAGCCGCTGCGCACGACTATGCGATATGCATAGGTCGTGCCCGGTTGAAGCCCGGCGATGGGCAGCGACTCGCCGACGAAGGCGGTGCTAGATCCGGCGTCTGCTGAGAAGACGACGCCGTAGGCGGTGGCTTGGCCCTGATCGACGCCGAGTTCAAAGATGTATGTCGCGACCTGGCCGCCTGGGTTCACCGATCCGCTCAGCATCGCGCTGGTGGCGGTAATGGCGCTCGCGGGGCCCGTCTGCGCTTGAAGAATCGTGCCCATGTCGGTCGTCAAGCTCCCTTCCGGACCCACCGCTGTGCCGCCGATGTGGTTCCCTTCTTCGTCTTCAGCTTCGTTGTCGGCGACGATTCGATAGCTGTAGGTCGTGTTCGAGCGCAAGCCCGAGATTTCCTGGGTGGCAGGCACCGTGAAGAACGCCGAGGATTCTTCGTCGGCGGTACTCTGCACACCCGCGCATCCCACGAGGACCGGACAAGGTGCGTACTCGAAGTGATAGCGCGTCGCGAGGTGCTCGGGGTTGAGGGAGGCACTGAGGACCGCCGACTGGGATGTGACAAAGGCCGCACTCGGCGCCCCGACGATCTGGGGCGCGACGGCGACGGTAGAGAATGTCTGTTCTGCGCCCCGTGTCGTCCCGAAGGCGTTTTCGGCAACCATCCGGAAATGGTAGGTCTGGTGGGGCTTCAGGGCGCTGACGGCAGCGCTCACCGACTCGTCTTCGCTCGCCGACCCTGCGTCGGCGCCGGCCGTTGTCGAGCCGTAGGGGGAGCTTTCGCATGCAAACGGAGACGTGCACGGGCCGTATTCGAAGAAGTAGTGGGCGTCGCTGCCATTTGGTTCCAAAGAGCCGGTGAGCGTGGCGCTCGTGCTCTGGACTGCGCCGGCTTGGCCCGTCTGGACGCCTTCCACCGCGACCTTAGTCGTGAAAGTGGCGTCCGCGCCTTTCCTGGTCCCATGTGCGTTTCCCGCGACGAGCCTGACGTGGTAGGTGGTCGTGGCGGTGAGACCGGTGAGTTGGGCACTGACCTGGACAGAGGCCGATCCCGACCCGAGAGCCTGTTCGCACGCCGCGCTCTGTCCGTAGGAGGTGTCCGTCCCGTATTCGAACTCGCACGAGGTGACTTGTTCGCCGCCGGGATTCACTTCGCCCTGGGCCTTGGCCGTCGTTCTCCCTTCTTCGCCGGCGGCACCTGTCACCACTTCGGGAAGCGAGACCAGATCGAAGATCGCGACGATGTCCGCTTCGCGCTGGCTGCGATAAAGCCTGTGGGTGCCGCCGTTGACCGCGAGAGCCTGCGAGAAGGGGAGGTCTTCAAGCGTTTCCGCGAGCGTCGCGCCGAACGATCCAAACCGGGCGGTCGCCGTGCCCTGATCCAGGAGCAGTTCGTCCGTCCCCTCGTCGATCGCGAGCCCCGTGTTGCAGCCGCAGGCGGTGAAGCCTTCTAGGAAGCTGCCTTCGTGGTTGAACTTGACCGCGTCCGCACCGCCCTTGAGGAGATATAGATTCTGTTCGGAGTCGACCGCCACACCCGGGCTGCGCAGAAATTCCGGCTTCACTTCCGTGATCGGTTTGTTCGGCAGCGCGCCGTCGAACTCCTCGACCGGACCTACGTTGGCTCCGTTTTCTTCTTTACCTTCTTCGGCGACCCACACGTGACCCGTGCTATCGATGGTCACGCCGAAGATCGGTGCGTGAAATCCGGTCAGCTGCGAGACGTATGCGCCGGTCGCTGAGAACTTGTCGATCACGTTGTGTCCGGGGTCGACGACATACACGTCGCCGGCTGACGGACTGGAGGCGTCGTTGTCAATTGCCAGGTTGAACAGCGTCCCGTGCGTCGCGTCTTCAGAAGGCGCAGAGGGTGGCGCGAACTGCCCGGTCGGGGCAGCGCTGCCATCGAACTGGCCTTCGAATTTGCTGCCGTCGGAGTTGAACCACTGCACCCTCGTGTTGCCCGCGTCGTAGACGTAGACGTCATTGGTCGCGTCGTTGACAGCCACCCCAGCCGGGCTCTTGAACTGGCCTTCGCCGGAGCCTTCAGCACCAAAGCTGCCGGCGGCGACGTAACCGGTTCCGGCGTAGGCCGAGGCGCTCGGCCAAAACGTCACCGCGGCGAGGAGGCCGAGTAGTGTGAGTACGCGGCGGATGTCCGCGCATCGCGCGTGCGCTTGCATCAGCGAGCCTCCGTTCGATGGGCCTTTATCGCAGGCCTGGCGAGCCTCTTCGTCGCTCTGGCCTTCGGCTTGGCCTTTGTGCAGCCCGTCACGCGTATGGCCGTGGTGCTCTTGAGTACGGCCCCGTTCTGGGCGATGAGTTCGGTGGGCATCGCGAGGCTGGCGGGTTTGGTGATCTTGACCGAGACGGTCTTGTGCGTGACGTGGCCGTTCCCGCGCACCGTCACCTTGTGGCGCTGCGTCGATGTCGTGGTCAGCGCGCAGAGGTTGCGGTTGGCCGTCAGCGCGGAGAAGGGGCCCTCGGGCAGGTAGAGCTCAAAGGACCTGACTGGGACGTCGGGGACGGTCTTGAACGTGCTTGAGGTGATCCCGGCCTTGCTGATGAAGGTGGTGCCGGTGAGATCGACGCGAACCCCGTCGCCCTGGAGCACGGCGACGAGCGAGGGGAAGGCTTCGCCGCCGTGCGAGACGAAGTAGACGGGACCGTTCAGCGGAACTGGGAGCACGGGTGTCGTCGCGCGCACGACGCCGATCACCGACTCCGGCGGGCAGTTGGCGGGGTTTGCCGCGAACACGGCTGCCAGGCAGGCTTTCTGGAGCGTCGTCAGCCGCGACGGCAGCTGCTTTGGCAGTTCGACTTTGACGTAGGAGATGTTCGCCTCGCTGCCAGCTTTGAATGGTGGGTAGGTGACGCTCGCATCGAGGCTCGCGCCGAGCGCTTTGCTCGTTTTGCCGCTGGTCGAGACCGCAAAGGTCGGTTTGAATTCAAGGCTCTTGCAGCCGGCGGCGGCGAAGGGGCTCGAGACAGGCGCCAGCGCGTTCTCGCTTCCGGCGACGTTCGCGGTGACCCGCTGGGCCTCGCAGTTGGTCGGGTTGAACATGAAGTTCGGGCGATCGATGTCGACGGTCACCTGTTTGAGGCGCAACGGCACGCCGAAGAGGATCTGCGGGATCGCGTAGGGCCCCGTTTCGTTGGTCGTGATCGTCAGCGAGCTGTTGACCGGATCCACTGCGATCCGGGCGCGCACGACGACCAGGCCGAGATTGAACGGGCCGGCGACGGCGTCGGTGACGATCGACAGGCCGAAGGGAGCGCCGCCATAGCCGGTCGTCAGATAAACGCTCCCGCCGATTTCAAAGGGGTGTGATCCCGCGCCCGACGCAACGCGTGTCGTGCCGATCTTCGAAGATTCCGGGCAGTGGCCCGATTGGGCGTCAGCTCCGCCGCACAGCGGCACGCTCGAGAGCATGCCCAGCAGACCTGGAGGGGTGTGCACCTGCACCCCTTTTATGAACTGCTCGCGGTCCCCGCGGGTGAGGTTCACCGTGAAGGTGCTGAACGCGCCGGCCTGAGGCGAGACGGTGCCGGAGGTGAATCCCGGGCTCAGGCGCGGCGGGTTGGCACACCCTTCTACGTCGAAGAAGGACGACGGGGTGCTATCGGGCGTGCCCGCGACTTGAAGGCCTTCTGGAGTGAGGCCCGGCTCGCTCCACGGGGTGAAGTCTGCCGTCGTGGTCGCGAGACCACATGTCGAGGGGTTGTCAAGCGGCGCCCTGGGCCCGCCGTTGAGGTGGATCTTCAGTTCACTGAAGGGCGTCTGCGGGTTCTCGAGGAACTTGGTCGTCAGCTGGCCCGTTGCGGGGTTCGCCTCGACGTACCCGTGCGCCTTGATGTTGATCCCGGCGTCGCCTAGTTCGCCTGTGCCGCCGAGTTCCAGGTAGAGCTGATAGAGGCGGCCGTCAAGCGCATCCTGGGTGGTACACGCCGCTTGCGCCGCGCCCCCACACGAGGGCCGCGCAAGATACACATGACCCTTGACGGGTTGGGGCAGGAGGGGTGTGATCGCTTCTGCTGTTCCGACCGTCGACGCATTCGGGCAGTGACCAGGCGCCAACTGCAGTTCCCCGAGCAACCCGACTTCTTCTGATTCCGGCCCTTCGAAGTTGATCCCTTCAGGCCCATTTTCGTCACAGGCTTGGATCCCGTCGACGATTCCCGGGCTGATCGACATCCCCGGCGGCAAGGTCACAACCGCATCGCGCAGGTGGGGCGTCGCCCTGCCGCTCGGCTGCTCGTTTTGGGGAACACTCACGTTCACTCCCACGCCGACGGGTGCGTCGGCGAGCTGCGTGTCGGGCTGCAGTGCCAGGCTGGTTGGAAACGAGAGCAGGTTGCAGCCCGTAACCGCGGGCAGCGTCGTGCTCGCTTCGGAGTAACCCGAGTAATGACCTTCGCGTACGCTTCCGGGTTCCTCCCATGAATCCGCGCGCAACGTCGCCGTCTCGGGACCCGCCGCACAATTCGTGCCCATCGACAAAAACGGCACCGGCGCAACGCCCGCCGGTTCGTTTCCGACGCCAACTTCGCATTCCAACGGTCTCGGCCTTTGTGATGTGCAGAAGCGTCCGCGCAATGAGTCGTGACTGGGATCGGCCGGCACGCCCCAGAACGTCACTTCGAAGCGCACAAGATTGACCATCGGGACCTCGTTGCTGACGACAGTGAAACCATACGCGCCCTGCGCGGAATGCACGAGATGCGCCGTGAGCAACGGCTCGTTGAGCCCACCCGACTCGTTCTCCAACGCGAACTCAGCCGACTCGCCCGCCGCCGGAGTCACATTGATGATCGGCCCCATAAACGCGTTTCCACCTTCAAACTCGATCGCGTAGGTTCCAACCTGGGTGCTGGAGGGACAGGGCAGGCCCTGCGTCGGGGAGTGCGTCGTGAGAAGTGCCAGCGGACAGCGGGGGGTGGCCTGCGGATCACCCAACAGTCCCGGCGGTAGAATAGTGACTATGTCCTTCGGGTCACGAGTCGGGATTGTGGCGCCGGCTGCTGTTTCTTCGCTTGTGAATTCGCCCGTCGTGGTCAACGCCCACGGATGCCCGCCGGCCTGCGTGAACAGGTATGGCTTGTTGCTGAATTCAACGCCGACGAATCCCCCTTTCACGACCGGGCGTTCTTCGGTGCGGTCGACCGTCTGCATCGTAAACCCCTTGATCCCGAACGGCTTGGCTTCGACCGACCCAGCACGGGCCGGCACCGCGAGGCAAGACAGGCCGAAACACGTTGTTGCGGCGATCGCCATGGCGCCGAGGAGCGGGTGTGCGAAACGCACAGTCAGTCGCATCCGCATTGTCACTTGCTCTCCTTGCGGTCCGCCTTCTTCGCTTTCTTCCTCGCCCTTGCCTTGACGCATCTGCGCTTCCTTTTCACGTGACCCTTCTTACACTTAACCGCCTTGGGCCGCGGCTCGGGCTTGACCGTGGGCGCCGTCAGCGGCGACAGGTTTTCGCCCGGTGCCTGCGAGACGCTGCCCGGCACCAGCAGCGCCGCGGGATTCGTCAACGGGCCCTGGCACGCGTCGCCCGAGCAGGGCTGCGCCGGAGCCGGCGGGGAGGGAAAGCCCGCCCCGATGCGAGCGTCATAGAGATCCTTCTGGCCGTCGGTGTCCTGCGGCACGAGCCCCTGAGTCGTAATGAAGAACACGTCGTTGCCCGAAGGCGAGATGACGAGGCCTTTGACCGGCTGTTCGCCGCTGCCACCGGAGAGCAAGGAGACACTACCTTCATCACCGGGCTGCTCATGCCATTCATACGCGTTTTCCAGGCCATTGCGCGCAAACGGCGACAACGGCTCGGCGGAGCTGAACACGATCCGGGACCCGTCTTCGCTGATCGCGCGATTGTTCAGCTCATTGCGTTCGGTCAAGGAGGCGCCGTAGTGCCCCTGGGCGATGCTCGCGCCGAGCGGTTCGCCGTTTTCGAGAACTTCACGGTTGCCGTTGGCGTCATACCCATTTTCCCCTCCGGAGACACGGGTGAGCAGGTCGGTCGCGGCGTCGTAGCGGTACACGTCCCGCGCTCTGTTCGTGTCGGTCGCAAGCAGCTGCGCATACGTCGTGAAGACGAGGAAGTTGCCGTCGGTGCCCGCCGTCTGCGCGTGGCTTTCGGTCCCCCCGGCCCACAGAAGCTGGTCGGAGCCGGTGGCGCTCGGGCATCGCGCGTCTTCGACGGCTCCCGAGTGTTCCTGTCCCGAACAGAGGTCTCCGACGAACGCTGTCGCTTCGGAGGCGCCCCTGTCGTACTCATACAGGTTTGCTGCGCCGAGCTGGGGCACGGGCCGTCCTTCGCCTTCGAGCGCTTCCTGCTGCGCGCGGCTGAGCAGGTCGCCGCCGGCGACGAAGTAGACACGCGAGCCGTCTGGCGCGACTCTCACGACACCCTGCACGTCGGCGGCCTGCCCGGAGGTGGGATCGCGGGAGACCTGCGTCAGCGAGGTCACTTCGTGTTCGACGACAGCGCACCCCGGCTTTGCCTCCGGGCAGCCGATCCGCGCCATGTAGAGGTCGTTGCCTGAATCGTTGTCGTCCGCGCTCAAAGCTGCACTCGTTGTGAAATACACCGTTGAGCCATCTTCTGAGGCTCCAACGAAGTCAGCGCTCGGGCGGTTGGCGGCTCCGTCGCATGGCACTTCGCCCGGGACGCCGCCGGCGATGCACCCACCCAGGGGCCGCGAGACTTCAAGTGTCCGTGATCCGCCGAGTCGCACGAACAACTGGTGTGGGCTACCGGGCACTGTTTCGCGGCTCAGGCAAACGGTGAAGAACACCTCGGCGCCATCCGCACTCACCGCGTTGAACTTGCTCGCGGCCAAAGCGTAGTATTCGCTTCCGAGCGCGGCGCTGCATTCCCGATTGATCAGCTTCGGTTCGCCACCTTTGTTGTTCAAGCCGACGAGCGCCAGGGAACTCGCTTCACCGTCGCAACCGCGGGCGAACTCGTACAGCTCCCCCTCTTCGCGGACCCCCACCGCTTCCGCGACAAGCGGTTCGTCCGCCTTCGTGTCCAGCAGCAGATGGCAGAACGACGCGCTCGCACCGTCGTAGCTCGCGAACAGCGACTGTTCATCAACTGTTCGTAGCGTCCCGGCAGGTTCCCAACCATCCAGCGCACCGGGGCTGACTGTCGAGTGCAGCAACAAGTCCTCTTCCGGGGGGTTAAAGCCCTTGGCTCCAAGGTCCAGCGCGAGGTTCATGGAAGGCGTAAGGTCGGGACCGAAGTTAATGATCGGCGCGAGCAACGCCGGAACGCCGAAGGGTTCTGTCGACCAGCTCGACGCTCCTCGATGTGCGAGGTAGGCTGACAAATCATGACCGGACGGCTCCCCCGCGAATGCGCCGGGGGACCTGAAGACGACGCTTTCGCCGTTCGCGCCCGCAGCTTGTAGTAGCTCGACATCGAACCCGCCCTTGAAGACGGGGCTGACCATCTCGTAATGACGTTCGGGATTAAGCGCCAGGGCGGGTGTGGCCGCGAGGGCCGCGAGCGATAGCAGCAGAAGGAGTGCGCCAGCGGCCGTGCGCAGCGGTTTGGCGAGCCGCAACGCGCTGCGCGGCGGCGGTGTGTCTAACCGCGACGTGTCTCTAATCGTCAAGTGCTGCGGGGCGATCGACCGTGCGGTGGCAGCGCAGCGACAGCGAGCCGGCTCGCTTGTAGGGGCGGACGTCCGGTCTCGCCCGAGTGGCGGGCTGTTATGAGCAGCGCGCGACCGCGTCCGGTGACAGTTCAGTGGCGCTGCCTACCCGCGGTCGCCGACGCCAGGCGGGCGCGCAAGGGGGGCGGGCTGCAAAATGGTTCTTACGGGAGTACGATGTCCGCATATTGGGACTCATGCTCTGGCGCGAAGGGCCGGAGCGCGGGGAGGAAGTGGGCCGTGGATTCAGCCAAGCCGGGGGCTCGGCACGTGGGGATCGTCGTCAAACACCAGGTCGGGTGTGCGGCGCGAGCGGGCGGTCGCTGCAACTGCCGGCGCGTCTATCAGGCCGCGGTCTGGAGCGCGCGCGACGGCAAGCGGATCCGCAAGCACTTCGCCTCGCTGGGGGCGGCGCGGATGTGGCGCGAGGAGAGCTACCGCAAGCTTCGCCGGCGCGAAATGCGTGCTCCCAGCCGGATCACGTTCGCCGAGGCGGCCGAGCAGTGGCTCGCGGGCGCCCGCGCCGGCTCGATCAGGACCCGCTCGGGCGACGCCTACAAGCCGAGCACGATCCGCTCCTACGAGCAGGCGCTGCGCGGTGGAGCCGATGGCACGGGCGGGTTGCTGGCCGAGCTCGGAGCGCTGCGGCTCTCGGGGCTGACGGTCGAGCACGTCCAGGATTTCGCGGACGGACTGCTCGCCTCCGGCGCGCAGCCCTCGACGGTGCACAACGCAATCATGCCGCTGCGGGTGATCTGCCGCTGGCGCGACCGCGAGGTCCCGGTCAACCCGACCACTGGCGTGCGGCTGCCCGCGGTGCGCCTGCGACGCGATCGGATCGCCTCTCCGCTGGAAGCAGAGCAGCTGCTCGCCGCCCTCGCGCTCGCCGACCGCCCGCTGTGGGCGACGGCGCTGTATGCCGGCCTGCGCCGCGGCGAGCTGATGGCGCTGCGCTGGCGCGAGGTGCGGCTCCTCGAGGGCGTGATCGAGGTCGTGCGCGCCTGGGACCCCAAGGGTCACGTGATCGTCGCGCCGAAGTCCAAGGCGGGCGCTCGCCGGGTCCCGATCGCGACCGTCTTGCGCGCCTACTTGGCGCCGCTTGCTCTGGCGGCCACCGACGATCAGGATGCGCTCGTGTTCGGCGTCGGCGGCGCGCCGTTCAGCGCGTCCTCTACCCGCGAACGGGCAGGGCGCGCGTGGAAGCGTGCTGGCCTGGAGCCGATCTGCCTGCACGACTGCCGTCACACCTTCGCGAGTCTGATGATCGCCGCCGGCGTCAACGCGAAGGCGCTCTCGACGTTCATGGGCCACGCCAACATCTCGATCACTCTCGACTGCTACGGCCACCTGATGCCAGGCGCCGAGTCCCAGGCGGCGGACCTGCTCGACTCCTACCTGCAGGCCGCACGGGAGTGACGGTCAGCCCACGGTGGCTCGCCTATCGCGCTACCGCCTGCGCCTCGAAGGACACGCGACCGCGGTCTGGGCCGACGCTTGGCTGCCGTCGAGGAACGAGAACGTCGCAGCGAAGCGGAACCCTCCGCGGGGACAGCGTCGCGGTAGCCCGATCCCGCGTGGGCGGAAGGGGATGGTCCGGCCCGCGGAGCGTTCGT
>DATNEN010000128.1:0-2884 GCA_035552975.1 Steroidobacteraceae bacterium
ATCCGGCAATGTCCCGCGCACGCGCTGCGGCATCCAGTCGCGGCTCGCACTGCAGATCGGCCTGCCACAGTCCGGCGATCTCGCCCAGCGATCCGTACAGGCCACGTCCGAGGCCTGCCAGGCATGCCGCGCCGAACGCCGCGGATTCCGCCAGCCGCGGCCGCAGGATGCGCCGTCCCAGAATGTCTGCCAGCCGTTGACGCGATCGCCCGCGTGGAGCTCGTGCCCTGGTCGATTGCCAGCAGTACCGGTTCCGTCACGGTTCTGGTGTCCAGCAGTCCCACGGTAGAGAATGATCGACACGCAGACCGACTCAAGGGGAGACCCGAGATGTTCATCAAGAACTGCTGGTACGTGGCCGCCTGGAGTCACGACCTCCCGGATACGGGCATGATTGCGCGCACGATCATCAACGAGCCGCTGGTGCTGTTGCGCAACCGCGCGGGGGAGGTGGTCGTTCTCGAGGACCGCTGTTGCCACCGCCAGGCACCCCTTTCGCTGGGTCGGCGGGAGGGCGATGACGTGCGCTGCATGTATCACGGGCTGAGGTTCGACTCCAGCGGGCGGTGCGTGGAGATTCCCGGCCAGGAGACGATCCCGCCGCAGGCGCGGGTACGCCGCTATGCGGCGCTCGACCGTCACAGCTGGATCTGGGTCTGGATGGGAGAGGCCGACGCGGCGGATGCCTCCCTGGTGCCGGCCGCCGTCGGGCTCGACGACCCGGCCTGGTCGCTGCTCTCAGGGAACATCGACTACAACGCCAACCACATGTTGATCCACGACAATCTCTGCGACTTCTCCCACATCGCGTACGTGCACGAGAAAACCTTCGGCGGTGGCGATGATCGTCTCGCGAAGACGCGGCCGAAGATCACCACGCTCGAGCGCGGCATCCGTGTCGAGCGCTGGACCCTCAATGCCCCCGGGCGCGGTTATGCCGGTGTGGAGGCCGGGCAGGATCGCTGGCTGAGCTACGACTACCTCGTGCCGGGCGTGTTGCTCATGCGCTCGGAGAATCATCCGGCCGGAACGGCCGCAAAGAGCAACTTCGCGCCTCCGACCTCCGAGCCGGCCCACGCGAATTTCACGTCCCAGGCCGTCACAGCGATCACGGACGAGACCTCGCGGTACTTCTATTCCTGGGGACCGCGCGCCTGCGAGGCGGAGGCGGATCCAACCATTCCCACGACTATGTTCGATCTGGCGAAGCGGGCGTTCGAGGAGGACCGGCGGATCATCGAGGCGCAGCAGCGCAACTGGCGGCTGCGGCCCGACGCCGAGCCCCTGGTCATCGGTCACGATCGCGGGCCAGCCCTCATGCGCAATGTCTTCGACAAGCTGCTGCGCAAGGAGCAGGTGAGTGATCCGGTGCGGCCGTGGTCCAGGGCAAGGGAGGCGTAGAGATGAACGCGCGAAGGCACGCGAACGTGGTCAACATCGACGAGGTCGAGCCGATCGGACCGCGCGTGAAGGGGCGCTTCGGCATCTCGGCGAGGCGCCTGGGAAGAGCCGCTGGCGCGAAGGCGATCGGCATCAACTACGTGGAGCTGCAGCCCGGGAAAACGTCCTTTCCATACCACTTTCATGCCGGCGTTGAGGAGGGTGTCTACATCCTTGCCGGTAGCGGTGAGATGCGCATTGGCAAGGACACCGTCGCCGTGAAGTCGGGCGACTACGTCGCGTTTCCCCCCGGCCCCGAGCACGCGCACACGCTTACCAATACCGGCACACAAGTGATGCAATACCTGTCGCTCTCGAACCAGAACACCACCGACGTCGTCGGCTACCCGGACTCCAAGAAGTTCCTGTTCATCGGCATGGCAGACCCCTCGACGTGGCCGGAGGGGATGTGGGTGCGCAAGATGATCAAGGACCAGGAGTCGGTGGACTACTTCGAGGGCGAGGACACCGGGGAGTAGACCGCGGTCTGGTCTCAGGCACCCACTTCCAGGACCACTTTGCCCGGAACGTGATCGCGCTCGAGCTGGCGTTGCGCGGCCGCCGCTTCTTCCAGCGGATAAGTCGCTTCCACCACCGGGCGCAGCTTGCCGTCATCGATCAGGTCGGCAATCGCCCTGAGCTCGGTGGCATCGGGGTGCGCGATGTAGTTCATCGCGTGGGCGTGGTGCGCCTGGGCTTCCTGGTCGGATGGCTTCGCGAGAGTCGAAACCAGCGTGCCGCCGTCTTTCAGCACGGACCACGATCGGGCCTGCGTGTCGCCGGCGACGAGGTCCAGAACCAGATCCACATCGGAGACCATTTCCTCGAAGCGCTCGCGCTCGTAGTCGATCGCCTGATCGGCTCCGAGAGAGCGCACGAACTCCTTGTCCTGGGCTGACACCGTCGTCGAGACGTAGGCGCCGCGCGCCTTTGCGAGTTGGATGGCGAAGTGGCCCACGCCCCCCGCGCCTCCGTGGATGAGCACGCGCTGACCGGATTCCAGGTGCCCATGGTCGAACAACCCCTGCCATGCCGTGATGGCAGCGAGAGGGACTGCGGCGGCTTGCGCGTAGTCGATGGTTGCCGGCTTCGGGGCGCAGAGGTCTTCCTTGACGGTGACATATTCGGCATAGCCGCCGGTGCCCGCATCGAGCATGACGAAGACCTCATCGCCTTCGTGAAACTCGGTGACCTTTGCGCCGCGTCCGACGACGACGCCGGAGATATCGCGTCCGAGGATCTGCGGCAAGTCCTCCTGCTTGATGGGCGGGTAGTGTCCGGCGCGGGTCTTGTAGTCGACCGGATTGACGCTCGCGGCCCGAACCTTGATCAGGACCTCGTCCGCGGCGGGCACGGGGCGCTCGAGCTTTTTCACCTCCAGCGCTTCCGGACCGCCGAAGGACTGAATGCAGATTGCCTTCATCTTGGCCATGGCCACACCTGA
>DATNEN010000129.1:0-14558 GCA_035552975.1 Steroidobacteraceae bacterium
GTCGTCGTCCTGCTGGTCGCAGGCACCATCGGCGCCATCACCCTCATCAGGCAAATGGCCAGGCGGCTATAGCGCTGCGCCGGCCGAAGGGAGTCCGCATGGATAAAAAGCCCCTGGCAAGGGCGCTCGTGATCGCTATCGCCCTGCTCGCGGCCGCGCCCTCATTCGCGGCGGTGACCCCCGAATTGCAGCGCCAGGTGCGGGCCTCGACCTTCGAGGTCGTCATGAAGAAACCGGCGGAAGGCTCGGTGACGTACGAGAAGCCCTTGCCGCTGGAGCTGCTGCCTTATGTCGAACGCACCGACGCCTACCGATCCGTCGGCACCGCGTTCGCGCTCGGTAAGAACACGTATGTAACCGCGGCCCACGTGCTGGTCGCGGCCGTGGATAGCCAGTACGGGGCACCGGCGCTGCGCGCGGCGGACGGCAAGGTGCATCCCATCGCCACCATTCAGAAGTTTTCGGCGTACGAGGACTTCGTGGTGTTCACTCTGTCCGATGAGCTGAATCCCGTGCCGTTGCCGACGAATCGCACGCCGCACGTCGATGACCCCGTGCTCGCCGTGGGCAATGCGCTTGGCGAGGGCATCGTGATCCGCGATGGTCTGTTCACTTCGGAGACCCCGGAAGAGCAGGACGGTCGCTGGAAGTGGATCCGCTTCTCGGCGGCCGCCTCGCCCGGCAACAGCGGTGGACCGCTGCTGGATGCCGCAGGGAACCTGATCGGGGTGGTGATCGCCAAGTCGCCCAACGAGAATCTCAATTACGCCCTGCCGATCGGCAATGTGCTGGAGGCTCCGCCGTCGCAGGCCCGGTTCGATCAGCGCCTGCTCACCAAGCTGCCCTTTGCGCAGGGCTCGAAGACGTACACTCTGAAGGACGAGTTCGCTCTGCCGTTGAGCTGGGAGAAATTCGTTCAGACGTATCAGGCACTTCTGACGCGCCACCTCGATGAGGCGCGTACAGCGCTTCTCTCCGCCTACGCGTCGTCGCTGTTCCCGCGGGGCGGCGGCGTGGAAGACATTCTCTACGGACCTGACACTACGAACCGCGAGCCGGCGCTCGTGAGTCAGCAGGATGATGGGAACTGGGCGATCAGGACCCCGGAGTTTCAGGTCACCGATCTTGCCGGGGACGGCAGGATCGGGGTCGCGGTCACTGCAGGCGGCGCCCTGTTCGCGCTTCACCGTAGCGATGCAGCCAGCGACGACGCCTTCTACGCCGACTCGAAGTCCTTCATGGACATTGCGCTGAAAGCGCTCAATGTGCGGCGCACCGTAGGTACCGATCACGTGAAGGTGGTGTCTCTGGGGAGCGCCTCAGCGGATGCGATCCAGACGGATGTGTATGGCAGAGTGTGGCAACGGCGGGTCTGGCCGCTGCCGTTCCTGGACGTCTACATCGTGGCGCAGTTGTTGCCGACGCCGGATGGTTATGTCGGGATGATCGAGTATGCCCCTTCGGCGCTGCTGCAGGAGACCCAGGCACAGTTGGCGTTGCTGGCGAATCAGGTGACCCTGACATACCAGGGAAGCATCTCGCAGTGGCGCACGTTTCTGCTGCGGCGCCGATTGCTGCCCAAGGCGCTGCAGGATGTGAAGCTGGACTCCGACGACGCCGGCTGGACCCTGCGCACCCATCGCTTCACGATGGCCATGCCCGCGAAGCTCATGAAGATCGACGCTCACAGCGAGCTGCTGATGAGCATGAACTACGGGTACGCAGGATCGCAGGTGGTGTGGGACACCGGCGGCGTGTGGTGGTATCGGGACGCGCAGGAGAAGGCCTATGTCGGGCTGCAACGCAAGCCGCGGCCGCCGGCGACGGCCAGACTGGAGCTGCGCACGCGTTTCGATGATCTGCTCGCACGCCACAGTCCCTACGACGGCCTGCCGGTGGCGACTTCCGGCGACTCGTTCGACGTATCGGTGGGACTGCAGGCGCCAGGCACGCGGGAAGGAACAGCCTCCTCCGCTGTCGCCTATGCCCTGACGATGCGTCTGGACGGGCATCCCTCGCCCGCGCAGGTCGGGCTGAATGAGCAGCTGGCCGTGCAGAGCACAGCGATTCTGGAGCGGGCGGCGGGCCCGGATCTGCCGTCCTCCCCGCCGGCGATGCTCGCGCATCAGGCCGAAAGCTCTCTGGACCAGGTGCGCCAGGCGGCGAAATTCTTCGACCAGCAGGGCAAGGACATCCGCGGCCGCGTGCTCAGCCAGGACGTCGAGGACTACCTCATCGCCCCTGCTCAGCAGGCCTATCAGACCGGCTCGGCGGCTGGGGAAACCGGGCCGCAATTGCAGGCGACCCTCGCCGAGCGAGTGCATGTTCTCCAGGACTACTGGGGCATCGCGCTCGGCGTCGCCCAGGAGCGCGATCTGTGGCCTACATTCCTGGCTCACAATCACTTGCCAGCCGACACCGCGCATGAGGCTGCCGTGTTGTCCGCGCAGACGAGCTTCACGACTCTCGTGGGCAAAGGCGGCGCGCCCACCGAGGAGTGGGTCTCCAGCGCCCGCTCGCTGCAGGAGGCCTACGGGAAGGAGCTGGCCCGGTTGGAACACGAGGCCGCAGACGACACCGCACACCCGCCGGCCTATCACCCGCGACAGTCGCCTTGCCCCGCGGCGGCCTCCGCGACCTCCGGTGGAGGCAAGCCGAAGCTGCGGCCGGTGACCACCTCGCTGGAGGACTTCTATCCGACGAGCTTCAAGCGGCTGGGCATCGAGGGCATGGTCATCCTCTCGGTGAAGGTTGACAGCTCGGGCTGTCCGAAAGAGGTCGCCGTGGCCGCGTCCTCCGGTTATGACGAGTTCGATGAGGCGGCGCTGAAGTGGATCGAGACGGCCGCCTACCTGCCGGCCGAAAAGGCGGGCAAGGCCGTCGAGTCGGTGACGCCGCTGGTGATGGCTTTCAAGCTCAGGCCTTGATCTGCGAGGAAGCGAGTAGTAATTCTGCGCAGATGATCCCCGACAACAGCGTGCACCACGGCGATGCGCTGGCGTTTCTGTGCTCCCTGCCGGATGCTTCGGCGGATCTCATCATTGCCGATCCGCCCTACAGCCTGGATAAGGATCGAGAGTTCGGTGCGGGCGCCTTCTTCGAGAGTCGCGAGCAATGGCTTCGCTGGTGCAAGCTGTGGCTGCTGCAGGCCAAGCGCGTCCTGAAGGAGACGGGCAACCTGTTCGTCTACGCGATCCACCACCACTCGTGCTTTCTGCAGACCTACCTCTACGAGATCGACCTCGTGTATCGCCGCCAGATCATCTGGCACTACGAGAACGGCTGGTCCCGGTATCGCAACGGCCCTGCCTGCCACTATGAGCCGATCCTCTGGTTCGCCCATCGCAACACCTCGACCTTCCATGTGATCCGCGAGCCGTACAAGAGCGAGGCTCGACTGCGGCACGCCATCATCAAGAACGGCAAGGTCTGGACTCCCCATCCCGAGGGCCGCCAGGCGGGAGATGTGTGGCGATTCCCGACACTCGCGGGGCGGCGCTTCGCCGCCGAGCGGACCGAGCATCCGACGCAGAAGCCGTTGGCGCTGGCGCGGAGGTTGGTCGAGCATTTCTCCAACCCCGGCGAGCGGGTGGTGGTGCCGTTCGTCGGGTCGGGGTCGGAGTGCGTTGCCGCGCTCGAGTGCGGGCGCAGCTTTGTCGGCAGCGAAATCAATCCGGCTTACGTGGAGATTGCTCGCGAGCGGATAGCAGCGGTGTCGCCGCAGCCGCTGCAGGTTGGCCGGCAGAATGCGTGACGCTGGTGGTGGCGCCCCCGCCTGGCGTCGGCTTCACTGTACGTCGTCTACCGGAACGGCCGTCGTGTGGCGTCAACTTCCCACAGGCTCTACCGAAAGCTCCATCCATTCCAACCGGCTACCGGCGACGACATCCACGCTTTCACCCGGCTGCAGTCGCACCGTGCTCCAGCGTCTCAGCTCCTCGCTCCCCGCCTTGCCCTGACCCTCAGTGACGAACAGCAGCCTCAATTGACCGCTGCCGGCAATCTCGTGCCGGGCTCCGGCCTCCACACACCACGCGTTGATGATCAGCCCCCGATGCGGAAAGACTCCCACACGCTTCAACGCCACGCCGGGCTCGGACGCAGGCGTCCACTGTAACGCTTCCGGACGCATCACTATGGGTGTTTTGTACGCCGGCGGTGCGTAGGACAGTTCTCCTCCCATCACGTGTAGCCAGATGGCTTCATAGGCGTCCCAGTTTCGACGCCCTTCGGTCACCTCGCGGGTATAGACGCCTCCCTCGAAGTGTCCCTGCTTGGCCAACTCGCGGCGCGCCTGGTTGAGTCGGTCGACGCCGATGAACCCCTGGCCGCTGGCACCCCCGAACTGCAGCAGCACGACGATCCGGTCATCGCCTCCCTCCTGCGGGCCGTAGTGGGCGCTCTCGGGGAAGTACGCGATCTCGCCTCCTTCGACGAACAATCCCCTGGCGATCGGAATTCTGCCCTCCAGGCAGAAGCGGATCTGATCCCAGGGGTGGCGATGACGAGGCGAGAAGTAGCTCTTGGGCTCCTTCGACATGACGAGCATGTAGTTGTCGGGGCTGCCGTCCTCTCCCTCGAACAAGCGCTTGTGAGCAACATCACCGCCGGCACGGTGTGCGACCAGACTCTCACCCCAGGGCATCTCGAAGGAATGAACGACGTCCATCGGTCAACTCCTCGCGCGGGCAGCCTCTCGCGCGGCAATGCGCCCGAAGGTCAGCGCCCGCAGCACGGAAGTACCCGCCGGATAGGCGTTGTAGTAGAGCCCCGTGACCTCACCGGCCGCGTACAGGCCGACGATCGGGGTGCCGTCGGGCCGCACGACTCGCGCCCGAGCGTCGCTGCGGAGACCGCCGAACGTGAACGTGATGGCACAGGTCAATGGATAGCCGATGAAGGGCCCATGATGGATTGGAGTGGCCCAATTCGACTTCGGCGGGATGAGCCCGACGGTCGCCTTGCCGTCGCGAATTCTGCGGTCGGTCTCGCCGGGCCCGATTGCGGCGTTGTAGCCGGTCACGGTGGCCACGAGCGCCGCCGCATCCAGTCCCAGCTTCCCGGCCAGTGCTTCGATCGTATCGGCTTCGATGGCCGGCTGGTCCGTGAGAATGATGTTGGCGACATTCGGCCAGTCGAGAATGGCTTTCTCGGCGATGAAGTACGCCTGCTGCTGCTGGTTCGCCCAGATCTCATACCCCAGCCGCTCGAAAGTCGCATCGAAGCTGTCGGCGCCCTCATCGAAGAAACGCTGCGCGGCCGCGTTGACCAGGATGCCGAACGGATAGGCATAGACCACGGCATCGGGCTTGGAGGAGCGCCGGTCGACCGGCTCGCCGTGGAACATATCGAACTGACCGGCGAGATCGGCGCCGAGCGGCTGCGCGAGCCGGATGCCGTCGCCACGGTTGTTGGCAAGCGTGGGTGCAATCAACGGCAGCTCGATTCCCCGCGGGCCGATATGGTGGCGCAGCAGATCCGGTGCGCCTTCGAAACCGCCGCATGCGATGACCACAGCGTGCGCTGCGAGATGTCGCTTGCCCGCCGGATCACGCACATGCACACCAGTCACCTTGCCGTTGCCGTCGGTGCTGAGCGCGACCGCTTCGGTCTGATAGTGGATCTTCGCGTTCGGCAAGCCGTCGATGACGCTGGTCAGCGTATTCACGAGAGCGACGCCGCCCGGGACCGGCATGCCTAACCCTCCGCCGGTGTTGCGGTTGGCAAACGGCTGCTCGAAGTAGATCCAGGGCACGGCATGGCGGTCGAGAAAATCGAACGTCGCAGGCACCTCGCTCGCCAACACGCGGCAGTAATCGAGGTCGGCCTTGCCTCCGGAAACGCGACCCATCGTCTCGATGAAGCTGGGGTCCAACTGCCGGTCTGCGGTGATGCGAAACCAACTGCTGGTCCAGCGCGTGGCACCCCCGCGGCCTTCATGTGGGGCTCTTTCGAGCACGGCGATTCGGGCGTCCGATCCCACCTCGTCGGCATAAGCCACGGCGGCGGCCAGTCCGGCGGCGCCGCAACCGATCACGAGGAGGTCATGTTCCATCGGCGCGTCCCTCAGCCACGACCGCGCCGGCATCATCTTGCCTCGGCGCGTCCTTCACGAGCGGGTCACCTTTCATCGGTGTGCCCCTGCCGGCCCGACCTTGAAGTCGACCTTGTTACCGGTGTCGATCCAGACGCTCTTCAGCTCGGTGTAGGGATCGAGCGCCGCCGAGCCCATCTCGCGCCCGATGCCGCTCTGGCCGAAGCCACCGAAGGGCAAGGTGTGGCCGAGCACGCGGTAGTTGTTGACCCACACCGTGCCCGCCCGAACTCGCTGGAGCATTCGGTGTGCGCAGCGCAGGCTCTCCGTCCAGATGCCGGCGGCCAGCCCATAGCGCGTGTGGTTCGCGATCTGCACCGCCTCATCCTCGCTCGAAAAGCGCAGCATCGCTGCCACCGGGCCAAATATTTCCTCGCAGGCGATGCGGCTGTCGGGCGGCACATCGCGATACACCGTGGGCGCAACAAAGTACCCCTGTCGCTCGAGACGCTTGCCGCCTGCGATGCACGTGAGCCTCTCATCCTGGGCAATCGCGAAATAGGACAGTACCTTGTGCAGCTGCGGTTGCGAGGCGACGGGGCCCAGTTGGGTGGTCACCTCGAGGGGGTCGCCGGCGATCATGCGGGCGGCGCGCTCCGCGAGCATCTCGCACACACGCTCGTACACCGGCGCCTGCACGAGCACACGCGAGCCGGCGATGCAGGTCTGGCCAGTCGCCGCAAAGATGCCCGCCATCACGCCGTTCACGGCGTTATCCAGATCGGCGTCGGCGAAAATGATGTTGGGAGACTTGCCGCCCATCTCCAGCGTCACCCGGACGCTGCGCCGGGCTGCTTCGGAAGCGATTGCCTGACCTGTGGCCGTGGAGCCCGTGAATGCAATCTTCGCGACTCCCGGATGCGCGACCAGGGCTGCGCCCGCCTCACGCCCGCCGGTCACGACATTGACGACGCCGTCGGGAATGCCCGCTTCGCGCGTGAGCTCGGCGAGCATCAGTGTCGAAGTGGGAGTGACCTCGGACGGCTTGATGACGACCGTGTTGCCGGCGGCCAAGGCCGGAAAGAGCTTCCAGCCGAGCAGGCCGAGGGGCGTGTTCCATGGCGTAATGGCTGCGACGACGCCCACCGGCTCGCGCAGCGTGAACGTCGTGAACCCCGGCCGCGGAGACGGTACCGTCGTGCCATTCATCGTCTCGGCGAGACCGCCGAAGAATCGGCAATCAGCCGCGACCGCTCCTATTCCGGGCCCCATCTCGGAGACGAGCTTGCCGTTCTCGAAGATCTGCTGCCGGACCAGTGCGTCGGCTTCGCGTTCGATCAGATCGGCCAGACGAAACAGCGCGCGCGCCCGCTCTCCCGCCAGACGGCCCGACCAGCGCCCATCCGCGAACGCACGCGCTGCGGCGGTCACGGCTGCGTCAACATCCGCCGCCTGAGCGCTGGCGATCGCGCCCCAGTCCTCTTCTATAAAAGGGTCGCGCGCGGCAAATACGCTACCGCTTTGCGCTGGACGCCATTGGCCGTCGATGAGGAGCGGAAACCCGGGGCTGGATGCCCCTGATGAACGCAGCTGGAGCATCGGCTGGGCGCGCATGGAGCGGGTCTCCTCGCTGGGGCGATGAGATGCGAAGGTACCACGCGGTCGGCGGTTCTCGGTCGGTGGAGGTGTTCATGGAATCAGCGGAATGCGAAGGTGAACCGAGGCGCGGTCAGCCCTGGGCCGGCCAGAGCTGACCGTCACTCGATGTTCTGCACCTGCTCGCGCATCTGCTCGATGATGACCTTCATGTCCACCGCGCTGCGGGTGGTCTCCAGGTCCTGCGACTTGGAGGACAGCGTGTTGGCTTCGCGATTGAGCTCCTGCATGAGGAAATCGAGGCGCCGGCCTGCGGGCTCGCTGCCGTTGATGACCCGACGGATTTCCACGATGTGACCGGCGAGGCGGTCGAGCTCTTCGTCGACGTCCAGGCGTTGAAGCAGCAATGCGAGCTCCTGCTCCAGCCGGTCGTGGTCCACGTTCGCCTGCAGCTCTGCGAGCCGCTCCTCCAGCTTGCCACGAATGCGCGCGTGAACTTCCGGCAGGCGCGCACGGACGTTCGCGACGAGCCCTTCCAACCCGGCGCATCGCGCTTCGAGGAGTTCGCGCAGTCGCCCGCCCTCCCGGGCGCGCGCAGCGACAAGCTCCTTGAGCGTAGTGCCGAACAGCGACTGAGCGGCCGCGACAACTTCCTCGCCGGCATCGGTGTCATCGCGCAGAACCCCCGGCCACCGCAGGACGTCCAGGACGTTCACGGCATGCTGGGGAAGGTGCTTGGACACGTCTCGAACGCGCTGCAGGAGGCGCTCGAGTGCCTCCGAGTCCACTTCGAGGGCGGTCTCCGCCCCCGGTACGCGGCGGTAGCTGATCGTGCAGTCGACCTTGCCCCGCTTCAGCTCCCGAGTCAGCCGCTGGCGGAAGTCGGGCTCGGCCGCGCGCAAATCGTCCGGAAGGCGGAAGCCGGGCTCGAGGAAGCGGTGATTGACGCTGCGCAGCTCACAAACCAGCGACCCCCAGGCGCCCGTTACCTCGCGCCGCGCAAAACCGGTCATGCTGGCAATCATTCTGTGAGGGTCTCGCTCGTTTTTCGTGACGCAGACTGCGGATTGGGCTTCACTGCCGTGGGCAAAGCGTCGCGGGAACTACGCTCAGGGTGGTCAGGGTGATATAAAGCACGCCAAGTCTAACAGATGCGCGGATTTCTTCTTGCGGGTGGAGTACGCCGATATCAGCCTCCTTGGCGGGCGCGAGGAGAACCAGGATAGGGTCACCGTAGCCACGGCCGAGTATGCGTCGTTGCTCGTCGTCGTCGACGGGATGGGCGGGCATGCCAACGGCGCGAAGGCGGCTGAGGTATCGCAGCAGGCGGTCCTGGAAGCGTTCTGGCACACGCCCCACCCCTTGTTCGATCCGCTCGGCTTTCTGCACCTCACGCTCGGCAAAGCGCACGAAGAGGTAGTGAAGCTCGGCGCACACCTACCCATAGAGCAGAGGCCGAGGGCGACCTGCGCGCTCTGCCTCGTACAGCAGGGAGCGGCGTGGTGGGCGCACGTCGGCGACAGCCGCATCTACCACTTCCGGCAGGGCTCCATGCTCATGCGCACGCGGGATCACAGCCACGTGGAGCTCTTGCTGCGAGAGGGCCTCATCACGCCCGAGCAGGCGCAGACGCATCCGCAGCGTAACTTCGTGGAATGCTGCCTCGGGGGCGATCCGATCCTGCCGGACATGACCCTGGCCCGCCGGCGCCCCCTGTTGCCGCAGGACGTGGTGTTCTTGTGCACGGATGGCATGTGGGGCGGGCTGAAGGACTCGGAGATTGCCGCGGAGCTGGCATCGTCGGATCTCCCGTTGCGGCAGAAACTGCTCGAGCTCGGGGAGCGTGCCGTGACCCGAGCAGGCATCGCGAGCGACAACACCACCGCAGCCGCACTCCGCTGGCTCGGCTAATCACTCGAGGATCCTCCTCTATGACAAGACCCAGTGGTCGCAGTCCCCACGAGCTGCGGCCCGTGACCTTCACGCGTCGCTTCACCAAACATGCCGAGGGCTCGGTGCTCGTCGAGTTCGGGGACACGCGAGTGCTCTGTACAGCCAGTGTGGAGGAATCCGTCCCGCCGTTTCTGCGCGGGAAGGGCCAGGGCTGGGTGACGGCCGAGTACGGTATGTTGCCGCGCGCCACACACACACGCTCGGCGCGTGAAGCCGCCAAAGGGAAGCAGAGCGGTCGCACGCAGGAGATCCAGCGCCTGATAGGGCGATCGCTGCGCGCGGTGGTGGATCTGAAAGCACTCGGCGAGCGGACGGTCACGATCGACTGCGACGTGCTGCAGGCCGACGGAGGAACGCGGACGGCGTCCATCACCGGCGGCTACGTGGCCCTGGCCGACGCCTGCGAAAGGCTCCTGGAGCGCCGCGCACTCGCAGCGAACCCGATTCATGGCCAGGTGGCCGCCATCTCCGTGGGCATCGTCGGGGGAATGCCGGTGCTCGACCTGGATTACGTGGAGGACTCGCAGGCGGAGACCGACATGAACGTCGTCATGAACAACGGAGGCGCGTTCGTCGAGGTTCAGGGAACCGCGGAGGGTCACGCGTTCCGCCGACATGAGCTGGACGCCATGCTCAATCTGGCCGCGTCCGGAACGGCGCAACTGTTTACGCTGCAGCTGCAGGCGCTCGAATCCGCCCCGCCCACCGCCAGCACCACGGGCGCGGCATCGGGGAAAGGCCGCGCGCGCTCGGCACCGTGATCAGGTGAAACCCATCGTCCTGGCCAGCGGCAACGCGGGCAAGCTGCGCGAGCTGGAGGCTTTGCTTGCGCCACTGGGGCTGGAGCTGAGTGCCCAGAGCGCCTTCGGCATCGAGACTCCTCCGGAGACGGGCGACACGTTCGTAGCGAACGCGCTGCTGAAAGCCCGCCACGCTGCCCGGATCGCGGCCCGCCCCGCCTTGGCCGATGACTCCGGTATCGAAGTGGATGCCTTGCAGGGTCGCCCGGGAGTCCATTCGGCTCGCTATGCAGGGGAAGGCGCGAGCGACCGCGACAATCTGGAGAAGATGCTCGATGAGCTCCGCAGTGTTCCGCCAGCGAAACGCTCGGCCCGCTATCAGTGCATCATTGTGCTCGTAAACGATGCAAACGACGCCAAGCCGATCATCGCCCAAGGCACGTGGGAAGGCCGCATCGGACTGCGGCCGCAAGGCTCTGGCGGATTCGGCTACGACCCCGTGTTCGTGCCCGATGGCAGCGATCGGACGGCAGCGCAGCTCACCCCCGCAGAAAAAAACGCGGTCAGTCACCGAGGCAAGGCGCTCAGGTCGCTGGTGGCGAAACTCGAAGGTCTACCATAGGCGGTATGCCCGCCCTGCCCCTGCCACCCCTATCGCTCTACGTCCACTTCCCCTGGTGTGTGCGAAAGTGCCCCTATTGCGACTTCAATTCCTACACCCTGCACGGTGATCTGGCGGAGGCCTCCTATGTCGAGGCGCTCGAGAGAGACCTCGAGGCTCAGGCGGGTGGCGCGCAGGGGCGGGACGTCATCAGCATTTTTTTGGGGGGAGGGACGCCGAGCCTGTTCTCGCCCGAGGCGATAGGGCGCGTCATCAAAGCGGTCGATAGCCACCTGCGCGTACCGGCGAACGTGGAAGTGACGATGGAAGCGAACCCGGGAACGGTGGAAAGGGGTCGCTTCGACGAATACCGCGCCGCCGGCATTACCCGAGTGTCCCTCGGAGCACAAAGCTTTGCCGACCCGCACCTGCAGGCCTTGGGGCGAATCCATTCTGCCGATGAGACGCGTCGCGCTGCGCAGGAGCTGCACGAAGCCGGGCTGCAGAATTTCAACCTCGACCTCATGTATGCGCTGCCCGGCCAGGATGTCGCTGCGGCGGTGCGCGACGTGGAACAGGCTCTGGAGCTGCGTCCTGCCCACGTGTCGCACTATCAGCTGACGATCGAGCAGGGAACGGTGTTCGCCGGAAATCCTCCGCCGCTTCCGGAGGACGATACGGCTGCGGAGATGCTCACCGTCTGCCGGAGCCGTCTGAGCGCGGAGGGTTTCTCCCAATACGAAGTGTCCGCCTATGCGCTTGCGGAGCGGCAGTGCCGCCACAATCTGAACTACTGGCGGTTCGGCGACTATCTAGGCATTGGGGCTGGAGCTCACGGCAAGCTCACCGTCGATGGCACCGTCGTGCGTACCCAGCAGACGCGCGATCCGCGGCGTTTTATCGCCAATCCAACCGGGCAGCTCGCATGCAGGACCGTGGCGCCCGCGGAACTGCCGTTCGAGTTCATGCTGAACGCGCTGCGCCTGGTCGAAGGGTTCGAGCGCTGTGCCTTTCGCGAGCGCACTGGCCTTGCATGGGACGCGGTGGCTGGCCGCGTCGCGGCCCTCGAGGCACGCGGTCTACTTGAAAACGAGGGGACGATGTGCCGCGCCAGCGCTCGAGGGTTGCAGTTCCTCAACGACGTGCTGCTCAGCTTTCTTGAGGAAAGCCCGAAAACGACCGGTAGTTTTGGATTGTCAACGGCTCTTTGACAGCTACGTTACAGCAGCTCCAACGGCTTTATACACAGGCGCGAGGCCCGTGGTCGTCAAATGAGTACATTACGCGCCAAAGCGGGCATGTTGCTCGATGTCAGGGCTATAAGTGATTGAAATAACAGGGTGAAATACCATGGTCATTTTTTGACCAAGGTAACAAATATGCAATCTAGACGGCAAATCGCACCCGAGCGGGTCAATGTGTCCACAGATTTATCCACAGGTTCTGTGGATAAGGAAACAGCTCGTGACTGACCCCCAAAACCCCTGCTCGGCGGTCAGCGCGCCGGCGGGCGGCGGGCCGACAAGCCCGCGCTTGAGGGAAGCCCGCTGAGCCACTACACTCCCGCGCCCTTTATCTTTAACTTGCAGGCCCGGACGGACGCCCCCATCTCCAGGCGCAAGTTCCGTTTCCGCAAAGCGAGCGCCCCCATGAAAGCCTCCACCCACCCCGAGTACAAAGAGATCACCGTCAGCTGCACGTGCGGCAACACGTTCAAGACGAGCTCGACCCTGGGGCACGATCTGCAGATCGAGGTGTGCTCGAACTGCCATCCCTTCTACACGGGTAAGCAGAAGATCGTGGACACCGCCGGCCGCGTCGACAAGTTCCGCAAGAAGTACGCCGCCGCCGCCGGCAGGTAGCCCTTGCAAGCCCGGCCGTGCCGGCCGTGAGCACGCCTGCGGGCAAGTCACCTTGCCCAACACCGCTGCGCGATGTCTCCGTAGATGACGGAGTCTTCATGTCCTGCCTGCGCAGGCCGCGCGGGATCAAACCGGCCGGGCTCCCGAATCGCGAGCCCAAGCCCGGCGATTAGAAGACCGTGCACTAGCGCACAGCGTGCAGTCCCTGCGCACAAGCGCGCCTTTCACGCGTGAAAGTGCAAGTGGTCCCGTTCGCGCCGCTTGTCCGCGGTGCAGTTTCGGACGATGAGCGCACAGCACCGTCGAACCTACTCACGGGTAACGCTCTCACTCAATCACCGCACCGTGATGCGATGGCGATCCGCTGAACCCAGTGCCTTGATTGAAGCGGGCGGACCGTGTAAACCTGCGCTGCTGCCCATGCCGGTCGGCGCAGCCTGTCCGGCCGCCGCCACTCTTTACTACCGAAAGCTTCACCTGAAATGAGCGACAAAAAGTTCGAGATCTCCGATCGAGCCGGCAATCGCAGGACCGATGTGCCGGTGCGCAACGGGACCATCGGTCCGTCGGTGCTCGACATCGCGCAGCTTCCCAAGGATCTGGGCGTATTCACCTACGATCCCGGCTTCGGCGTCACCGCCGCGACCGAGAGCAAGATCACCTACATCGATGGCGATGAGGGCGTGCTGCTGTATCGCGGCTACCCGGTGGAGCAGCTCGCGGAGAAGAGCAGCTTCATGGAGGTCTCCTACCTGCTGCTGCACGGGGAGCTGCCGACTCCGAAGCAGCTCGAGGAGTTCACCGGCAACATCCGTCATCACACGATGATCAACGAGACGTTGCTGCGCTTCTTCAACGGCTTCCACCACAACGCGCATCCCATGGCGATGGTGTCGGCGGTGATTGCATCGATGTCGGCCTTCTATCACGACACGATGGACATCCATAATCCGCGCCATCGCGAGATCTTCGCGCACCGGATCATCGCCAAGATCCCGACGATCGCGGCGGCGGCCCACAAGCACTCGCAGGGTCAGCCGTTCATCTACCCGCGCAACGACCTCGATTACTGCAGCAACATGCTCAACATGTTCTTCGCAGTGCCGTGCGAGCCGTACAACATCGACAAGACGACCTCCGAGGCGCTGGATCTGCTGTTCATCCTGCACGCGGATCATGAGCAGAACGCGAGCACCTCCACGGTGCGGCTGGCGGGCAGCACCGGTGCCAATCCGTATGCAGCGATCTCCGCAGGCGTTTCCGCGCTGTGGGGTCCCGCGCATGGCGGCGCCAACGAGGCGGTCCTCGCGATGCTCGAGCAGATCGGCTCGGTGGAGAACATTCCGAAGTACCTCGCGATGGCGAAGGACAAGAGCAGCCACTTCCGGCTGATGGGCTTTGGCCACCGCGTGTACAAGAATTTTGATCCGCGGGCGAAAATCATTCGCGCGATGTGCCACAAGCTGCTCGCGAAGCTCGGCAATGCCGACAATCCGCTGTTCGAGCTGGCGCTGCGCCTGGAGGAGATCGCGCTCAAGGACGAGTACTTCGTCGCGCGCAAGCTCTATCCGAACGTGGATTTCTATTCCGGCATCATCTACAGCGCGATCGGCATTCCGCGCTCGATGTTCACCGTCATGTTCGCCATTGCCAGAACGGTCGGCTGGGTCGCTCACTGGCAGGAGATGATCTCCGACCCGAACATGCGCATCGGCCGGCCGCGCCAGCTCTATACCGGCGCGACGCGTCGGGACTATGTGGAGATGCGCAGC
>DATNEN010000130.1:0-21491 GCA_035552975.1 Steroidobacteraceae bacterium
TCGCCTCCCTGCTCTTCATCGAAGACGAGTAGACAGAGAAGAACCCTCCGTGGCGGACATGCGAATCGCCGCATGTCTGGCACGCTCGGCATTCGGGGCGTATCAATACACCCGCGGTCTTTCACCTGCAACACCAACCTCCGTAAGAATCGCGCTCCGCAACATTAGTGGAACACCTTGCATCGGCGTACGATGCACAGCATCACCTGCCGACATCCGCGCAGGACGGGATGGATATGGGCTCACGATCTGCAAGCTGGACAGGGGCGCTCGCCGCGGTGGCGGCGGCGTGTTTGACCTCGGGATCCGCAGGGGCCGACGGCCCTACCCGCAACGACTACCCGACCTATGCACGCGTGCAATACGTACAGGATTGCGCCGCGCGCGCCGGAGGCAGCCAGGCGGACGTCTACAAGTGCTCGTGCATCATCGACAAGATCGCGGAACACCTGACTTACGACGACTTCGTGGAGGAATCGACCTTCGCGCACTACTCGACGCTGCCCGGAGAGGGCGGCGGCATCTTTCGGGATCCCAAGGAGGCCAAGGACGACACCAAGCACTACAAATCGCTGGAAGCGGACGCCTACCGCGCGTGCGGTTTGAAGCAGCCCGTTCCCCCGCGTTAGGTTAGGGACTTCAATCGGTTAGGCCTGCATCGCCCGGCGCTGCGGACCTCAACCGCCGACCACCACTCCCCATGGCGAGGACCCGACGGGAACGGTCTTGATGACGGTCAAGCTGGCGGTGTCGATGATGGAAACATCGTTGGAAGGGCCGTTGGCGGTGTAGAGACGCCGTCCGTCGCGCGACAGGGCAATGCCCCAGGGGCGCTTGCCCACCTTGATCTCTTTCAACGGTTTCGGCCCCTGCAGCGCGATCACCGCAACCATGCCGCCGCGCCCCGTGCTGACATAGAGACGTTGCCGCGCTGCATCGAGCGCGAGCCCCATCGGACGGTCGTCTTTGCCCAGCTGCAGCAGGCGCTCCGAGCTGCCCCCGGGCAGCGCAGCACGGTATACGGATGACTCGAATTCTGCGGAAATATAGATAGTTGCGCTATCCGGAGTGAAGGCAACATCGCGCGGTCGTTTGCCGACCCCGATCGTGTCGAGCACGGCGAAGGAGTGCGCATCGACCAGAGTGATCGAGTTGCCGGTTTCGTTGGTGACGACTACCCAACGCCCGTTGGGCGAGACGCGCACGCCCTCCGGCTCGGTGCCCACGTGAACGGTCGCTTCCAGAGCTCCTGTGGCCACGTTGAGCACCGAGAGCGTCGAAGCGTTCTCATTGGCGATGAACAGCCGCCGGCCGTCCTTGCTCAGATCGAACTGCTCGGGGTCCGAGCCGGCCTTCAGCAGCTTCACCAGCTTCAGCGAGGAGGTGTCGATCACCGCAATGCCGTCGGCCTGCAGATCGTGTTTGAGCTTCGCGCACTCCGCGTCCGGTACCGACGGCGGGCACTTCGGCAGGCCGCTCACGGCCACGTAGAGCTGCGATCCATCGTGGCTCAGCTTGAGGCCGCGCGGCCGCTTGCCGACGGGAATGGTGGCGACGGTATTGCCGCTGTCGGCATCCAGGACCGTCACGGACTCGCCATCCTCATTGGACACGTAGACACGCCCAGCCAGGGCCGTCAGGGGCATGCACAGCAGAGCGCAAGCGAGAGCCAGGGAGAAAGCGCGTAGCGGCGCAGCAGGGGGCGGTGTCGGCCGTTTCATGAGTGATCCGGATCTGTAGGGAGATAGCGCTTTAGACGCCCCACAGCGGGTTGGGTGCCCTCGCGCGGTGCACAACGCTCAGAATGTTCCTGAATCGATACGGCCTCGAACGCTGACCGGGCAGCGACAGTACCCGCCAGCGACGGTTTTCCAGCGCTGCCGCAGTCTTTCCAGGTGTTCCACGCAGGGAGGCCGGGTGTTCCGCAAGCTGAACACAGCACTCCACCGTTGGCAGTGGGGCAGCCCACCGGCGGCGGCGGAGCGTACGGTTCGCGCGCCGCGGTGCGCAGCGATCTGGTGCAAGCCGCGCGCCTCGCTCGAGAACAGTGCGCCGGTTCGCAAACCAACAGCGCGGCACCTCGCACGTACTGTCCGTCGCGCACACGACAGAAGTGCCCGTCGAGAAGAATGCGCCTGCCGCGCAAGGCCATCCCATGACCGCAGTCGTGGTGACTCAGTACAATCTCATCGTCGCGGTGTATCTGACGATGCCCGACGGCCGGCTGCTGCGGTTCGACAAGAGCGCCAACATTCCTAGGAGGATCGCGCTGCGCGAACCTCGTGCATGTAGCCCTCGCGAAGACGCGCCGGTCTGGGATTACAGGCCGCCGCCGCCGTCGATGTCGAGGCAGCGGCCAGTGAAGAACTCGTTCTCGATGACGAACGCCGCCGCGGCGGCGATCTCCGCCGGCTCGGCGAGTCGCTTCAGCGGCACCGGCGCGATCAGCTTCTCGAGCATCTCCGGCCTCATCGTGGCGAGGATCTCCGTGCGCACTCCGCCCGGAGCGATGGCCGCCGCGCGAATGCCATGCCGTGCGAGCTCCTTGGCCCAGACGACGGCGAGCGCCGCCACGCCGGCTTTGGCCGCGCTGTAGTTGGATTGCCCCACGTTGCCGTGTCTCGAGACGCTCGAGATGTTGATGATGACGCCGCCATTGCCGAGCTCGATCATTCTCTGCGCGGCTTCGCGGCCGCATAGAAAGACGCCCGTGAGATTGACGTTGAGCACGGCCTGCCACTGCGCGAGCGACATCTTCCCGGCAATCACGCCCTCCTTGGCCTTGACCAGCAGTGCGTCGCGAATGATTCCTGCATTGTTCACCAGGACATCCAGGCGGCCGAAGTCACGCACCACGGCATCCATGGCCTCGATCACGGCGGCCTCGGTCGCCACGTCCACGGTGTAGTCGCGGGCGCGGATGCCCTCCCCCTCCAAGGCCTGCCGCGTAGCTCGCAGGTCCTCGGGGTTCACGTCCAGCAGGGCAATGTGACCGCCGTCACGCCCCAGTCTCTCCGCCAGCGCCCGCCCAATACCGCGGCCTGCACCCGTGATCACGACTGTCTTTCCTGGTAGCTTCATTTGCTGGCCCCATCACTTATATATATGGGTGCTTCCGGAGCTTGGCGGATGCGTACAAACCGCGAGGCGTTCGGCCCGCAAAAAGGTAGCAGACGTGCTACGTTACACGCGCTCCAGAACCCGTACAGGCACTGCATGATCAATAGCACAGTTTCCGAGCCGACCACGCCCCGGGAAGAGTCTGCCCCGCGGCTGTGGACCACCACCCTGCTCTTTTCGATCACGCTGCTGGCGGCGCTGGTGCTGGTGCCCTGGTATGGCTTGACCCACGGGTTTTCTACCGGGTCGTGGGTGTGCTACGCGTTCTTTCTGATCGCCAACGGCGTGTCCATCACCGGCGGCTATCACCGGCTCTGGGCCCACCGGACGTACGAGGCGCACTGGACGCTGCGCCTGTTCTTCATGATCTTCGGCACCATGTCGCTGCAGAACAGCGCCTTCGCCTGGTGCAGCGGCCACCGGGTCCATCACCTGAACGTCGATGACGTCGACCGCGACCCGTACTCGATCAAGCGCGGCTTCTGGTTCGCGCACATCGGCTGGATGCTGCGCGACTACCCCAGCGGCAAGAAGGACTTCAGCAACATCCCCGATCTGCGGCGCGACCCGCTGCTGCAGTTCCAGCACCGTTTTTATCTCCCCCTGGTGCTGATTACGAACTTCGGATTCCCGCTGGCCGCCGGCTGGCTGGTCGGCGATGTCTGGGGCACGTTCATCCTGGCCGGCATCCTGCGGCTGGTCGTCAGCCAGCACGTCACGTTCTTCATCAATTCGCTGGCCCACATGTGGGGCACGCGCCCCTATACCGACGACAACACTGCGCGTGACAACCCGTTGCTGGCGTTCGTCACCTACGGCGAGGGATATCACAACTTCCACCACATCTTCGCGCACGACTATCGCAACGGTGTGCGCTGGTGGCAGTTCGATCCCACCAAATGGATCATCGCCTCCCTCCAGTACGTCGGCCTGACGCGGCGCCTGAAGCGCACCCCGCCGTTCCAGATCCAGCGCGCGCTCCTGGCAATGCAATTCAGGCGCACGCAGGAGCGGCTTGCCAAGCTGCACCAGCGCGGCGGCCACTCGCAGATCGAGCACCTGCGCCAGCGCGTCGCGCACGAGTACGAGACCTTCCTTGCGGCCATCGCCGACTGGGCCAAAGTGAAGGAGCAGTGGCTCGAGGAGAAGAAGCGCGCCGTGATCGAGCACTGGGAGCACGCGAACTTCCAGAAACGGTTGAAGGAAATCGAGCGCAGCCTGCGCATGCAGCGGCGCCGCATGCGGGTTCTGCACGCCCAGCTGGCGTGACGATGCCCTGGGGCCGCGCGACCTGCGGCCCCGTCTCCGGCGGCCGGCTCACCGGCCGCAATACCTCGGACCCCCCTCCGCCCCACGGGGTCCGTATGCCCGGCGCTATCCTTGCCATTCCTTCTGTTTTGGCTGCACCATTGACCCATGGGACGCATATTCGAAGTCCGCAAGGCCACGATGTTCGCGCGGTGGAACCGCATGGCGAAGCAGTTCGCGCGCATCGCCAAAGACATCACCATGTCCGTGAAGTCCGGTGGCCCCGACCCCTCATCCAATCCGACGCTGCGGCGCGTGATTCAGAACGCGCGCGCGGTCAACATGCCGAAGGACAAGATCGAATCGGCGATCAAGCGCGCCTCCGGGCGCGATGCCACGAATTACCATGAAGTGATCTACGAGGGCTATGCGCCGCATGGCGTCGCCCTGCTCGTGGAGACCGCCACCGACAACCCCACGAGAACCGTGGCCGGTGTGCGCAACATCATCACCAAGGGCGGCGGCAATCTCGCCACCAACGGCAGCGTCAGCTTCCTGTTCAAGAAAATGGGCGTGTTCCGTCTCAATCCCCACGGCATCGATCAGGATGACCTGGAGCTGTTTCTAATCGACCACGGGCTCGAGGAAATGGGCGAGAGCACCGGGGAGAAAGGCGAGCCGCAACTGGTGATTCGCTGTGCCTTCGGGGACTTCGGCAAGCTGCAGGTCGCGCTCGAGAGCCGTGGCATTGCGCCACTGTCGGCCGAGCACGAGTACATCTGCACCGTGCCGACGGAGCTCCCGGAGACCCAGGCCACGGAAGTCCTCGAAGTGATCGACAAGCTCGAGCAGGACGAGGACGTTCAGAAGGTCTTCCACACTCTCGCGTGAGACATGGGCGACTACTCGCTGGAACTCGCCCGAGCAGCCGACGCAACGCATCTGGCGGCCATGTCGCACTCCCTCATCGAAGGAGGTCTGCGCCCGACTTGGACCGCCTCGCGCATCGCCTGGCACATCCGTAATCCCGACAGCATCGTGCTCACCGCGAAGGCAGGCGCGGCGCCCGTTGGCGCGCCTGTGGCTTTCGCGATCATGCGCTATGGTGAGGACATCGCCCACCTGAACCTGCTGGCGGTCGATCCCGCACATCGACTCCGCGGCGTCGCGCGTCAACTCATCCGCTGGCTGGAGGAAACCGCCGAGACGGCCGGCACGTTCATCATCGGTCTGGAGCTGCGCGCCTCGAATGAGAGCGCCCTGCAGTGCTACCAGAAGCTCGGATACCGCGAGCTCGATCGGGTGTCCGGCTACTACCAGGGAGTGGAGCCGGCCATTCGCATGTCGCGCGACCTGCGGGTCGTGTCCCAGTCCGCGCTGAGGGGTCCCGCCGAGCGCCCCGCGCGCTGAGACGCCGATCTGAGGAGCGGCAATCCCGGTGCCGCTCAGCGCGCATGGGGTGGTCGCCCGTGCCCAGGCGCGCTCTCAGTCGGGCATGACGGTCACCTGATCCGCCAGGGCATCCTCGAAGCCGAAGTTGCGCAGATCGGCGATCCGCTGGGGATAGAGAATCCCATCGAGGTGATCGACCTCGTGCTGCACGACGCGAGCGTGGAATCCTTCGACGGTCCGATCGATCGGCTCGCCATCGACGCCGAATCCCTGGTAGCGCAGGCGCTTGAATCGCGGCACGAGCCCTCGCATGCCGGGCACGGACAGACAGCCTTCCCACCCCTCCTCCTGCTCATCTCCCAGCGGTGTCAGAATCGGGTTGACGAGCATGGTGTAGGGCACCGGAGCGACCTGAGGGTAGCGGGGATTCTCTCGCACCTCGAAGATCACCACCCGCAGGCTGACGCCGATCTGAGGAGCGGCAATCCCGGCGCCGCTCAGCGCGCGCATCGTATCGTCCATGTCGGCGATCAATTCGCGCAGCGAGCGATCGAACCGGGTCACCGGCGCGGCCACCTGCCGCAACACCGGATTCCCCATCTTCATGACCGGTCGAATAGCCATGACTTCAGTCTACCAGCCGCGCTGGAGCGCCGCCGCTCGAGGCGGCGTGTCAGAACGTGACGGGCCGGGCGAGAAACGCCTCCGTACCGAAGAGCATCTCGAAGCCAATGCCGACGCCGAAGCTGGCGCCGCGGTGCTGCGTGACGAAGTCGCGCGGCCAGTCGACGCTGGTCCGCAACTCCATGATCAGCCAGCGGCGTAGCACGGCCTTGCGGTAGGCCACCTTCAACCCATAGTCGTGCAGCGGCACGGGCGCATCCGTGGCGCCGTCGATCGAGATTTCCATCGCAATGGCCCGCCGGTCGGGGAAGCCACGCATCGCCATTACCGCCATGTAGCCCCGCAGCCCTTGAGAGTACTGCGCATACGTCGCAGATCCGGTCCAGCGGACCAGCCATCGCAAGTCGTAGATCCGCTCCATGTCGATACGCTGGGTCACGCCGAAGCCGTCGGGGCGATCCCAGAAGGCGGTGTCGCGAAAGGAGAACAGCCCGGTCTCCGAAGCGCCACGCTCGTACACGTAGCTCCCCTTGACGTAGGGATTCATCGGCAGAGAAATGCGCACGCCGGCGCCTGCATCGAAGTAGCCGCCCTGCTTGGGAGGGGTGTGGAAGGCCAGCCCGAAGATCGTCTCGTCCTCCGTCGCAGGCCCGTACTGCCGTTGGAAGGCACCCGAGGGCTCGTCGCGCTCGGTGATGTACTCCTGCGGATTCACGCGGCCGATGAAGGCGTGCAGACGCTGATCGATGGCGGGCAGCGGGAAGTTGGCGTTGAACCGCAGCAGCTCCCTGAAGTGGCCGTACTGATCCCACAGCACAGCCGGCGCGAGGCTCCCGTAGGCGCCTTTCTGGTAGACGTCCTCTTCCGCCGCGGAGCCGAACCATCGATCGACGCGCATTGAGGAGTGCCACACGGCGTCGTAGACCTCCTGACGCGCCTTATCGAGCCAGTGGTACTTCTGCGCGTCGGGCTCCGGACCGGTGGCAAGATTCGGAACCGCATCGCCCGTGGCGGGCCCGTTGGGCGAAGGGTTCACGGGTGGCGCTGGTGTCGTTGGTGGCGTGTCGGCCGGAGAGTTCGCAGGTGGCGTCCGCGGCGTGTCAGCCGCTGGGTTTGCGCCCGCCGCCGGCGCCGTGCTCGTACTGCCGTCCGATGGCGTGGCGGCCGTCTCCTCAGTGAGGGACGGCATCCTCACTTCCGTAGTGAGATTCGGACTTGCGACGGGCAGTATCTGCTGCGCCCGGGCACTGCCCACCACGCAGAGTATCAGCCCGTACGCAGCATGTCGTTCAAGCCATCGCACGAGCAACGAGACTCCTTACCCCTAGAAACCCCCTCCACGGCCTGTGGTTCCGCGAGAGTTTCCCCAAGCGCGATCGGCGCCCCCAAAAGCAGTTATGAGATAGCAAATGCCCACACCCTCACTGTGACGCGCGTCTCGCACGCGCCCGGATGGCAGGCGGCCGATGCTCGGGCCGTGCGCCAATCGAGGGTCGCCGGGGTTTCAACCTTTGGACAGGGGAATGGAGATGCGGTGGTCGCGGAAGGTCAGGGGCCGCTCCTGGACCGGAGGCGCGTGGAGCTCGGCTCGTGTGACGGCCTCCCTGACGATCTGATGATGCGGTGAAAGGTCGCAGACAGGGTCGGCGTTGTCGGCATCCCCCGTCAGCAGAAAGGCCTGACAGCGGCAGCCGCCGAAATCCCGCACCCGCTCCGGGCAACTGCGGCAGGGCTCTTTCATCCAGGACTGGCCGCGGAAGCGATTGAAAGCCTGGGAGTCGTACCAGATCGACTCGACGCTCCTGTCGCGCACGTTGGGGAGGTCGAGCCCTGGCAACATGCGTGCGGCGTGACAGGGAAGGGCCAGGCCGTCGGGCGCCACGGTAAGGAATACCGACCCCAGCCCATTCATACAAGGCTTGGGGCGTGTCTCGAAGTAGTCCGGCACGACGAAGAAAATCCGCATGCGATCGCCGACACGGTCACGAAATTGCCGGGTCACCTGCTCAGCCCGCTGCAGTTGCGCGCGGCTGGGCATCAGATGGGGGCGGTTCAACCACGCCCATCCGTAGTATTGCGTGTTGGCCAGCTCGACATACTCGGCGCCCATGCGCTCGGCCATCGCCAGAATGTCCCCGACATGGTCGATATTGAGCCGGTGCAGCACCACGTTGAGCACCATCGGATAGTCATATTGCTTGATCAGCGCGGCGACCTGCGACTTCAGCTCGAAGGTGCGCGTGCTGCTCAGGAAATCGTTCATTTCGCGAGTGCTGTCCTGAAACGACAGCTGGATGTGATCGAGCCCGGCGGCCTTGAGCGCCCGGATGCGCGCTGCGGTGAGGCCGATGCCGGAAGTGATGAGATTGATGTAGAAGCCCAACTTGCGCGCTTCCGCGACGATGAGCTCCAGGTCATCGCGCGCGAGCGGCTCACCGCCGGACAACCCGAGTTGAACGGCTCCGAGCGCACGTGCCTCGCGCAGGACGCGGATCCAGTGCGCCGTCTCGAGCTCCTGTCCGACGCGTGCGAAATCGGTCGGGTTGTAGCAGAACACGCAGTGCAGGGGGCAGCGATAGGTCAGCTCCAACAGCAGCCACAGCGGTGGGCCGGGTCTGGCCTCAGGAGCGGGAAGCACGCTCGCCGCACTCGGCGCCACACCCGCCGCGCCGCGCACCGAGTCAAGCCCCGCCGGAGCGCTCATTCCCGCATCTCCAGCCAGTTCTTCTCGATCGCCATATTCACGAATGCCGTGACGTCGGCAGACAGGCCCTGGACCTCGAATGCCGTCTCGAGATCCGCCACGATCTCCTGCAGCGTGCGCTGGCCGTCGCAGCGGCTCATGATCGCGCCGGCGCTCGCATTGAGCTTGACCATGCCCTCCGGATACAACAGCACGTGCGCGCCCTGTGCCGGCTCCCACTGCAGCCTGAAGCCGCGGCCGACGACAGGCTTGCTGGCCGCGGCGCTCATTGGCTCACTCCGTAACGCAGTGCCATGGCGTCATTCATCTGCCACAGCACATCGAGCTTGAATTGCAGGATCTGCAGGGCGCGCTCCTGTTGCGCACGGGTGAGGAATCGCTCCAGGGTGACCGCCAGGCCGAACTCGACGTCGCGGCGGGCCAGGCCCACGCGACTTTGAAAGTAGCGCAGCCCGGCGTGATCGATCCAGGGATAGTGCTCCGGCCAGCTCGCCAGGCGTTGCTTGTGAATTTCCGGTGCAAACAACTCGGTCAAGGAGGAGCAAACCGCCTCCGGCCACGGCGCACGCCGTGCGAAGTTGACGTAGGCATCGACGGCGAAGCGCACGCCTGGCAGAACATCGGTCAGGCTCTCGACATGCGCCCGTTCGAGCCCGACGGCCTCGGCGAGTCGGAGCCAGGACTCGATCCCGCCCGGATCGTCGCCGTAGCCGTCGTGATCGAGAATGCGCTGCACCCAGTTGCGCCGCACGGCGCGATCGTCGCAGTTGGCGAGAATGGCGGCGTCCTTCACCGGAATGCTGATCTGGTAATAGAAGCGGTTGGCCACCCACCCGCGGATCTGCTCGGGCTGCGCACCGCCGGAATTGAGCATCCGGTTGAACGGATGATGGATGTGATAGGCACGGCCCTGGTCGCGCAGGCGTCGCTCGAATTCCTCGCGGGTCCAGGCAGGCTCGGTCATAACACGATCTCCATGCCATCCCACGCGACTTCGATGCCATGGCGCTGCAACTCGGCGCGCTCGGGTGAGTCCTCGTCGAGGATCGGATTGGTGTTGTTCACGTGGATCAGCACTTTGCGGGTGGCCGCTGGCAACCGGTCCAGCCACTCCAGCATGCCGCCGGGGCCGCTTTGCGGGAGGTGCCCGATGTCACGCGCACGTTTGCGCGAGAGGCCCAGGGTAAGCATCTCTTCGTCCGTCCAGAACGTTCCATCCACCAGCACGCAGGACGCCGCCTGCATGCCGCGCCACACCCGTTCATCGATCTCGGCCAGTCCGGGGGCGTAGAAGACGCTCCTGCCGGTCACATCCGCTTCGATCAGCAACGCGATGTTGTCGCCCGGCACCGGGGCCTCGCGATTCGGGGAGTACGGGGCCGGCTTGCTGGCGACCGACAGCGCCCGCCAGGTCACGCCCGGCACTGCAGCAACCACGAACGCCTCCCCGTCGAGAGCGATCCGATGGCGATGGACGCCACAGTAATGCGAGAGCACCTGCAGAATCGGATTGCCGCGAGTCAGGTCCGCATAGGCGCTGTCCGTGCACCATAGAGGCCACGGGCGCGTGGACTCGCGCAACATGTAGAGACCAGTGGTGTGGTCGATCTGGCCATCGACCAGGACGATGGCAGCCAGTGCCGTGTCGCGGGCATGGCGGCCCGGCTGCAGATCGGCGTTCGCCTGCAGCTGGGCGAGGATATCCGGGGAGGCGTTTACCAGCGCCCAGGACCCTTCCGGCTCACCGGCGACGGCGATCGAGGACTGCGTCCTTTTGCGGGCGCGCACGGAGCCCGCGCGGACGCCCGCACAATTGCGACAATTACAGTTCCACTGTGGGAAGCCGCCACCGGCGGCAGATCCGAGAACCCGAATGTTCACGATGGGCCCAACGTCGGGCGGCAGTCCTGGGCGAAAGTCAGGCGCCGCCCGCCGCTGCGAGACGGCGCCTGAGGTTGTCGGACGAGAAGTCCGTCGGCGCCATCAGCGATTGGCGATGTACATCGTGATTTCCATGCCGAACCGGAAATCAGTCGCTTGGGGGGTTTCCCATTTCATGGTCGAGCTCCAGCAGTTGCGTGAAAAACGCTTGGCGTGATAGCTGCGCGTCCCCGTCATCGTTGCGCAGTGCGCTCGGCAGCCGACAGCGGAGGATCATGAAACTCGCCTCATGATTTTCATGAGCCGACGAGGGGCTGCAAGCGCACCGCTCCAGCACTGCTACCATGGCGTCAATCGCTCGAGTCTCGAAGGCATTCGAAGCATGAAGCTGCGGACGCGCCTGAACCTGGTCGTGACCGGCCTCACCGCCGTGTTCATGGGGGTCCTGATCGCCTCGGAAATCCGCGACATGCGCAGCTCCATCCGCGAGGAGATCGAGGCCGCCAACCAGGTGGCCTCGCAGCTGCTGGGCCGGCTCGCAGTCATCTACTCGCGCACCGGCGGTCCGGACGTCGTACAGGAGTTTCTGCAGCAGCTCGGTCGCGTGCGGGCCAACGACATCGTGCTGCGCTCACCGGCCGGGGAGATGCTGTATCGATCCCCGCCGCCCACCTACAAGGCCGGCCGTGAGGCTCCGGCCTGGTTTGCGCACCTGCTGGCGCCCCAACAGCCGCGGCACACCTTCCTCCTGCCCGGGGGCTTCGTGCTGGTCGTACAGGCCCAGACCTCCCGTTCGGTGCTCGATGCGTGGGATGACCTGACCCGGCTGCTGATGCTGGCCTTAGGGATGCTGGTGGTGGTCAACGGCATGGCCTTCTGGCTGGTCGATCGCTCGCTGGCGCCCTTTCCTGTCATCGCCAACGGCCTGGAGCGCATCCAGCGCGGTGATCTGGCTTTCCGCCTTCCTCCCCTGCCGGGTGCGGAAGCGCACTCCATCGGTGCCGCTTTCAACCGCATGGCCCAGGCAGTCGAGGACAACGTCCAGGCGGAGCGCCGGGCCCGGGAAGCCCAGAGCCGCCTGGAGGAACGGCGCGAGATGGCCAAGCTCGTCGAGCAGCGAGTGGACGAAGAGCGCCGCCTCATCGCGCACGAGCTGCACGATGAGTTCGGGCAGTCGGTCACCGCCATCCGCAGCCTGGCGCTCGCCATCGCCAACCAGGCGACGGAGCAAGCCATGGGCGACACCGCACGGCTGATCTCCGAGGAGGCCGCGCGGCTGTACGATGCGATGCACGGCCTGATTCCGCGCCTGATGCCCCCCGAGCTCGACACGCTGAGCCTCGCGGAAACACTGGAGAGCCTGGTGCGGGACTGGCAGCGCCGGTTCCCTTCTGTTGCGCTATCGCTTCGGCACACGCTCGCAGGAGACCTGGGCCCGAGCGTTACGCTGGCGATCTATCGCGTGGTACAAGAGGGTTTGATCAACGCCCTGCGCCATGCGCAGGCCGCGCACGTAAGCATCAACGTGGAGTCCGATGCCGAGAGGATTGTGGTAACGATTACAGACGACGGTGTTGGCCTGCCGAAAGAGTGGGCCCGCCCGGGCCACTTCGGGCTGCGTGGCCTGACAGAGCGTGTGGAGCACCTGGGAGGCGTATTCACGGTCGGAAACCGCGAGCCGCGCGGAGCCAGCTTGAACGCCGAGATACCTTTGACGGACAGGTACGTGAGCGAAGTACCCAGAGAGATTCGATGATTCGAGTCATGCTCGTGGACGATCACGCGGTGGTGCGCACCGGATTTCGCCTCCTGCTGCAGGCGCAAACGGAGATCTGCGTCGTGGCGGAAGCGGAGTCCGGAGAAGTCGCCTGCCAGCGCTATCTCGAGCTCACCCCCGACGTCGTGGTGTTGGATCTTGCGATGCCCGGGATGGGTGGCCTGGAGGCGCTGCGGCGAATCCGCTCCCACCATCCGCAGGCGCGCGTACTCGCTCTTTCCGCCCATGATGACCCGATGCACGCGCGGCGCGCTTTGCGTGAGGGCGCGTTGGGATTCCTGTCGAAGCGCAGCGCGCCGGAGGCCCTGATCGACGCGGTGACGACCGTCGGGGCGGGCCGACGCTACATCGATGCCGCGCTCGCGCAGAAGCTCGCGCTCGCCGACCTGGATGGCGGTTCCAAATCGCCCATCGAGAGACTCTCCGAGCGGGAATTCGAGGTATTCGTACGGCTGGCGCGCGGCGAGACGGTGCAGCGCATTGCCGAGGATCTGCGCCTCTCCGCCTCCACCGTCGGCACCCACCTTTACAACATCAAGCAGAAGCTCGAAGTGGTCAACCAGTCAGAGTTGACCCTGCTTGCGATTCGTCACGGGTTGATCGAAGCCTGAAGTCCGGCGCGGAGCGGCTGCCCCGCGCCGGAGTGGCGGGGCGCTAGTTCCAGTCGTTGCGCGTGCGGAAGTCCTTCGCCTGGCGCTCGGCCTCTTCGCGCGCGATGCCGTATCGCTCCTGCAATTTACCAGCCAGCTGATCGCTCTTGCCCTCGAGCTGGTCGATCTCGTCATCGGTCAGCTTACCCCACTGCTCCTTCACCTTGCCCTTGATCTGCTTCCACTGCCCTGCGGTTCGGTCATTGTTCATCACACAGCTCCAGGTTGGACACCTGGAACCGTCTCAGCAACCACCGTGCCCCGACCCGTCGCAAGCTGCGGCTTGTCCTCGCCCAGCCAGCGATACAACACGCCCGCAACCGCGGCGCCGACCGCGAACCCTTGCCGGATGCGATCACCGGCAACGTCCAGGCCGCGGCGATTCCACCGAGCACCTGTACGATGACGTAGCGCTACTCGCCCAGGTCGACCAGCAGCGTATTGCGGCCGGCGGTGAGGCGTTCGGTGACCGCCGTCTTTGCAACCAGCGCCGCACCGCGGCGATGGGGATTGGGAGCCTGCGTGAACCTCAGAGGATGGCCGTTCATCGACACGGCATTGACGCCGCAGCCGGCACCCTTGATCCGATAGGTGACTTCCACCCGGTGACCGAGGAGGGTCAGCTCGACGCGCAGACCGTCGAGCCTGTGCGGGATTACGGGGTCGACCCGCAATACCGTGGCTTCGCAGCTCAGACCCAGAAAGCGGCGCAGGATCAGTCCGAGCGCGATGCCCGCGCCGCTGGAGTAGACGCGCCAACCCCCATCGAGAGCGATGCTTCCCTGCACGACCCGCGTGTAGTCCTCGCTGGCCTCGTAGCGATCGGCAAAGGCGGCATCGGAGCTCGAGAAGTAGCAGTTCGCCTGCCGCAAAGTGGCGGTGGGCACGACAGAGGCGATCCCAACGGGATTCGCCTGACAAAGTGCCTGCAAGAACCGCTCAGCCTCCCCAACATGAGCCAGGGCCTGGGCAAAGCGCAAATGGGCGTGGGTATACATCAGGCCGATTTCGCGGCCGAAGAAGGTCGCAGTCTCCGCGCGCTGGAAGATGCGCTCGACGCCGCCGTGATAAGGCATCGGCTTGTCGAACAGGCGCACGCCATCAGGGGCACTCAAGTGAGTCTCGATGAGCTGCAAGTGCTCCCGTGTCTGGGCGGGCGTCAGCATGTCCTCGAGGATCGCGTGGATCATCGCCAGAGAGCTGTAGCGCACTCCGGTCCTGTCATCGCGTGGGTGCAGCAGGTAGCTCGGACGCCCGTTCGCCGGCTCGAAGCTGGCGTACCCGGTCAGCACGCCATCCGCGATCAGCAGGCGCTGGAAGTCCTCGTGTACTCCAGTAGCCAGGCTCTCGAGCCGGGGAGCCTCCTGCGGCCGTCCGACCGACCGCAAGGCCTGCGCGAGCGTCGTCAATGTCTGAAAATGCAGTGTCACGGTCCAGGCGCTGCACATCCGATCGCGCATCGCCGGATCGGCCGGTTGCAGTGAATCGTTCCAGTCTCCATGTCCGTAGGCAGCCAGCGCAGTACCCGCGATCACTCGCTTCTCGATGAGCGACAGAGCGCGCTGAGCGTGCTGCCACAGCGTCGCCCGTTCACCCGCCTCAGGTCCCTGCGCATCAAAAAACGGCACCGACTCCTCGAGCACGCCGGCATCGCCCGAAGCGATGAGGTACTGAGCGAGCACCACGAGCGGCCAGAACACGATGTCGCCGTGCGAATCGCCTGCGCGAATGCCGCGTTCGCGCTCGAAGAACGTGAACCACTGTGGCCAGTCGCCATCGGGGTTCTGCTCCTTCATGAGGCGTAGCAACAGGTCGCGGATCGGTTCCACCGCCCCCAGGGCGAGCAGCATCTCTACCGGCCCCTGGCAGACGTCCCGGGTTCCCCACCCTCCTCCGGAGTACTGCTCCAGGCCTCTGGGGGCCAGGTAATGCACGAACGCGTTGTGCGTGAGCCAGGGAATGATCTCCGCCAGACGCGCGACCGCATCTGCGGAAGGAGCGACAAGCGACACCTCGGGTATCAGAGGCACCCCAGCGGCCGCCCGCAGCGGCGGCGGCCCGCTCTCGGGGACCAGATAACCGCGAATCTGCAGACCAACGCGGGTAGCCGGGGCTGTCACCACGCACACGAACGGCTGTCCGCGCGATTGGCCGTCGATGAACAGCAACTCATCCCCGCCGACCGTCTCGAAGCTCGTTCCGGATAGCGGCGCGATTCGAAATGTTCCGCCGGGAAATCTCCGGCCCAGATCGCTGGAGGACGCAGGACTGAGGACGACGTCGGCCCCCTCACGGCGCCACTGCACGCTGCCCGGGGCGCTGCCGTCATCCCCGTTGAGGGACACGTGATGGGAGATGAGAAATCGCACCGGGTTGCCGGAAGTCACGGCGATCGAGAGCGTCAACTCCTGCGGGTCGCTGTGCGCCTCGGCCCGAATCTCGATCACACCGTGCGCGTAGCGATAGATCCAGAGGCAGGCATCGGGCTGGATCTCGAATGCCGAGGGCACATCGAGGAGTTGCCAGCTGCCGCCGATCTGCGCAAACACGCGTTGCCCATGCGATCGAAATAGCCCGACATAACCATGCACCGTCGAGAGCAGGCGGTTGATGTTGACATGCCCCTGCGTCACCATCGAATGGAACACGCCGCTCATCCACACCGTCGAGGTGAGCGCAGTCTCATCCGGTGTCGTGTGACGGCCCGTTCGGAGTATGTGCCCGTGCGGGCGCAGGACGCGCTGCTCCTTCGCACGCAACACCACGTGGCAATTCCTGCCATGAAAGAACGACAGGAGGTTGGCGCTTGCGTCACGCTCCTCGTGTCGCCACGGCGGCGCAAACATTTCCTGCAGCGACTCCGTACTCAGGTCTGCAGCAGGCAGCAGAGGTGCGGAGCTGAAGAGCGTCGCAGTCTGCGGCGCCTCCACGGCAGGCCTCGAGATCGAGACAGGCGGGGCTGACTCCGGCAGCGCGAGGGCCTGGCGCGCGAGCTCCAGATCCGACTGTGACGTAGCGCCAGGATGGTCCGCGATGTATGAGCCAAAGAAGCCGGCGTCCACGCTTTTGCCGGGCTCCAGCCGCAGCGTTTCATCCCGGAGCGCGATCAGAGCGTGCTCATGCTGTAGGCGCCGGCTCGGCAGGTCGGCAAGGCAACCCATCGGCACGCCGCACTCACGGCCCGCCAGGCCATAGAACTGCAGCGCGTCGGTCGCGAAGGCGGTGCCGCGGCGCAGCGAGCCGATCACCGACCAGGGATGACGGCCGTCCACCGCAAGGTTCTGTCGTGTAGCGATGGCGATTCCACGGGTGGTATCCGACAGCGGCGTGTGATCGAGGTATTGGCTGACGTAGTACTCGTTGAGACGCACGGCGCCGTACGGCGCAAGCGCCACATCCTGTGCGTAAGTGAGGTCGAGCTCCTGCCACGACGAGCCCGTGTTGAGAAGGTGCACATGCCAGAACCACGCCGTCGCGTTCCGGGCCAGCACCAATGCGAGCGCATACTCGATTCCGAGCCACGTGCCGCTCCCGGCGAGCATCCCGGATTGCGGATCAATGCGGAAACGGGTGGGACTGCGGGGTCCGAGCAGCGCCGTCGATGACTCCGGCGCGCCGCCGGAGGAATGACGCCGCAGATACAGGTTGGCCGGTCCGCCTTCGACCTCGTTGCCAACGAACAGCGCCAGTGCGATAGCGCCGCAATCGAAACGGCGCAACGAGCCGTTCGCATTGATTTCGGCACGCAACCCCGAGCTCCCGCTCAGGAGCAGCGGGGACCCTTCCGACGACTTTGTTTCGGGCATGGGGCCAAGCATACCGCGAGAGTGCGACAGGATTGCAGGCGCGACGGGCAGCCCCGGCGCGGAGGTCGCACGCCCTGCCTCCGCCGCGCTCGAGCTGGCGACTTGCCGGTGGCGCACGGCGCCACCATATCGGCAGCCGGACTGACCTCTACGCCTCGTCGCCGAGTCGTGCCAGCAATGCGCGCAGCAACGGCGCGAGCCTGCGCAGCTCATCGCGATGTGCGAGGGACAGCCCCGCCAACAAAGCCTGCGACCTGCGTGTCAGCCCGAGACGCACTCTGCGCCGGTCGGTCCGGTCGACATGACGCTGCAGCAGACCCTTGGAGGCGAGACGATCAACGAGCCCCACGGCGCTGTGGGGCCTGAGATCGAGGCGTTCCGCCAGGCTCCCGATGGTCGCCCGGCCGCTTCCCGGAAAGCCGCGGATGGTGAGCAGAGCCTGGTGCTGCCGGGGTGTGAGGCCCGCGGCACGCGCCTCCGCCTCGCTGAATGCTGCGAAGCGCCGCATGAGATACCTGAGCTCGGACAGAGTCTCGTAGTCCGCCTTGGCCAGGGCCCGTGGGCGTCGCCGACCACCTGCGCGCTGCGTCACGCCATGCCCTCATATGTCGTAGTACGATATATTGGCGGTTCCTCCCCGCGAACCAACCCCACTTCACCATGCAGAATGGTCCCAAGGACGAGCGCCCTGCGCTCGTAGCACACCTGGACAACGGGCCCCGTGTCGCGAAAACCACGGACGGCCTGCGCGATTTCAGTGCAGATCACCGCCTCATCACGCTGGCCGCGATGGCCGTCGTCGTGGGCACCGGCGGCGCGGTAGCTGCCTGGGCGCTGTTGCACCTGATCAACCTGGTCACGAATTTCGCCTATTTCGGCAAGCTCAGCTACGCCACCGCCTCCATCGCCACCAACACCCTGGGCGCCGGCAGTGTGCTGATCCCGGTCGCCGGATGCCTGATCATCGGCCTGATGGCGCGCTTCGGCTCGGAGAAAATCCGCGGCCACGGAATTCCCGAAGCCATCGAAGCCATTCTCATCGGCCGCAGCCGCATACAGCCGCGTGTCGCGGTGCTCAAGCCGTTGTCCTCGGCGATCTCCATCGGCACCGGCGGCCCGTTCGGCGCGGAAGGCCCGATCATCATGACAGGCGGAGCCATCGGCTCGCTGTTTGCACAGCTCTTCCACATGTCCAACGCCGAGCGCAAGACACTGCTCGTCGCGGGCGCGGCAGCGGGCATGGCCGCTACGTTCGGCACCCCGATTGCCGCGATGCTGCTCGCCGTCGAGTTGCTGCTGTTCGAGTGGAAGCCACGTAGCTTCGTGCCCGTCGCCGTCGCTTGCGTAGTCGCCGCGGCATGGCGCCACTGGTACCTCGGAGCGCAAGCTCTGTTTCCGCTCGCGACCAACGCCCCGCTGCCGGACCGGGGCCTGATGTTCTGTGTGCTGCTCGGCGCCCTCGCCGGCCTCGGCTCCGCCTTGCTCACCCTGCTGGTGTATGCCTCGGAGGATCTGTTTCAACGCCTGCCGGTTCACTGGATGTGGTGGCCGGCGCTCGGCGGTGCAGTCATCGGCGTCGGCGGACTGGTGGAGCCGCACGCCCTCGGAGTCGGATACGACAGCATCGCGGCGCTGCTGCATGCGGACCTGTCCTCGGAGCCTGCCCTGCGACTGCTGATCGTCAAAGCCTTCATCTGGTCGGTGGCACTCGGCTCGGGAACCTCCGGCGGTGTGCTGGCCCCGCTTCTGATCATGGGGGGCGTCATCGGCGCGGAATTCGGCGGCGTCATTTCCCCGGGCGATACGGGCATCTGGGCGCTGGTGGGGATGGCCTCCATGATGGGTGGCACCATGCGCGCGCCGCTCACCGCCACGATGTTCGGCATCGAGCTCACGCACGACATCAACGCGATGTTGCCGATTGCCATCGGCTGCGCCACGGCACATGCGACGACGGTGCTGCTGATGAAGCGCTCGATCCTGACAGAGAAGGTTGCGCGCCGCGGGCACCACATCGTGCGCGAGTACATCGTGGACCCGTTCGAGCAGATGCGTGTTTCCGACATCATGGCGAAGCACGTCGATACACTCCCCGCGTCGCAGACCGTGGGGGCGACGGTCGATTTCTTCACGGCGGCAGGTGCGCCCCGCCGGCACAAGAGCTATCCCGTCATCGACGAGCAGGGGCAGGTCATGGCCATCGTGTCCCGCACGGATGCCCTGCGATGGATGCGCGAAGAGACCCTGGCCGACAAGCCTCTGGCAGAGCAGCTCGCCGGTCAGGACGTCGTCTTCGGCTACGAGGACGAGCTGGTCGGCCGGCTGGCAGACAAGATGGCCGAGACCGGCAACGGCCGTATTCCGATCCTGCGACGCGCGGACCGCAAGCTGGTCGGCTTGGTTGCGCGCCGCGACCTGCTGCGCGTGCGCGCTCAGCAGATCCATCACGAGCACGCGCGAGAGGCGCTGATCCAGCTGCGTCGCAACGGCAACGGGTGAGGGCTCAAGACGCTACGATCTTCGCCTTGATCGCCTCGTACTCGGAGTCGGTGATCAGCCGCGCGTCGAGCATCTGTTTGGCTTCCTGCAGCCGGCGCACGGACTCCGACTGACCCGCGGCGGCGGCCACGGGGCCGGATGCCACCTGGATACCCCCCGAGCGGGCGCGCAGCTCCTCCAGCTCGCGCACGCGGCGCTTCTCGCGCCACGCCTGATCCTGGGCCTGGCAGATGCGATACACGGCCTGGGCCTGCTCCTTGCGCAGGCCCGGAAACTCCAGGCGGCGCGCCCCGCCCGTGGCGCCCTGGGACGCGAGATCCGTGGCCCCTCCGGCCCGGATCGCGAGGTTCGCCCCGAATACCCCGACGTGCAGGGTGACTTCCTCCAGATCCTGCCAGCGAACGTCCGCCACATCGAAGCCGCCGAGCAGCTGGCGCGTGATCACGACCAGCCGTCCGCTGGTGGCCGCCACCAGCAGACGGCGGTGCGAGAGCGCGAATATCCGCCGCTGCACGGCCCACGCCTCGAGCGTTTCCGTCGGAATCAACACGGAGCGCAGATGCTGAAGGGGCCCTTCGAGTCCGGTCTCATCCTGCATCGGTACGCTCATGGTGATGGCTACTTGTGTTGCACGATGTCGGCGCGCAGCTGTCGCAACTTGTCCTTGATGGTCGCCTCGTTGGCGCTGCCCATCCGCAGCAGCAGCTTCTGGCCGGCAGAAAGATTCTCCAGGCTCGGATCGGCGTACTGGTAGAACACCTTCGGCTGCACGAGCCTGATCGGTCCCTTCACATCCGGAGTCGCCAGCAGGTTGTCGATGACCTGCACCAGGCGATCGTTGAAGTACATGCCCGGATAGCCGAGGTCCTCGTACGCCTGTTGGAACAGGGGATACAGCCGGAAGTAAACGGTTGCGACGGTGCGCGGATCCGCGGCCTGCACGACTTTCATGAACGGCGCGTAACGGTCGAAGTTGGCGGAGCTGAGCGTCGTGACATCCCCCTGGGTGGTCACGCGCGTCTCGCCGGCCGTCGGCTTGATGGGCCGCAGCTCCACCGCCACCTTGTTGCGCGGCAGGTTGTCGATCGTCGCGACGATGTGCCGCACGATGTTCTCGGGGTTGAGGAGATTCTCGATGGGCTTCTGCCCGAGCAGCCCCACCAGCGAATCGCGCACTTCCGCATCGCTGTCGTTGAGCGCAGGCAGAGGCTTGGCTTCAGGTCCGGCCTCGGGGATCGGATGCTGGATGGCCGGCTGCGCCGCCACGGGAGCCGCCTTGACCGGCGGGGCAGCCGGGGGCGGGGGCGGCGGCGCCGGATGCGCGTAATACCTGAAGTAGACGAACGCCCCGATCGCTATGAGCGCGACTGCGGCGGCGGATCCCCAGATCGCCTTGTTGCGAAATCGTTCCTCCGCATCGGCTTCAGCGTTCCACATTCTCCACACCCGCTCTTCCCATCACCGGGCCCATTCTACTCTGAGCAACCTGTAGGGGGTCGCGTGAAGCGCGATCCCCTGAGGAGGCCGCGGGGCCGTCGTTCGCGGCGCCGGCCGCGCGGGCCAGCCCCCAGCCCACCAGCAGCCCGACCAGCGGGTTGGCGCTGAGAACCAGCGCCATGAGGCCTCCCGCAAGCATTTCCGCTGCAAACCCCATCGCACCGGGAGGCGTCTCGATGCGCCGTGACAGCACCGTTCCGAGAGACCAGCTCGCAACTCCGATGAGGATCAGGAGCGTCCCTACGGGCCGCGCGCGCAGATCCTCGCCCATCACCATCACGAGAGTACCGGCC
>DATNEN010000131.1:0-9451 GCA_035552975.1 Steroidobacteraceae bacterium
TTGGGATCGGCCTGCAGAATCTGCCGATAGAGCCGCTCGGCTTCCTCCAGGCGTCCGGTCTGATGATGTCGCAAGGCCGCGGCGAACGCCGCTTGCGTGCCCGGCGCCATTCCTTGCGGCATGAAGTCATTCTCCCGCAGCGCCCAGGGGGCCGCTCCCGTCCATGATACCCGCCCGCGCAGCCGCCGGGGCAGGGTTTGCCCCGGCGATGGCGGATGGATACATTGCTGTCGCTGACCGCACCGGGACGCCGCCGCTCCCGTCGAGGACTCTTCGAATGAGCAAACCGTCGTTCCTTGCTGTGCTCCTCGGCCTGCTCCCCTTCGCGGGAATGTGCTTCTCCGTGCCGCTCTGGGACCGTGTGTACCCGATGCTGCTCGGACTGCCGTTCAATCTGTTCTGGCTGACGGCCTGGATCGTGCTCACCACGCTGTGCCTGTGGGGTGCCTACCATGTGGAGAGCGCGCGACTGACTCAACATGGCGATCGCCAATGAGTCCGGCAGTCATTTCAGTGACGATCATCGTTGCGATCGTCGCAGCCGGCGTGACGGTAGGGTTCCTTGCACGTGCAGGGCGCAGGATGGATCTGGAGCAGTGGACGGTCGGCGGTCGCGGTTTCGGTATCCTGCTCGTGTTTCTGCTGATGGCAGGAGAGGTGTACACCACGTTCTCCTTCCTCGGCGCCCCTGGCTGGGCCTACTCGCGCGGCGGACCCACGCTCTACGCCCTTTCGTACCTGAGCCTGGCTTACGTCGTGGCCTTCTTCGTGTTGCCGCAGGTCTGGGAGCTGGGGCGGCGCCACGGCATGCAGACGGTGGCGGACTTCTTCGGGATCCGCTATGGCAATCGCTATCTGGGCGGCTTCGCCTGCCTCGTCGGCATCGTCTGCCTGGTTCCGTACGTACAACTGCAGATCACTGGAGTGGGCATGATCCTGGAGGTCGCCAGCTTCGGCGACATTACCCGCCGGCAGGCGATGACGATCTGCGTGATGTTGCTGGTGGCGTTCGTGTTCGCGAACGGCGTACGCGCCGTGGCGTGGGTGAGCGTCATCAAGGACGGGTTGATGCTGCTCGCTGCGGTGTGCATCGGCATTGCGATCCCATACGCCCACTTCGGAGGCATCGGTCCCATGTTCGCCGCGCTGGCCCAGGCGCATCCACAGCACCTCACCATGCCTGGGGCCACGGTGAGTCAGGGGCACGCGTGGTATGTCTCCACCGTTTTGATGAGCTCGGCCGGGTTTTACATGTGGCCGCATGCTTTCGGGTCCATGTTCACGGCGAAGAGTGCCGACACCCTGCGCCGCAACGCGGTGGTGATGCCGCTGTACACGCTCACTCTCGCGTTCATATTCTTTGCCGGCTTCGCCTCGGTACTGATCGTGCCGGGCCTGAAGGACGGCGACCTCGCCATGCTCACTGTCGTGCGCAGCACTTTCCCGGCGTGGCTGCTGGGCCTGATCGGCGGAGCGGGGGCCCTGACGGCGATGGTGCCGGCCTCGATCTTCATCCTGACTGCGGCGACGCTGTTTGCCAAAAATCTCATCCGGCCGGTGCTCGCGCCGTCGATGAGCGATGACCAGGTCGCCAAGCTGGCCCGGGGGATGGTCATCGTGCTCGGGCTCATCAGCCTGTATCTGGCCATCGTCAGCTCCAGCACGTTGGCCTCGCTGTTGCTGATGGGGTATGCAGGCGTGTCGCAGTTCTTCCCCGGAGTGGTGCTCGGCATCTACTGGCGGCGCGTCACCATGACCGGAGTGTTCTGCGGCATGGCCGCGGGCGTGGGCACGGACGTTTTCCTGATGCTCACGCACCGTGACCCCTGCTTCGGGATCAATGCGGGGTTCCTCGCGTTGTGCCTGAACTTCGCGGTGGTCGGCGCAGTGAGCGTGCTGACGGCCGAGCGCGGCGGCCGCCTGGAGTCGCAGGAGCCTGGCTTACAGAGGGTCTGAAGATATGCAGTGGCTGACGAATGAGGGCGATCTGCAGAGGCTGGGTGCGCTGCGGCGGGACATCCATGCGCATCCGGAGTTGGGTTATCAGGAACAACGCACCTCGGATCTGGTCGCGGCGACGCTCTCCGGCTGGGGCATACCGGTACACCGTGGGCTGGGCAAGACCGGAGTGGTGGGAATCCTGAAGGGCGCCAACTCCGCGCGGGCCGTCGGGCTGCGCGCGGACATGGACGCATTGCCGATCACGGAACGCAACACATTCGCCCATGCGAGCGTGAACCAAGGGAAGATGCACGCATGCGGTCATGACGGTCACACGACGATGCTGCTGGGGGCTGCCAAGCTGCTTGCCGAGCGCCGCGACCTGCCCGGCACCGTCTATCTCATCTTCCAGCCAGCCGAGGAGGGCGGCGGTGGGGCGCGTGCCATGCTCGAAGACGGACTGTTCGAGCGTTTCCCGATGGAAGCGATTTTCGGCGTGCACAACTGGCCGGGCCTCGAGGTCGGTCAGTTCGCAGTCAGCTCCGGCCCGACATTCGCCTCCAGCAACGATTTCACCATCAGCGTTCGCGGCAAGGGCGCGCATGCGGCGATGCCGCACAACGGGATCGATCCGATCCCGGCCGCCTGTCAGCTCGTGCAGGCATTGCAGACCGTCGTGTCGCGCAACCTGCGCCCGATCGATGCGGGAGTGATCTCGGTCACGATGATTCATGCCGGTGAAGCGACCAACGTGATCCCGGAAAGATGCGAGCTGCGCGGCACGGTGCGCACGTTCACCCTCGAAGTGCTCGATCTGATCGAGCGGCGGATGCGCGAGATCTGCGAGTCGATCGGGCGTGCTTTCGGGACGACATGCGAGCTCACTTTCAGGCGCAACTATCCGCCGACGGTCAACCCTCCGCAGGAGGCGCTGTTCGTACGCCGCGTGCTGGGCGAACTCGTCGGCCCTGAGAACGTGCAGGAATTCGAGCCCACGATGGGCGCGGAGGATTTCAGCTTCTTCCTGCTTCGCAAGCCCGGGTGCTATTTTCTAGTCGGCAATGGCGATGGTGCCCACCGCGCCCAGGGGCATGCCGAAGGGCCATGCCTGCTGCACAATCCGAGCTACGACTTCAACGATGAAGTGATTCCCGTCGGAGCTTCGATGTGGGTCCGACTGGCCACCGACTGGCTCAGCCGGCCCTGAAAGGGACCGACGCCTCGGGGGCGTCGGCTCACGCTCGAGTCAGCGGCAGTGCTCATCCTCGTGGCGGCGATCGCACCAGTGGGCCCCGCGATGGCCATGGTTGGCTCATGGCGCGCGCCGTGCTCAGGGAAGGTGGGATCGATGATAGACTCGAGTGGACCCAAAACCAGGGTCATTTTCGGCACAGCGATGGGGCCATTTCAAGCATGCCCAAGACCGCGCCCCTGCATGAGATCGCGTTGCCGGCTCCTGCGGCGCAGGCCACTCGCTTTCGCTGGCTTTACGACGAGCTGCGTTCGGCGATCGTGGCCGGCACGTTGGTTGCGGGGGCGCGGTTGCCGTCCACGCGCAGTGTGGCTAGGCAACACGGCATCGGACGCGGCACGGTGGTCGCCGTGTTCGAGCAGCTTGTCGCGGAAGGGTATCTGGAGAGTATTGTCGGTAGCGGCACGTTCGTCAGTGGAATGCGCCATGCTGCCCGCGATCCGAAACGGGGAGTCCCTCGTGAGGAGCGCTCGCGCGCCGGCTTGTCCTCACGCGGTCGCCTGATCGCAAAGAATCCGTTTCCGCCGCTTTTCACCAGCCGCACTGCACCGGTGTTCCGCCTGGGGCAACCCGCCGTGGATGCCTTCCCAGCCCGGCTCTGGAGCCGGATCGCGGCACGGCGCCTGCGTCGCCTGGACCCGACATTGCTCACGTATATGGATCCTCGCGGATGGCGGCCGTTGCGGGCCGAAATTGCCGCGCATCTGGGGGCGGCACGCGGAATCAAGTGTGCTCCGGAGGAGATCATCATCACCTCCGGTACTCAACAGTCGCTCGATCTGATTGCGCGGGTGGTACTCGATCCCGGCGATCGCGTTCTGATGGAGGACCCCGGCTACCCGGCCGCTACGGCCCTGTTTCGTGCAGCCGGCGCCGAGGTCGTGGGCGTTCCGGTGGATGAGGCGGGTCTGACTGGCGAGCCACGTCATCCGGTGAAGCTGGCGTATGTCACTCCCGGCTGTCAGTTTCCATTGGGGGTCACTCTCTCGTTGCCGCGGCGCCAGCGGCTGTTGGAATGGGCGCGCCGCGCGAACGCATGGGTGATCGAGGATGACTACGACGGGGAGTTCCGATTCTCCGGCCGACCGCTGGCGGCGCTGCGCAGCCTGGATACCAGCGGCTGCGTGATCTACATGAACAGCTTCAACAAGAGCGTGTTCCCCACTCTGCGCCTGGGGTTTGTGCTGGTGCCTGCGCCCTTGTACGCGGCCGTCCTGGCCGCCAGGACGGCGCTCGATCGCCATCCTCCCGCCCTGGATCAGGCGATCCTCTGCGACTTCATCTCAGGAGGACACCTCTCCCGGCATCTGCGGCGCATGCGGGAGGTCTGCGCGGAGCGCATCGACCTGCTGAGGCGGCGTGTTGCCGCGGAGCTCGACGGGATGATGACGCTGGCGCCCACGCACCTCGGCCTGCATGCAGTGGGGTGGCTTCCGGAGGAGTGGTCCGATGAACAGGCGGCCCGACTGGCCGCTGAGCACGAGGTCGACTCCGTTGCCCTGTCGAGATTCGCCATCGCACGCAGCGTGCCGCCCGCGTTGGTACTAGGGGTAGCGGTGGGCGACACTCAGGCCATTCGGCGCGGCGTGACTCGAATGGCCACGGCGCTCCGGAAGTTGCAATGACGCCCGCGGCCGCGTGAGGATTTTTGGCGCAGCACCCGAGCACGCTGCTCATCGATACCAACACGGGCGAGATACTTCAGGTCGAGTATCGGCTCTTCGCTCAGCGCGTGAGACTGGCGGGATCAGGCCTGCTTCAACGCCGCGTCGGCGTCCCATAGCTCCGTGAGATAGGGGAAGTTCCACTTCTCCGGCGGTTCGCGCGCTTCGATCTGGTCCGTGGTGTGGGCCGCGGCGAGATCGAGTACCTGGGGTTTCAGTGGCAGGCCGGCCTTGGTGGAGAAGAAGAGCTTCACGCGAGGCCTGGTGAGCACCGCGGAGTTCTGCTCCAGGACGACCGCGAGTCGCCCGGAGCGCATCCGCACCAGCGACCCGGTCGGATAGATGCCGATGCTTTTGACGAACAGCTGGAATACGTTCTGATCGAAGTGTCCCTTCCAGCTCGCCATCTGCGCCAGCGAGTGAGCCGGGTCCCAGCCGGCCTTGTAGGGGCGATCGGAGGTCACGGCGTCGTAGACGTCGCACACCGCGCCCATGCGCGCCAGCAGTGAGATCTGCTCCCCCGCCAGCTTGTCGGGATAGCCCGTGCCGTCGTAGCGCTCGTGGTGGTGATGGCAGACGTCCATGACCGCCTTGCTCACCGCGCCGCCGGCTCGCAACATCTCGTAGCCGCGCACCGGGTGCTGCTTGATGATCTCGAACTCCTCCGCCGACAGCTTGCCGGGCTTGTTCAACACGTCCTGCGGCATGGCGGCCTTGCCGAGATCGTGCAGCATTCCCGCCATGCCTGCCTCGCGGCACTGAGCGTCGTCGAAATCCAACTGCCGCCCGAGGGCGACCATCAGGGCGCATACGGCGACCGAATGCATGTAGGTGTATTCGTCGGCCGTCTTGAGGCGGGCGAGACTCAGCAGTGCGTCCGGATGGCGGTTGATCGACGCGACTACATCGTCGACCAGCGGTGCACATACCGAGGGCTCGATGGCATTGCCGAGGCGCACCTCCGAGAACATGTGGCGCATGGTGTCGGCAGAGCGCGCGCGCAGCTGTGCGGCGCGCTGCAACTCGTCGGACAAGGGAACGCGCTCGCGTTTCGGCGCCGCCGGCTCCGCCTTCGGCTCAGGCGATGCAGGCGCCGGTGTCTCCGGCTTCTGGGCCTGCACATCCTCCCCCTGGGAGAGGTCGATCAGGCAGTGCTTCACGCCGCTGGCCTGAATCTCCCGCAGCGTGGCGGCGTCCTTGATCGCAAAGCGGTTGCGCCAGAAGGGATGCTTGAACCAGCTCTCCTCGAACCCATGCACGAACATGCCGACTGTGAGCTGGTTCACAGCGATTTTCTTCAACACCGGCCGGGCCACTCCTGGAGCGCTGACGGGCGAATGTAGCGCTTGTGCGGGGCCTTGGCCGGGCCTGGATCACAGCCTCAACCCTTGCGTACGTAGATGTTTCCGTTGAACGTGCGTACCTCGATGTCCGGGCCGCCACCGTTGATCGCCCCGTAGATGATCTTGTTCACTTTGAGACGGTAGCGTCCCCCTGACTGGCGCGTGTCCTCGAGGACTGAGTCGGAGGGCTGCGGCAACGTATGCAGATCGAAGTCCGTGAAAGCGCTCCCGTTATCGGTTTGCAGCTTGAGATTGGCTTTGGTTGCGGCGGGCAGAGTGATGTCGATGGCGCCGTTGAGGGAAGAGAATGCCATCGGCTTCTGCGGGGAGACGCGTGCGAGCGCGGCGCTCACCTTGCCGTTCACGGTGTGAGCGACTACGGAGCCGCCTATCCCAGTGAGCGTGATGGTGCCGTTGACGTTGCTGACTTCGAGCTCACCGTCCACGCCCTCGACGTGAATGTCGCCGCCGTTGACGGTCGACAGCTCCAGGTTCGTCCGCCTGGGGACCTGGATCTGCAGATCCGCCGGGCGATTGAAGTTGGGCGCGCTGATGGTCATCCGGTTGTCCTGCTCCTCCACGTTGAGCCCGGGCTGCTGGGTCAGACGATGCAGGCCATGCGCCTCCCCTTCGGGATCCTCCTCAGGCCGCGGGCCGTGGAACCGCCAGCGCCCCGGACCATGCTCCGCCTCTGCAGGGCGGGCATGTGTCTCGATCGTCACCTCTTTGACGTCCGCGCCTTTGACGACGATGCTGCCGGTCACCAGGGCCAGGTGCAGCAAGCCCGGGCGCGAGGGATCGCTGAAGGATACGGTGGTCCGGTTGGGATCCTGTTGTGTCTGGGCCGCCGGCGATGTCGCGCCGGCACACAGGGCGGCAACGCCCGCGCACAGGCAAGCTCTCGTCAGTATCTGGATGTTCATGCTCGTGTCCTGTCTCATTGGGCGCGGCGCAGCACGCGCACATCGCCATTCAAGGTTTGCAATGTCAGCGCAGGTCCACCGTTGCCGACCCGAGCCGCAGTGAATCCGTTGGTACGGTAGATAGACATACCGCCTCGCTTCTCTACGGTGTGCAGCGCTTCTGCGGGCAAGGTCTGCACCTCGAAATCCGTGTACAGGCCGCCATTCAAGCTCTTCATGCGCAGGTCCGCCGCGAGGCTGTTCGGGAAGCTCACCACCACGTCGCCATTGATCGTCTTGAATTGCGAGGCGGCCCGCGGTGTCGAGACAAAAGACACATGCACCGGACCGTTCACGGTGGCAGCCTCTCCGCTACCGGCGATGTCTGTCATCGTGATGGGACCGTTGACGCTTCGGACTGAGAAGTCGCCGCGCGTTCCCTTCACAGTCACCTGGCCGTCATTGATGGTGCATAGCTGCAGGCGTGTGTCCGCGGGTACGCGCACCGTAAAGTCGAGACGAACTTCGTAGCGCGGCTCGGGGCGATACCACGGGCCATCGTGGGACTGCTCACCGCAAGCGGCTTGATCGCGCTCCCGGACGATCCCTCCGACGGTCGCCGCGTTGTCGGAGGTGTTCAGGATCACCTCGCGGTCGGCGACGCGCAGCTCTTCCTCCGTATCGGCGATCACGGACCTGTCGACGACCATCTCGACATCCTGGCCGTCGTACGCCTCCACTCTGATCGAGCCGGTGAGGGCTCTCAATTCCAGGGTATGGGGTGCGGTTCCCGCAAAGTGCAGCGTCTGCTTCATGGACGAGTGCTCGGTATGGCCCTGTGCGTGCGTCGCGTTGGTACCGGCAAGAGCGGTAGCGCACAACAGAGCGGTACGGATCGCGGGGTTCATGCCGTGGCTCCCAGATGGTCGACGCCCCAGGCTGCTCGCGTTCGCACGGCCTCGTTGACCGTACTGTCCATGGCCAGCTTGCGCAGCGTGTCGAGCGCCGAGTGCTCCCGCGTTTCCACCACGAAGTCGATCAGCGCCATCTGCACCAGGGGCGATTTCTGCGTACCGAGTGCGCGTATGGCTGCAGCACGTACGGCCTCGCGGTCGGCGAAGCGTTTCAGGGCATCGATGCTGGCGAGCCGCACGTTGACGTTCGAGTCGCGCATCAGTGTGTCGATCAGCGCGGTGACGACTTCGTCTCCGGGACGATCGAGCTGGTTGCTCCAGCTCACCCCCTTCAGGCGCTCGCTCGCGGACTGCTGTTGCATCAGCGACAGCGTCACCATCTGCCGCAGGTCCCGCACTTCCTGGCTGAGCTCGTGGACTTCGGAGGAGGGAGGTGGCTGGATACCGCGGCCCACCTGGATTCCCACGAGCAACACGAGCAGGGCGGCACATCCCTGCAGCAGCGGCTGGACAGGGGTATGGCGCCGCAACCATTCGCCGATACGTCCCCAGGACGTGTGGGTGGCATCGGAAGCCACGCGCGCAGCGGGCGGCACGTGTCGGGCGGGCGGCGGCTCAGTGCGCCTGAGCGGCACGGCCGAGCCCTGATCCCGAACAGCTTCGGCCAGCAGGCTGTCGAATCGAGCGCGCATTGCGCGGGAGTCCGGCACATCACCGGGAATGTCGCCGAGCAGCTGCCACGTCTGTGACGCTCGGCTCAGCTCCTCCTGGCACGCAGGACAGGACCGCACGTGGCTCTCGAGCGCGTCGCGCTCGCGCTCCCCGAGCGAGGCGGTTAGATAATCAGCAAATTGCGCTGAGATGTCTTTACATCGCATGACGGCCTCTCCGTCATTTCCAGAAAGATTTCACGAAGCTCCTTCAGTGCCCGATGGACCCGGACTTTCACCGTACCGGTGTCGATGCCGAGCAGCTCCGCAATCGCCTCGTGTTTCAAACACTGATAGCGCGCGAGGATGAGCAATTCGCGCCGGTCCTCACGCAGTTTCATGAGCGCGGCGCGAAGTCGCCCCGACTCGCTTTCCATCTCGGTCGCGCCTTCAGGCCCGGGAGAGTTGTCGGGAGCCTCGAGCACCTCGTCGGAAAGCGGCACGGCGAGTTCCCTTCGGCTGAAATAGTCAGTGCGCACGTTGCGGGCGATACTGAATATCCAGGTCCCGAAACGGGCCCCCTCGCGATACGTGCCGCGGTACTTCAGGACGCGCAGGAACACCTCCTGCACCAGGTCCTCCGAAACCTGGCGATTGCCGGTCATGCGGCTCAAAAAGTCGAACAGGGGCACGTGATAGCGGTCGAAGAGGGGCCCGAGCTGGGCCAGGTCCCCCTCGCGGACCGCAGACATCAGGGCTTCGTCGTTCACGCTCATTACCCTGAG